>NZ_JBHVOS010000004.1:0-220660 GCF_042887685.1 Oerskovia sp. NPDC057915 | reverse complement strand
CCACCCGGTCGTTCGACCGGGTGGGGCGCCGTCGTCGGGAGCGGGGCCGGCGCGGAGCCGGCCACCGCACGTCACACCGCGGCGACCTCCCGGGGGAAGAGCCGGGCCATGACGTCGGACAGGGCGATGACCCCGGCGACCGTGGCGCCGTCGGTCACGACCGCGAGATGGTTGCGCGTCTCGCGCATCTGCGCCAACGCCGCGTAGACGGGGACGGACGACTCGAGCGTGAAGGGCGGCCGCATGAGGTCCGCCGCGGGCCGGTCGCCGTCCACGTCGAGCGTGTCACGCACGTGCACGACGCCCGAGATGGTGGTGTCGTCGCCGAGCAGGATCCGCAGGTGACCGGAGGTGCGCGTGGCCTCCTGCACGTCGTGCACGGTCGCGCTCAGCGGGACCATGGTGGGCCTGCCCCGCCCGGTGAGCAGGTCGCCCACGGTGAGGGTCTGCAGGTCCAGCGCACCGGAGAGCTGGGCGAAGTACGCCGGGTCCAGGGCGCCGACGTTGGCCGAGTGCTCGACGAGGTGGCGCAGGTCGTCGGCGCTCTGGCCCGAGGCGACCTGACCGGTCGGCTCGACGCCGACCTTGACCAGGCACCAGTTCGCCATGTTGTTGAGCATCGTCAGCAGGGGACGGGTCAGCCACATGAAGCCGCGCATCGGGATGGCGAGCAGCGTGGCGGACGTCTCGGGGTGGGCGATGGCCCACGACTTGGGCGCCATCTCGCCGACGACCAGGTGCAGGAACGTCACGATGATCAGCGCCAGGACGAACCCGGCGGCGTCCGCGACCCACAGCGGCGCCCCCCACGCCTCGAAGGCGGGCGTGAGCCAGTGGTGGACGGCCGGCTTGGTGAGGGCGCCCAGCGCCAGGGTGCAGGCGGTGATGCCGAGCTGGGAGCCCGCGAGCAGCACGGTCAGCTCGGTCGAGCTGCGGAGCGCGGCGCGGGCCGAACGGCTGTTCGGGGCGGCGTCCTCCAGGCGGTGCCGCTTGGCCGCGAGCAGCGCGAACTCGACGGCGACGAAGAACGCGCTGAGCGCGATGATGACGACGGTGATGGACACGACGACCCAGGGGTTGCTCATCGGTCGCCCTCCTCGGTCTCGGGCGCCGCGGCGGGCGCCGCAGCGGGTGCGGTGTCGGGGACGGGGTCCGGCCGGTCGTCCGTCGGGAAGGTCACGCGGACCAGCGACGGGACGTGGCGCTCGACCTCGATCACGTCGACGCGCATCCAGGCGGGCTCGGGCTCGGCCGCGAGCGCCAGGTCGGCGGGGTCGAGGGGCAGCTCCACGACGATGCCCTCGCCGGGTTCGAGCAGCGAGCCGTGCTGGTCGATGACCAGCCCGGCGATCGTCTCGTAGTCGCCTCGTGGCAGGTCGCGGCCGATCGCGCGCTCGACCTCGTCGATGTGCGTGTCTCCGGGCATGACCCAGATGCCGTCGTCGTCGCGCGGGGCGATGGTGGGCGTCGCGGGGTCGTGCTCGTCGGTGATCTCACCGACGAGCTCCTCGGCGAGGTCCTCGGCCGTCAGGACACCCGCGAAGCCGCCGTACTCGTCGATCACGCACGCGAGCTGGTTGTGCGTCTCGGTGAGCTCGCGCAGCGCGTCCGGAAGGCTCATCGCGGTCGGGATCACGACCACGGGGCGCATGAAGTCCTGGGCGTGCACCTCGTCGGGATGAGCGGTCGTGAGCACGTCCACGAGGTGCACGACGCCGACGACCTGGTCGTCGTCCGCCAGCACCGGGTAGCGCGAGTGCCCGGCTGCCATCCGTGCGCGCACCTCTCCGAGGGTGTCGTCGACGTGCACGACGTCCACGCGGGCCCGAGGGATCATCGCGTGCTCGACGTCGCGCTCGGGGAAGTCGAGGATGCGGTCGAGGAGGACCGAGAGCTCACCGGGCAGGTCGCCGCTCTGGCGCGAGTCCGCGACGATGTGCTCGAGGTCACGGGCCGTGGCCGAGTGCTCGACGTCGTGGACCGGTTCGATCCGCAGCGCCTTGAGCAGGAGGTTCGAGGCCTGGTCGAAGATCTTGATGAGCCATCCGAAGACGGCCAGGTAGATGGTCGTCGAGCGGGCGAGCCACAGGGCGACCGGCTCGGGCCGTGCGATCGCGAGGTTCTTGGGGAAGAGCTCCCCGAAGATCATCTGGATGAAGGTCGAGAACACCAGGGCCAGGACGGTGCCTACGGCGATGCCGACGCCCGTCGGGACGCCTACCCCTCCCAGGGCCGTGCCCAGGGACTCACCGACGAGCGGCTCGGCGACGTAGCCGACGAGCAGCCCCGTCACGGTGATGCCGAGCTGGGCGCCCGAGAGCATGAAGGACGTGCGCTTGGTGACCGCCAGGGCGCGCTTGGCGCCGGCATCGCCCGTGCCGGCGCGCGCGCTCAGGCGAGACCGGTCCACGGCCATGTATGCGAACTCCTGGGCGACGAAGTAGCCGGTCACAGCCGTGATCGCGACGATCACGACGACGCCGAGCAGCAGTGTCAGCACCCACATCAGAACCTGCACCCCCTCGTCGCAGCATCGGTGGCCGGCACAAGGGGGTTCGTACTGTCTGCGTCCATGTCTCTCTCAGATCGCGGGTGGATTCCGACAGGTCAACGCGGAAGCGCGCCCGTGCGTTCCCGGAATCCCGCACCGATTCTCTCAGCGTCGGGCCCGTGCTTCCACCAGGGGGCGACGCGGGCACTCCCCACGGGGGTCCCCGCGGTGGACGAGGAGAGCGACGTAGGGTGTGAGCGACGACCGACGAGCGGACACGACAGACCGAGGAGACCGACGTGGCGACCACTGCCGTGGCCCAGGCGACCGTCAGCGACGTGCTGGCCGAGCTGGCGGCCCTCGAGGACCCGAAGATCCGTGCGGTGAACGCGCGCCACGGTGACGACCACGGCGTCAACCTCACCAGGCTGCGCGCGGTCGCGAAGTCGCTCAGGACGCAGCACGAGCTCGCGGGCGAGCTCTGGGCGACCGGTGACACCGCGGCGCGGCTCGTCGCGATCCTGGTCTGCCGCCCCAAGGCGTACTCGGCGGCAGAGCTCGACGCGATGCTGCGCGACGCGCGCGTTCCCAAGGTGCACGGATGGCTCGTGAGCTACGTCGTCAAGAAGAGCCCGCACGTCGAGGAGCTGCGCACCGTGTGGTTCGCGGACCCCGACCCGGTCGTCGCGAGCGCGGGATGGGCCCTGACGACCGACCGGGTCGCGAAGTCCCCCGACGGCCTCGACCTGCCCGGGCTCCTCGACCGCATCGAGGCAGACATGAAGGACGCCCCGGAGCGCCTCCAGTGGGCCATGAACGAGTGCCTCGCGACCATCGGCATCCACGACCCGGACCTCCGGCCGCGTGCGGTGGCCATCGGAGAGCGGCTCGAGGTCCTCAAGGACTACCCGACGCCCCCGGGCTGCACGTCGCCCTTCGCACCGACCTGGATCGCGGAGATCGTCCGGCGTCGGACCCTGGGGTAGCGGCTCCGGCCGGGGCCAGAGGGCACGGCGGACCGCTCCCTGCGACCACGCGCACCGGAACCCTTGCGCGCAGTCCCCTCGACGGGCCTGGCGGCCGGCTCGCGCGACCGTGCCCAGCTCGTCGTGCTCGCCTACGAGATCGGGCTCACGAGGCCCGGGCAGGGCTCACGGAGAGGTCGGTACGCCTGCGGACCGCGAGCGAGACCACGGCTGCGAGGGCCAGGAGGGCGGTCGCGACGAGGAAGGTCGCCTGCGTCCCGGCCGCGATCGAGGCCGCCGAGGCGTCCTGGATCTCGACCGACCCGGTCGCGCCCGCGAACACCGCGCCCATGACGGAGGCGCCCGCGACGAGGCCGAGGTTGCGCGAGAGGCTCAGGACGCCCGAGACCGTCCCGCGTCGTCCTGCGTCGACCGTGGTCATGACGGCGGTGTTGTTCGCGGCCAGGAAGAGCTGGTACCCGGGAGTCAGGACCACGAGCGCGAGCACGTAGCCGGGCAGCCCCCAGACGGGAGGAAGCCCGACGAGCAGCACGGTCCCCGTCGCCATGGTCAGCAGCGCGCAGGTCGTCATGGGCCCTGCGCCGGCGCGGTCGACGACCCTCCCGGCCACGACGCCGGTCAGGGCCGAGACGACCGGCCCGACCGCGAGCGTGAGGCCGATCGCGGCCTCGTTCAGCCCCAGACCTCCCGCGAGGTAGAAGGGCCCCACGACCAGGGTGCTCATCATGACGGTCGCGACGAGCAGGTTCATGAGCAGGCCGCCGCTCAGTGCACGGGTGCGCAGGAGCCCCCACGGCACGAGGGGAGCTGCCGCCCTGCGCTCGACCACGACGAGCAGCGCGACGAGGACCGCCGCGACCACGAGCAGGGGTGCGGCGCCCACCTGCGGGACCGCGGCAGGGGTCATGGCGAGGGTGCCCGCCACGAGAGCCCCCGCGAGCACGAGGGCACCGGCGACGTCGAACCTCGCACCGGATCGTGCCGGGGCGGGTGCGTCACCGAGGGCGCGCCCGGTCAGCACGAGAGCGACGCCCGCGAGCGGCAGCATGGCCACGAAGCCGGCCTGCCAGCTCGACGCGGCGATCAGCAGCCCGCCCCCGGCAGGTCCCAGTGCCGTCCCCGCCGCAGAGGTCGTACCCAGCAGCCCCATGGCCGCCCCGGTGCGCTCCTCGGGCACGACGTCCCGCACGAGCGCGAGCGGGAGCGCGATCATGACCGCGGCCCCGACCCCCTGCAGCGATCGGGCGGCGACGAGCACCGGGAGGGTGGGCGCCAGGGCGCAGGCGAGCGTTGCGACCGTGAACACACCGAGGCCCGCGAGGAGCACCCGCTGCCGCCCGAGGGCGTCGCCGAGCCTCCCCACGGCGACCGCGGTCACGGTCATCGACAGCAGGTACGACAGGACGACCCACTGCACCCGGCCGAAGGGCGCGTCGAGCTCGTGCGCGAGCGTGGGCAGCGCGACGTTCGCGACGCTCGTGCCGAGCGAGGCCAGGAGCGTGGAGAGCGCGAGCGCGCTCACGAGGACGGACCGGGAGCGTGGGTCGCGCGGGGTGGGGTTCATACCGCCGAGGCTGCCCGCTCCGACCCGGTCTCGGCAATGGATGTTGCTGGAACTGGGACAGGGTGGTGGGATGGCACGATGGACGACCCCACGGCAGCGATCGGACGCGCGCTCGACCAGGTCGGGCCACGGCTCGGCGCCCTCCGGCGGCGACGCGGGATCACCCTCGCGGCGCTCGCGGGCACGACGGGGATCTCGAAGAGCACGCTGTCACGCCTCGAGACCGGGGGGCGCAAGCCCAGCCTCGAGCTGCTCCTGCTCCTCGCTCACGCGTACCGGGTGCCGCTCGACGAGCTCGTGCGCGCCCCGGAGACGGGCGACCCCCGCATCCGGCTCGTCCCGCGCCGGGTCAACGGCCGGGTCGTCGTGCCGCTGACCCGGCAGCCCGCGAACCAGCACGCCTGGAAGATCCTCGTCCCGCGCAAGGCCACCGAGCCCGTGCTCACGGCGCACGACGGCTACGAGTGGCTCTACGTGCTGACCGGCCGGATGCGGCTCGTCGTGGGGGACCGGGACCTCGTGCTCGACGCCGGGGAGGTCGCCGAGTTCGACACCCGCACGCCCCACTGGTTCGGCAGCACGGGTCAGGAGGGCGCCGAGGTGCTCAGCCTGTTCGGGCCGCAGGGCGAACGAGCCCACACCCGCACCGATCTCGCGCCCGACCCCAACACCGACCCCAACACCGACCCCAACACCGACCCCGACCCCGACCCCGACCCCGACCCCGACCCCGACCCCGACGCCGACGCCGACGCCGACGCCGACGCGCCCGGTGCGCCCGGTGCGCTCACCGACGCGCCGCCCTGATCGACGACGCCGGTTCGCGCCCCCTGGCCCGCGAACCGAGCGCGGGCTGTCAGGGCGCGACCGCCACGACCTCCCCGGTCGCGGTGTCCGCGCGGAACGCCTGCTCGAACCGCTCCGTCCCGGCCTGCACGGCGCACCGCACGATCGCGAAGCCGGCCGTCACGTCCTGCGCCGTCACGGTGTAGGTCGGCGTGAAGTACAGGGCGTCCTCGCCGGGCGCGAGGCGCACGGCCGGGAACCGGGCCGCGACGTCGCCGTCGAGGTCCCCGCTCAGCGCGGCCGTGACGGGCTGCGGGCCACGGTGCCGGAAGCGCCCCGTGAACGCGAGGATGTCGCCCGCGCGAAGCCCCGGCGCGGCCGGACCGTAGTTGACGTCCTGCGCCTCGCGCGTGCCGAGGACCTGGTCGCCGTCGTACCCCTGCCCGATCTCCTTCCAGGTGTGCACGCCCCAGTCGCCCCCCTCGGCCGAGATGACGTGCGACGCGCCCACGCTGACCCACTGCGCGGGGCGCCCCGGGGTGATCGAGCGCAGCACCATGGTGAAGTCGCCGCCGTCGTCGTCCACGAACGTCTCGACGGCCTCGGCGAGAGCCGCGGGGGAGAGGGCGTGGGTGTCGACGCGGGCGAACACGATCTCGCTGTACCCGTCGCGCTCGTAGAGCACGCCGAGCGACCCGTCGGCGAGCACGGCCGCGGTCGAGTAGGCGCTCGATCCCGCGCAGATCGTCAGCGCGGGCCGCCAGGTCGTGCCCTCGTCGTGCGAGACGCTGAGCACGGTGTTGCGGCGCAGGTCGGCGTCGCGGTTGTTGGTCACGAGCAGGGGAGCGGCCGGGCCGGTCACCGTACCGAGCCGCAGGATGCTGCCGTTGTCGCTCGGGTCGGGCAGGTCCGGTACGGGCGTCAGCGGCCCGTAGGAGTGGCCGCCGTCGGTCGAGACGGCCTGCACCCGGCAGCCCTTCGCGCGCGAGCTCAGCAGGACGCGGCCGTCGCTCAGCTCGACGACCTTGTTCTCGTTGGCCCCGGGACCCGTGGGCTCGCCCAGCGTCCACGTGTCGCCGTGGTCGTCCGAGTACGCCGACGCCGCGCGGATCTCCCCGCCCAGGAGCAGGACCATCTGCTGGAGCAGCCGCCCCGCGTGCGGTCCGGTCTCGAGCTGGATCCCGGCGCCGGCCGCGGCGAACAGGCCCGTGACGCCGTGCGGCTTGAGCGAGCCCGTGACGCGGCGGTGCGACCAGGTGAGCCCGTCGTCGTCGGAGAACGACAGGTCGACGTGCTGGACGTCGTCCTCGGGCTCGAGGCCCTCGACCGCCTCGAAGAACCCCGCGTGGGTCCCCGCGGCGTGGAAGCAGAAGATGCGACCGGTCACCCGGTCGACGAGCAGGCTCGGGTCGCCGAAGCCCTGGAGCCCCGTACCGACGCGCACGTCCTGCTGCGGGCCCCACGTGCGGCCGTGGTCGGGGCTGCGCCTGACCAGGAGGTCGATCGTGTTCGGCAGGTCGTCGAGGTTGGGGCGTCCGTCGTACGCCGCGAGGACCGTGCCGCGCGTCGAGACGGCCAGGGCGGGGATGCGGTACTGGCGGTGCCCGCCGACGCCGCGGGCGGCCAGGACCTGATGGGTGATCTCGTGGGGGTTCGTGCGCATCACCTAGAAGTACCCCGGTCCGCGCCCGGGACCAAGCTCCGAGGGGCGGCGAGTCCCGGCGCGCGCCCTGCGGCACCTGCCCGACGGCGTCGCGCACCTCCACGCGGAAGGTGCGCGACGCCGTCGGGCAGGTCAGGCGGACCGCGCCTCGCGCGCAGGCGTCCACGCGACCGCGCGGCCCGCGGCGAGCGACGCCGGGACCGACAGGACGCGCTGGTTCGTGCTCCCGCGGAACGGGAGCGTGAGGTCGCGGTGCGCGTTCTCGAACCGGCCGTCGACCAGCACGTCGAGCCCCGCGAGCAGCTCCTGCTTGTCGGCCGACCCCGCGCGGAGCTCCTCGAACGTGTAGCCGGTCCAGCACCACACGTCCTTGCCCCGACCGTGCTGCTCGCGCAGGCGCCGTACGAGGCGCAGGCACACGCCCGTGTTGAGGAACGGCTCGCCGCCGAGGAGGGACAGGCCCTGCACGGACTCGTGCGCGAGGTCCGCCAGGATCCGCTCCTCGAGCTCGCCGGTGTACGGGGTGCCGTAGCGAAAGCTCCACGTCGCCTCGTTGAAGCAGCCCTCGCACGCGAACAGGCACCCGCTCACGTACAGGCTGCAGCGCACGCCCTCGCCGTCGACGAACACGAACGGCTTGTAGTCCGCGACGTGGCCCTGGCTGAAGCGCTCCGCGAGCCAGCCGGGCTGAGGGTCCCGCGGCACGACGACCTCAGGCTTCCGCCGGGCCGGCGCCGGCCGCGGGGCTCCCGTCGGGCGCGGCGCTCGCGGACCCGGCGGCGCCCAGGCTCACCGCGCCCGCCATGTGCTTGACGCGCGAGGAGATCTCGACGTGCCGTCCGTGCACCATGGGGCGCTGCTGCGGGTTGCCGAGGTAGCCGCACGTGCGCTTGACGACGTCGCACGTGCGCGGGTCCGTGTTGCCGCACCCCGGGCACGCGAAGCCGCGCGCCGTCGGTGCGAAGTCGCCCGCGTACCCGCACGCGTAGCAGCGGTCGATCGGGGTGTTCGTGCCGAGGTACCCCACCCGGTCGTAGGCGTAGTCCCACACGGCCTCGAGCGCCTTCGGGTTCTGCTGGAGCACGGGGTACTCGCAGTAGTGGATGAACCCGCCCGACGCGTACTGCGGGTAGTCCATCTCGAAGTCGAGCTTCTCGAACGGCGTCGGGTCCTTGCGCACGTCGTAGTGGAAGCTGTTCGTGTAGTACTCCTTGTCGGTGATGTCGGCCACCACGCCGAACTTCTCCCGGTCGAGCCGCGCGAACCGGTCCGTGAGGCTCTCGCTCGGCGTCGAGTAGACGCTGAACTGGTAGCCGTGCTCGGCCGTCCACGCGGACGTGTGCTCCTTGAGGGTCCGCAGCACGCGCAGCGTCATCTCCTTGGCCTCGGGGTCGGCCTCCCACGCACCCCCGTAGAACGCGGCCGCGACCTCGTACAGCCCGATGTACCCGAGCGAGACGGTCGCGCGCCCGTCGCGGAACAGCTGGTCGACGTCGTCGTCCGGGGCCAGGCGCTCGCCGAACGCCCCGTGCACGTACAGGATCGGGGCGTTGCCCGGGACGGCCTCCTTGCAGCGCTCGACGCGGTAGACGAGCGCGTCGTGGACCGTGGCCAGACGCTCCGCCAGGATGTCCCAGAACGCCTCCTGGCTGCCCTGGGCCTCCAGGGCGATGCGGGGCAGGTTGAGCGTCACGACACCGAGGTTCATGCGACCCTCGACGACGTCGTGGCCGTCCTCGTCGCTCCAGCCCTGGAGGAACGAGCGGCAGCCCATGGGCATCTTGAAGCTGCCCGTGATCTCGACGATCTTGTCGTAGCTCAGCACGTCGGGGTACATGCGCTTGGTCGCGCACTCCACGGCGAGCTCCTTGATGTCGTAGTTCTCGTCGCCCGGCTCCAGGTTCACCCCGCGGCGCAGCGTGTAGATCAGCTTGGGGAAGATCGCGGTGCGGCCCTCCGCCCCCAGGCCCTTGATGCGGATCTGCAGGATCGCGCGCTGGATCTCCCGCTCGAGCCACCCGGTGCCCAGCCCGAAGCCGACCGACGTGAACGGGGTCTGCCCGTTGGACGTGAACAGCGTGTTGATCTCGTACTCGAGGCTCTGCATCGCGTCGTAGATGTCCTTGGCCGTCTTGGCCCGCGCGTAGGCGTCGTGCGTCGACGCGTCGGTGAGCCAGCGCTCGGCCTCGACGAGGTGCTTGGCGTAGTTGAGCTCGGCGTACGGTGCCAGGAGCTCGTCGATCCGGTTGACCGAGCAGCCGCCGTACTGGCTCGAGGCGACGTTCGCGATGATCTGCGTGATCTGAGCGGCCGCGGTCTGGATCGAACGGGGAGGCTCGACCTGCGCGTTGCCGATGCGGAACCCCTCGGACAGCATCGTCCGGAAGTCGATCAGGCAGCAGTTCGTCATGGGTGCGTACGGGTGGTAGTCGAGGTCGTGGTAGTGGATGTCGCCCTTCTGGTGGGCGTTCGCGACGTGCGGAGGCAGCATGCGCAGGCCGATCGCCTTGCCGACCGCGCCCGCCGTCAGGTCGCGCTGGGTGTTGAAGACGTCCGAGTCCTTGTTCGCGTTCTCGTTGACGACCGCCGAGTCCTTGCTGATCAGGCCCACGATCGAGTGGTTGAGGTCGGTCGACCGGCTGCGCGCGAAGTCCCGCTGGACGCGGTAGTCGATGTAGGCGCGAGCCACGTCGTACTCGCGCGACTCGAGCAGCTCGTGCTCGACCACGGCCTGGATCTCGTAGATCTGCACGACGCCCGTGAAGCGCACCGAGATCTCCGCGACCACCCGGTCGAGCACCGCGTCGAGGGCGCGCTCGTGGAAAGGCGTCGCGGCACCGTGGACCTCCTCGTAGGCCTTCGTGAGCGCGGCGCGGATCCGGGAGTCGTCGAACGGGAGCGCTCGACCGTCACGCTTGAGCACCGTGAGGCCGTTCGTCGCCCCCGACGTGACGTCCTCGCCCTGCTCCACCCCGACCAGGCCCATGCGACCACAACCTCTCTGCGTGGCGCCCCGGGCCTGCCCGGACGGGCAGGAGGTGGCGCCGATGAAAACTAGATGTAGTAGCAATTACACCCGTGTGAGCCCACATGTAGTGGACAATCTCGGGCGCGCCGGGACCTTCCTCCCTGAGGTCGGGACGTTGGTCACTCGTTCGACGGACCTTCGGTCCCGGCGTGCCGCACGAGGTTCTCGCGAGCGGGCGGGGCGGTGTGCGGACGGCGGCGGCGGCCCGGCGACGCGGACGCAGCGGGCCGGGCCGGCGGGCCGGCGACGGGGGCCGGTGTCGCGGAGGCAGCAGGCCGGTTCTGCGGGCCCATGGCGCGGGCTGGGTGTGGCCGGGCCCGGACGGGATCGCCGCACAGAGCGATGGTCAAACCTATGTCCTAGGACATATGTTTGGTCGGTGGTCGTTCCGCTCGATGCGGGCGCCGGGACCGGGGAGGGGAGTGACCGTGATCGACAGGATCGACAGGATCGACAGGATCGAGGGCGCCAGCGCTGACGAGGTGGTCTCGTCCGTCCGAACGCTCGTCGAGACGGGAGCGCTGCGGGCAGGGGAGTCCCTGCCTCCCATCCGTGACCTTGCGGGAGCGCTGGGGCTCAACCGGAACACCGTGGCCGCCGCGTACGCCCAGCTGGCGGCCGCCGGGGTCGTCGAGAGCCGGCGGCGCGGGGGCACGGTCGTGCTCGGTGTCCCCGACCTCGACCGCGACGGACTGGCGCCCTCCGGGCTCGTGGACCTGTCGAGCGGGAACCCCGACCCGTCGCTGCTCCCGGGCCTGGCAGGAGCCCTCGACGCGGGCTACGCGCCCTCGCTGTACGGCGGACCACCGGTCGACGCCGACCTCGTCCGGTGGGCGCAGGAGCACCTCGCGCCGGACGTCGACCGCGAGCACCGCGTCGTCCTCGCGCACGGAGCCGTCGACGCGGTCGAGCGCCTGCTCGCCGCGCACCTGACACGCGGCGACCTGGTCGCGGTCGAGGACCCGTGCTTCCTGTCGAGCATCGGCACGCTCCGGCTCGGTGGGTACCGGGGCGTCCCCGTCCCGGTCGACGACGAGGGCATGAGCGTCGCCGGCCTGCGGGACGCTCTCGCGGCCGGCGCGCGAGCCGTGGTGTGCACGCCCCGTGCGCACAACCCCACGGGGGTGAGCCTGACGCCCCGGCGTGCGGCCGCGCTGCGCGACGCGCTGTCCGAGCACCCGGACGTGCTCGTCGTCGAGGACGACCATTTCTCGGCGGTGTCGACCCACCCCTACGTGCGGATCACCCCGCCGGGGGCACCCCGGTGGGCGCTCGTGCGGTCGGTGTCGAAGTTCCTCGGACCCGACCTGCGCCTGGCCTTCGTGCTCGCCGACGCCACCACCGCGGCTCGGCTCGAGACCCGGCTCGGCTCGTCCACCACCTGGGTCAGCCACGTCCTCCAGCGCGTCGTCGCCCACCTGCTCGCCGACCCCGGCACCGATGTCCTGCTCGACCAGGCCCGCGCCACGTACGCCCGCCGGAGCGACCGGCTCGCCGTCGCGCTCGGGGAGATTGGCGTCGCCGTCCCGGGGCCCGGGGACGGCCTCAACCTGTGGGTGCCGTTGCCCGTGCCGGGGTCCGCCCGGCGGGTCGTGGAGGACCTCGCGGCCCACGGGTGGGCCGTCCGCGCGGGCGACGACTTCACGCTCGGCACAGGCCGCCCGTCAGCGATCCGCGTCACGACCTCGACCCTCGACGCCCCGCAGGCAGAAGCCTTCGCGACCGACCTGGCCGCGATCCTCGGGCCTCACGACACCCTGGGAGCACGCGCGCGCGGCAGGACCGCACCGACGCGAGCCGGGACGGGCGGCGCGGAGCAGCGCGCCACCGGGCTCGATGCGCAGGGGGAGGCCTCGTGACCCGGCGGGCGCTCGCGGTCCGGCACGTCCCCTTCGAGGACCTCGGGCTCGCGGCGACAGCTCTCGACGCGCACGGCTACGAGGTGACGTACCTGGAGGCCGGGACGGACCCCCTCACCCCGGAGGCGTTCCTGGACCCCGAGATCCTCGTCGTGCTGGGTGGCCCTGTCGGGGTCGGCGACGTCGAGCGCTACCCGTTCCTCGCCGCCGAGCTCGCGGCACTCTCCGGTCGGCTGAGCGCGGGGCGACCGACGCTCGGCATCTGCCTCGGCGCCCAGCTCGTGGCGCACGCCCTCGGGGCCGACGTCTCCGCGACGGGCCGGCACGAGATCGGGTACGGACCGCTGACGCTCACCGACGCCGGGAGAGGATCGGTCCTCGCGCCGCTCGACGGCGTGCCCGTCCTGCACTGGCACGGAGACCAGTTCGAGATCCCCCCGGGGGCCGTACGCCTCGCGGAGACGCCCGGGTTCCCGCACCAGGCGTTCTCGGCGGGTCCGGCGTTGCTCGGGCTGCAGTTCCACCTCGAGGCGGACCACACCCGGATCGAGAGCTGGCTCGTGGGCCACGCGCACGAGCTCGCGGGCGCCGGGATCGACCCTCGCCGGATCCGTGCGCAGGCCCTCGAGCACGGACCGGTCCTCGCAGACGTGGCCAGGCGCGTCCTCGACGACTGGGTCGCGCAGAGCACCCGCCTCCTGCAGAACCCCGCCCCGACCCCCTCCGACCCGTGGGAGCGCTCGTGACCGCACGACCGGACGACCAGCCCTACCGGACGGCACGCACCGTCGCGGACTTCACCGGCGCGCTGGACACCGTGCGCTCGCGGATCGCGGCGGCGGCCGCCGAGGCGGGACGTGACCCGGACACCGTGCGGCTGCTGCCGGTCAGCAAGACCGTGCCCGAGGACCGGATCCGCCAGGCCGTCGCCGCAGGTCTCGTCCGGCTGGGCGAGAACAAGGTCCAGGAGGCCCGGCGCAAGTCCGAGAACCTGGCGGACCTCGACGTCGAGTGGGCCGTCGTTGGGCACCTGCAGACGAACAAGGCCAAGGACGTCGCGGCCTTCGCGACCGAGTTCCAGGCCCTCGACTCGCTCCGCGTCGCGCAGGCGCTCGACCGGCGGCTCCAGGCGCTCGGGCGGGGTCTCGACGTCCTCGTGCAGGTCAACACCTCGGACGAGCCCAGCAAGTACGGACTGGCGCCCGAGGAGGTGCCCGCCTTCGTCCAGGCGCTGCCGACGTTCTCCGCCCTGCGGGTCCGCGGCCTCATGACCCTGGCCGAGCTCACCACGGACCGCGAACGGGTCCGCGCGTGCTTCGCCCGGCTGCGGTCGCTGCGTGACCGGCTCCGTGACACGGCCCCCGAGGGCGTGGGGCTCGCCGAGCTCTCGATGGGCATGTCCGGCGACTACGAGCTCGCGATCTCCGAAGGAGCCACGTGTGTCCGCGTCGGACAGGCCGTCTTCGGGCCGCGCTCGGTCCCGGACTCGGCCTACTGGCCCACCTGACCCGCCCGGCGCGCGCCGGACGGCTCGTGCGCGGTGCCCCTGGTGTGCTCCGGCGCCGGGCTCAGCTCCCGTCGCGCAGGTCGCCGGGCGCGGTGTCGTGGAGCTCGATCCGGTCGAAGACCGCGGTGCAGGTCGTGCCGAGGGGAGCCTGCGCGAGGAAGCCCACCCGGACCGGCAGGTCGGAGTAGAGGCGGAAGAGGCGGACGAACTCCCAGGTCTCGCCGTCGCGCGAGGCGTGGAACGCCCAGGCGGGGCCGGTGCGCACGACCCGCAGGTGCACGGCCTCGTCGTCGACGTCCCACGAGTTGCAGTCGTCGGTGTACTCGTTCGTGACGGTCGAGACGACCATGGCCCGGCCGTTCGGTGCCTGCTCGAAGCAGAGCTTGGCCCAGTGCGCGTCGTCGGCCCACAGGACCAGGGCGCCTGCGTCGAAGGTCGTGCGCTCGGTCGTCACCCGGACCCGGGCCGACAGCGCGAGCTCGGCCGGGGCGTCGAGCACGAGTGCCGGGGCCGCGTGCTGCGGCGGGGCGCCCAGGGCGTCGTTGGTCCAGTCGGTGCCGGCTGGGGCGGTCAGGGTCACGGCGTCGTCGGCGACCTGACCTGCGCCTTCGTGGGACAACCAGTGCAGCGGGGGGAGGGAGATCTTCGTCACGCCGACACCCTACCCACGTTCGTCCTCCAGGGTGGAAGCGCTCCCGCGTGGCGCGCGGCGCCGTCGGGCAGGTGGTCGAGACGGGGGCGACGGGCGGTCAGGCCCGGTCGTCCGCAGCCTCTGCCCCCGCCCCGGACACCGCCGCCTCCTGCCGGGCCGTCGCGGCCCAGGTCGCGAGAAGATGCAGGGCGTCCTCGGACGGGCTGCCCGGCTCGGGGCTGTACGCGAGGATCGTCAGACCCGGGTCCGCGGGCAGCTCGAAGCCCTCGAAGGCGAGCTCGACCCGGCCCACCACCGGGTGGTTGAAGACCTTGGTCCCGGACCGGTGGTACTTGACGTCGTGCGCGGCCCACAACGTCCGGAACGACTCGCTGCGCGTCGACAGCTCGCCCACGAGGTCCGTGAGCGCCCTGTCGTACGGGTTGCGTCCGGCCTCGGCCCGCAGGATCGCGACCGTGTCGTGCGCGGCCTTGTCGTGGTCGCCCCAGAAGCCCTCGGCACGCGGGCTGAGGAACAGGAACCGGGCGTGGTTGACCGGCCGGACTGGGTCGACGTACATCGGCGAGTACAGGGCCTCGCCCAGGACGTTCGAGGCCAGGACGTCGAGCCGCCCGTTGCGCACGAACGCCGGGACGCCCTCCATGGCGTCGAGGATGCGCTGGACGACGGGGCGCACCGTGGGCCGGGGAGACCGGCGGGCCCGTGTCCGCTGCGAGGCGTTCGCCGTCCGGGCCAGGTCGAGCAGGTGCCCCCGCTCGGCCTCGTCGAGCTGCAGCGCCGAGGCGAGCGCCTCGAGCACGCTCTCGGAGACACCGGAGAGGTTCCCTCGCTCGACCCGGGTGTAGTAGTCGACGCTCACCCCGGCGAGCATCGCGACCTCCTCCCGGCGCAGCCCCGGCACCCGCCGGTTGCCCCCGTAGACGGGCAGCCCCGACTCCTCGGGGCTGATCCTCGCGCGGCGAGAGACCAGGAACTCCCGCACCTGCGTCCTGTGGTCCATGCCCTCGACGGTACGGCCTCGGCGCGGGGCGAGGGAGGTCCTGCCGGTACCCGGGACGTCCTGGCCTCCCGCGTGCGCTCGGGCCAGGAGCATCGTGGACTGGAGAGCGACCAGCCCGTCCCGACGAGGAGAGCCACCATGCCCGACACCGACCGCGCGCACCACGACACGATCTTCGGCGAGCACGTCGCCGCGCTCGCCACCACCGACCCCGAGCTCGTCGAGACGCTCGACCGCCTCGCGTCCGACGAGGCGCTGCGCACGAGCCGCCTCGACGCGAGGACCTGCCTCATGGTCCGGCTCGCTGCCCTCGTCGCGTGCCAGGGGCTGGGGGAGTACCGAGCCCTGCTCGGTGCGGGGCTCGGCGACGAGGTCACGCCCGTCGAGGTCAAGGAGATCGTCTACCAGGCCGTGCCCTACGTCGGCACGGCCAGGGCGCTCGACGCCCTGCGCGTCACGAACGAGGTCCTCGTCGAGCACGGCGTCGAGCTCCCGCTGCCGGGGCAGTCGACCACGACCGCGGAGGACCGTACCGAGAGGGGGCTCGCGGTCCAGCAGGAGATCGTGGGGCCCGACGTCGTCGCCTCGATGTACGCGAACGCGCCCGCCGACCAGGCGCACGTCCAGCGGCTGCTGTCCGCGAACTGCTTCGGCGACCACTACACGCGCACGGGGATCGACGTACCCACGCGCGAGCTGCTCACCTTCGCGATGCTCGTCGCGCTGGGCGGCGCCGACCCGCAGGTGCGCGGTCACGTGGCCGCGAACCGCAACGTCGGCAACGGTCGCGCGGTCCTCGTGGACGTCGCGACCCAGCTCCTGCCGTACATCGGCTACCCGCGCACGCTCAACGCCCTGCGCGCGGTCGACGACGTCGCCCCCGTCCCGTAGGCCGCGCGCCCTCCTGACGCGTCAGGACGTGCGCGGGTCCACGCGGAACGTCGCCGCGGCGCCCGCGGCCCCGGTCACGGAACCGACGATCGCGGGCCCGTACCGGTCGTACTTCGCGTGGTAGGCCGCGTCGACCGCCGGGTGCACCGAGTCGTCGGGCTCGACGAACGCGACGTCCTTCTCGACCCCGCCCGCCCGGACCCGGCCCCGCGGGTCCGCCAGGGCGCGGCGGAACCAGCCGTTGTCCCGGCCGTAGGCCGACCGGACGTAGACGCCGTCGCCCACCCGCACGACCCAGATGGTCACGAACGGGCGCAGGCTCCCGTCGGCGCGCAGCGAGGAGACCTGGAGCTCCTCGGCCCGGCCGACCCGGTCCAGCTCGTCGTCGGTCCAGGCCGTCGTCGTCGATCCGGTCATCGCTCTGCTCCTCGGTGGTGTCGTCGGCGTCGGGCGGCGGTGGCCCGCCAGGACCTCCACCGGTCCGAACCTACGTCGGACCGGCGCCTCGCGGGAGGTTCTCGTGGTACCCCGCACGCCGTGCCCCCGGAGTCCCGCACGCCGTGCCACCCGGTGTCCCGCTCGACGGGGTGTCCCGCGGTCGGACGCCGTGAGCGTGCCGGTGCATCGAACGCGGGCCCCGGGGCCTCCCTCTCGGTAGAGCGGCGACGAGGCCGCTCCCGGACGACCGAGAGCAGGCCCGCCATGGACATCCACGAGGACAGCGTCGGCGAGGACGCGGCCCCCGAGCCCCCCTCGGGGCTGCGCGCCGACGAGCCGGTGCCCGACGCCAGGATCGAGAACGACCCCGACGACTGGACGAAGGTCGTGATCGACGGCGGGACGTCGGTCCCGCCGTTCGACCCGCCCGAACCGCCCGTTCCCGGGCCCCCCGCCCCGGCGCGCCCGGTCGAGCCCGTCGTCCTCGACGGCTCGGTCGGGACCGACCCCTTCGACCCGGACGCCGAGGACCCGTCGTGACCGAGGAGACGGACGGGTCGGGACCCGTCCGGCCACTGCGCCCCGCGCCGCCACCGCCCCTCCCGCCACCGCCGCCGCCACCGCAACCGCCGTCGCCGCAGGTCGCGGCTCCCGACGACGTCCCGGCTCCCGACCCCCGGCTCGTCGCGGGGTACCGCAAGCACGTGCGCGGGATGTACACCGACTTCGCGCGGTACCACGCGCGTCAGATGAGGCGGTACCGCGCGACGCGCGTCGTCGTGATCGTCAGCGCAGGGTCGATCCCCGTGCTCACCGGTGTCCCGAGCGTCCCGACGTGGGTCGTGGCGGTGCTCGGCGCGGTCGCGGCCGCGACGGAGGCGCTCGTGCAGCTCTTCCGGTGGCGCGACTCGGCGATCACCGCCATGCGGTCGGCGAACCTCCTCGAGGATCACCTCACCCGGTTCGACCTGCACCTGCCTCCGTACGACGGTCCGCCCGGCCCGGCGTTCCGCTCCTTCGCCGACGCCGTCCTGGGCACGAACGCCACCGCGTCGCGCGACCTCCTCGGGATCTGGTCCGAGGAGGTGCCGGCAGCGTCCGGCTCGTCCGCCGCGACGGCCAGGCCTCGCGACGGCGCGAGCCCGGTCGGCGCAGGAGGCGCCGGCTAGCGGTCGGCGCCGACGAGCCGGTGCTCGTGCGCGTAGACGACGACCTGCACGCGGTCACGCAGGTCGAGCTTGCGCAGGATCGCGCCCACGTGCGTCTTGACGGTCGACTCGCTCACGAACAACCGCGCCCCGATCTCTGCGTTCGACAGCCCCGTGGCGACGAGCGAGAGCACCCTGCGCTCCTTGCTCGTGAGCGACCCGACCTCCGCAGGGACCGGCGAGACGGTCCGGAACCTGCCGTCGAGGAGCGTCGTCAGGTCCTGCGGTGCCATGACGGCGTTGCCGGCGTGCACCGTGCGGACGCAGTGGGCGAGCTGCTCGGGGCTCGAGTCCTTGAGGAGGAACCCGCTCGCCCCGTAGCGGATCGCGGTCGCGGCGCGGTCGTCGAGGTCGAAGGTCGTCAGGACGACGACCCGGACCGGTCGCGTGCGCCCCGCGGCGCGGGTCGGCGCGAAGATCTGCCGGGTAGCCTCCACCCCGTCGACCACGGGCATGCGGAGGTCCATGAGCACCACGTCGGGCTCCAGCTCGTCGACCAGGTGCACGGCCTCCAGGCCGTCCGCTGCCGACCCGACCACCCGGATGCCGGGCTGGGCGTCGAGGATCACCGCGACGCCCTGCCGGAAGAGCTCCTGGTCGTCGACGAGCAGGACGCGGACGTCCTCGGCGGTGGTCATGAGGCTCCTACGGGGTGGGGGTGGGGGTGGGGGTGGGGTGTGCGGGGCGGCTTGCTGCGGCCGTTGCTCACGAGAGGGGAAGGTGCGCGCTCGCCGTGAACGTCGCGCTGCCGTCCGGCAGGGGTGCGGTGCGGACCGACAGGTGCCCGCCGAAGGGTTCGAGCCGCTGACGCAGCCCGGCGATCCCGAGCCCCCCGACGCCGCGCTCGGCCTCGGGGGAGACGGTGTTCGCCACCTCGACGAGCAGGGAGCTCGTCCGACCCGCGCGGCCGCTCGGCACGGGCTCCGTGCTCCACGCCCGACGGACCGTGACCGCGTGGTCCCGGCGGCCGTGCTTGAGCGCATTGGTCAGCATCTCCTGGAGCACGCGGAACGCGACCGTCTGCTCCTCGAGGGTCAGGTCGCGCGCCTCGCCCGACTCGGTGTCCTCGACCTGGACGCCCGCGGTGCGGACGTCGTCGATCAGGGACTGCAGGCTTCCCTGCGGGAGCAGCCCGGCGGGGGTCGGTGTCCCGGTCGAGCCGAGGACGGCCCGCACGTCGCGCAACGACTGGCGAGCGGACCCGGCGATGCTCGCCATGGCACGCTTGGCGGCGTCGGGGTCGTCGTCGGCGAGCAGCTGGGCGGACTCGGCCTGGGCGAGGATCACGGCGAGCGAGTGCCCGACGACGTCGTGGACGTCGCGCGCCAGGCGAGCGTTCCCGGCCTGGAGACGAGCGATCTCGGTCGCCGCCGCACGCTGCTCGCGGGCCTCGTCGAGGGCCGCGAGGGCCGCCTGCTCGTCCCGGCGGGACGCGCGGGTGCGCTCGCGGCCCCGGAGCACGAGCCCGAGGAACCAGGGCAGCAGGAAGTACGCGAGCGAGCCGAACCCGACCAGGGCCGGACCGACGAGGTGCCCGCCCCCTGAGGACAGCACGAGCGTCACGAGGTCGCTCGAGACGTACATGCCGTCGCTGCCGAGGTACATAAACGCGAAGACCGGGGCGAAGGGGAGCGCGACACCGCTGAGCCACACGACGAGCGTCGACCCGTAGCGTGACGTCCCGTAGGCGACGAGGGGAGCGGTGAGCTGGACCGCGAGGAGCGCAGCCCCGGTCGCGACCTGGAACAGGCCGGTCGCGAGGAGCAGACCGAGCGCGAGCCCCGGGGCCCGGCGGAAGAGCGCGCACGCCAGGGCCGTCGCCAGGACGATCGCCACGCCGGCGACGTGGCGTGCGTCGGACATCCGCTCGTCCCGGCCGACCTCGGTGAGCCCCGCGACGACGACGAGCAGGGCGACGGTCGGGGCGAGCCAGGCGGCTGCGGCGGGAGGTGTCGCGGGACGGCTCGGGCTCACGCCCAGATGCTCCCACGGAGCCGGGCCGAACGGGACGGACGACCGGTGACCATCAGGCGGCGCTCCCTCTCATCGTGACTGCTCGTGGCGGGACCGCTCCCGTCGGGACCTGTCCCGCAGCGCGGGCCGCGGCGGCAGCGAGCACGAGCCCTTCGACCAGGTCCTCGTAGCGCGTCCCCAGCGCGGCGAACATCTTGGGCACCTGGGACGTCGCCGTCATCCCCGGCATCGTGTTGACCTCGTTGAGGACCAGTCCGTGCACGGGGGACAGGAAGAAGTCGAAGCGGGCGACGCCATGGCACCCGAGCGCGTCGAACAGCGCGAGAGCGGCCTCGCGCAGGGCTGCGTGCTCGGCCGGCGAGACCGGGGCGGGCAGGAGGAACGTCGGGTCGCCGTCGTACTTGTCGGCCGTGTCGAACACTCCGCCGGTCGGGACCACGATCTCCAGGGGTGGTCCCACGACCCGCGCACCGTCGGCGGTCTCGAGGACGGCGACGTCGATCTCGCGCCCGGCCACGAAGTCCTCGACGAGGACCCGTTCGTCGAGAAGTCCCGCGCGGGTCACGGACGCGCGCAGCTCGACGTCGTCGTGCGCGACCGTGACGCCGTGGCTGGACCCCGACGCGACGGGCTTGACCACGACGGGGAACGACCGGACCGTCGGGAGCGGCGACCGTGCGTCCACGAGCCTCCCTCCGGCGACGGCGATGCCGAGCTCGCGCGCCACGAGCTTGGTGGTCCACTTGTCCATGGCCAGGGCCCCGCCGCGCACGCCCGACCCGACGTACGGGATCCCGGCGAGGTCGAGCAGGCCCGCGAGGGTGCCGTCCTCGCCCCGAGGGCCGTGGACGGCCGGAAAGGCCACGTCGCACCCGCTGAGGATCCCGACGGCGGCCGTGAGGCTCACGCCGACGCCGTCCCCGAGCGACCCGTACCCGTCGAACCACCGCCCGTCCCGGCCGATCGTGAGCCGCACGACGTCGACGTCGCGCGCCTCGAGCGCCTCGCCGACCGACGCCGCGGTCGCCAGCGACACGTCGTGCTCACAGCTCTGTCCGCCGCCGATCACCGCAACGCGCAGGCGCCCGCTGCCCGGGACGGTGCCCGCGGGCACCGCCTCCGTGGTCACGGCGTCGCCGGGCACGCGGGCTTCGCGGGTCTCGTGCATCGCAGTCCCCATCAGTGGTCCTCCTCGACGTGGCGGCGGTCGACGCGCGGGCCGATGCCGGTGACGATCTCGTGCTCGATGGTGCCGGCCCAGTGCGCCCACTCGTGGGCCGTGGGCTCCCCGGCTGCGCCGGGACCGAGGACCACGGCGGTGTCCCCGGCGACCACGGGAAGGGTCCCGACGTCGACGACCACCTGGTCCATCGAGACGAGGCCCACGACGGGGCAGCGGCGCCCGTGCAGCAGGGCCGACGCGCGCCCGGACGAGATCCGGGGGATGCCGTCGGCGTACCCCACGGGCAGCAGGGCCAGCCGGGTCGCGCGGGGGAGCACGTGCGCCTCGCCGTACCCGACGCGCTGCCCGGCGCCGGCCTCGCGCACGGAGACGACGGGGGCGAGGAGGGTCAGCGCGGGTCGCAGCGGCGCCCTCGAGCCGGCGGGGTCGATGCCGACCAGGCCCGCCCCCACGCGGCACATGTCGAGCCGCGCACGGGGTTCGGTCAGCGCGGCGGCCGTGCCGCCCAGGTGCCTGACCGTCGGACGGAGGCCCGCCGCGTGCGCGACCCGCGTCGCTCGGTCGAACCGGTCGAGGTCGCGCGTCGTCGTCGGGTGCCCGGGACGGTCGGCGCAGCCGAGGTGACCCATGAGGGCGTGCACGACGACCTCCCGCGCTTCCTCGGCCGCACGGGCCTCGGTGCACAGCTGCCCCCAGGCGTCCTGCCCGGCCCCGTCGCGCGACATCCCGATGTCCACGTGCAGGTGGATCGTCGCGGGGACGCCCGTCCGCCGCGCGGCCGCGCGGACCGCCCGGAGGTGGTCGAGGCTCGGGACCGCGAGGTCGACCCGGGCGTGCAGCGCGGGGCGGAAGTCCGTCGCCGGGGCGTTGAGCCAGCTCAGGACCGGGACGTCGATGCCCGCCCGCCGCAGCGCGACCGCTTCCGCGACCGAGGTGACGCCGAGCGCGCTCGCGCCGCCGGTGAGCGCGGCCCGGGCCAGGGCGATCGCCCCGTGCCCGTACCCGTCGGCCTTCACGACCGCCAGGAGGGGCGTTCCCGTGAGCCGGGCGATCGTGAGGGCGTTCGCCCGCAGGGCGGCGAGGTCGACGAGCGCGGTCGGGCGGGTCACGAGGGCCGTCGGCCGCGCGCCGGCACGCCGGTGCAGGAGGTCGGTGCTCATGCTGCGGCCGACGGCCGTTCGACGGGCCCGTAGAGGGCGTGCGGCGCTCCCGTGACGAGCGCCCAGTACCGGTCGCCGTAGCTCCAGTGCCACCACTCGGTCGGGTAGTTGACCAGCCCGACCTGCGTCAACGCCCGGGCCAGGAGGTCGCGGTACGCACGGGCCTCCGGCGCGATCCCCGGGGCCGCGAAGTAGCAGGTGCCGCCGCTCTCCTCGGGCGTCGCGTCGAGCGGGCAGCCCATGTCGACCTCCCGGCCCCGGGCATCGACGAGGGTGACGTCCACCGCGGCTCCCGCCACGTGGGGTGCCACGTCGAGCGGGGCGACGTAGCGCGTCGAGAGCTCGACGACCTCCCACGGCGCGAGGTCCGGTCGTCGGGCGCGCAGCGACGACGTGTAGCGCGCGATGATCTCGGCCTGCGACCGCACGGGGCGGTAGCCCTCGGACAGCGAGAGACGCAGCCCGTCGGGGAGCGCGCGCTGCGCGGCGAGCAGCCGCTCGGCGAGACCCGCGCGCACGTGCCGCGCGGCTGCGCTCGCGGGGCCGTCGATCCAGGTGAGCTCGACGAGCGGGTCGCCGTCGTCCTGGAGCGGGACGAGCCGGACCTGCGGGTCGCCGATCAGCGTGGGGTTGGGCATGGCACGACGCTAGGTCGCGACCTGCGGTCCCGGCCTCCACCTGAGGTACCGGTCGGCGGCCCGTGGGGTCCGTCCAGGGTCCCCCCACGGGGTGACACCAGGGCGGAGGGAGACTCCGGGGCGTCGCGTCCCCCGCGGGCCCTGCCGGCTCGCGGAGGTGCCGGGACGCCCGTCGGCCGAGCCCGCGGGCGAGGGGAGCCGACGACGTCGCGGACGTGACGTCGTCGGGCCCGGTCAGTCCTGGGCCGGGTCGCCTGCCGCGACCCGTGCGACCGAGGAACGCTCGTCCCTGCGCCGTGACGCCGTCCGGACGGCGGCCCAGCCGACCAGGCCGAGGCCTGCGCCGAGCACGGGGTACGTCGCGGCCAGGCGCGCGAGGGAGAAGACGGTCACGGCGTGGTCGGTCGCGACGAGGCGCGCCGTCGCCCCGACCATCCCGACCGCTGCCCCCGCGCACAGGGCGACCACCGCGGAGCGCAGGTGCTGCGGGCGGTCGACAGGCTCCGCACGACGCCACCAGCGCACGGTGAGCACCGCGATCGTCACGAAGCCGACGAGCGAGCTCCCGTGCTGGAGGTACTTGTAGGCCATCACTCCCGCGACGGGCGTGCGCAGGACGTCCCACGTCTGGACCGCGGTGCCGCGCAGGTGTGTGAAGTCGTCCCAGAGGATGTGCGTGAGCGTGCCCGCCACGGCGAGCCCGACGGCGGCCCCCGCGATCACGAGCGGGCGTGCCGCGCGCGTCGACGCACCGGGCACGGGCACGGTACGGCGGGGGAGCGCAGCCAGGAACGGCCCCCGGACGACCAGGACCCACAGTGCGGTGAACGCGAGCGCGAGGGCCAGGTCCACGGTCACGACGCCCAGCAGGCGGTGCGTGGGGTGGGCCAGCTCGTCGGTGCCCGGGACCAGGACGTCGAGGAAGAGCGGGGCGTCGGGCACCATCGCGCCGACCGCGAAGGCGGGCAGCGCCCACAGGAGCAGGTCCGGGGGGAGCGTGCGCCGCGCACGGCGACCGGCGAGGGGGAGCGACACCAGGGCGTGGACGGGGGTGTACGGCACGCGGCACATCATGGCAGCGGCGCAGGACGCGCGGGAAGGCCGTCCGTGGGAGAGAGGGCCCCGAGGGAGCGTCGGACATCTCACACTTTTCGGGCTCGCCGGGACCTGAGGTTGAAAATAGTGTGCCAAGCGGAGATCGCCCCAGCACCCCACCTGCCGTACCCGACTCACCACCAGCAGGGAAGGACCGGGTTTCGCTCCGCCCAGGGTGTCGGAGTCGTCCCTCCCGTGGAAGGAAGCTCCGGACGGCGGTACTTTCGCTGAGGCGGGACAGGGGTCTCGCGCGCGACCTGGAGCGAAGGAGACGAGCATGGGAATCGACGACGCCAAGGACAAGGCGGCTGCCGCCGGCGACGAGGCCAAGGAAGGTCTGGGGGGACTGGTCGACAAGGCCAAGGGCTTCCTGACCGACGACAAGATCGACGAGGTCGCCGACAAGATCAAGGGATTCACGCCGGACTCGGTCGACGGGCACGTCGACGCCCTGGCCGAGAAGGCCAAGGAAGCGAACGACTGACCGGGCGCGATAAGCACGCGACCGGCCGAGGTCGGTAACATCGAGGGGCGCCGCCGTCTGGTGGCGCCCTTTCCACTGCCCTCTCGAGCCGCTAGGAGCGCGCACCGTGTCAGACGTTCTCTCGTCACCCTTGTCCATCACTCTCGACGGAGAACGGACCACGGTGGAGACGGGGACGACCGGCGTGGACCTGTTCCAGGGCCGCCGTGACGTCGTCGTCCTGCGTGTGAACGGTCAGCTCAAGGACCTCGACACCCCCGTCGCCGAGGGCGACGAGGTCGAGGGCGTGACCATCGACTCGCCCGACGGGCTCGACGTGCTGCGCCACTCCGCCGCGCACGTCCTCGCCCAGGCCGTCCAGCAGGTCAACCCCGACGCCAAGCTCGGCATCGGCCCGCCGATCCGCGACGGCTTCTACTACGACTTCGACGTCGAGACCCCGTTCACCCCCGACGACCTCAAGGCCCTCGACAAGGCCATGGCCCGCATCGTCAAGGACGGCCAGACGTTCAAGCGTCGCGTCGTGACCGAGGACGAGGCGCGCGCCGAGCTCGCGAACGAGCCCTACAAGCTCGAGCTGATCGGCCTCAAGGGCTCCGGCTCTGCCGACGAGGAGGCAGGGGAGGGCGTGTCGGTCGAGGTCGGCGCCGGCGAGCTCACCATCTACGACAACCTGCGTCGCGACGGCTCCGTGGCCTGGAAGGACCTGTGCCGCGGCCCGCACCTGCCCAGCACGCGCCTCATCGGCAACGGCTTCCAGCTCATGCGCAGCGCCGCGGCCTACTGGCGCGGCAGCGAGAAGAACCCCCAGCTCCAGCGCGTCTACGGCACGGCCTGGCCCACCAAGGACGAGCTGCGCGCCTACACCGAGCGCCTGGCCGAGGCCGAGCGACGCGACCACCGTCGCCTGGGCGTCGAGCTCGACCTCTTCTCCTTCCCGGACGAGATCGGCTCCGGGCTCGCGGTCTTCCACCCCAAGGGCGGGATCATCCGCAACGAGATGGAGGAGTACTCGCGCAAGCGGCACATCGAGGCGGGCTACTCGTTCGTCAACTCCCCGCACATCACCAAGGAGAAGCTGTACCAGGTCTCCGGGCACCTCGACTGGTACGCCGAGGGCATGTACCCCCCCATGCACCTCGACGAGGAGCGCGACGCCGACGGCACGCTGCGCCGTGCCGGGCAGAACTACTACCTCAAGCCCATGAACTGCCCCATGCACAACCTGATCTTCGACGCGCGCGGCCGCTCGTACCGTGAGCTCCCGCTGCGCCTCTTCGAGTTCGGGACCGTGTACCGCTACGAGAAGTCGGGCGTCGTGCACGGTCTGACCCGTGCCCGTGGCTTCACCCAGGACGACGCGCACATCTACTGCACGCGCGACCAGATGAAGTCCGAGCTGACCGACGCGCTCAACTTCGTCCTCGACCTGCTCAAGGACTACGGGCTCGACGACTTCTACCTCGAGCTCTCGACGCGCGACCCCGAGAAGTCGGTCGGCACCGACGACGCGTGGGAGGAGGCGACCGAGACGCTGCGCCAGGTCGCCGAGGAGTCCGGTCTGGCCCTCGTCCCGGACCCGGGCGGCGCCGCGTTCTACGGCCCCAAGATCTCCGTCCAGGCGAAGGACGCGATCGGCCGCACCTGGCAGATGTCGACCATCCAGCTCGACTTCAACCTGCCCGAGAAGTTCGACCTCGAGTACCAGGCCTCCGACGGCACTCGCCAGCGCCCCGTCATGATCCACCGCGCGCTGTTCGGCTCGATCGAGCGCTTCTTCGCGGTGCTCACCGAGCACTACGCGGGCGCCTTCCCGGCCTGGCTCGCGCCGGTCCAGGTCGTGGCCGTGCCGGTCGCCGAGCCCTTCAACGACTACCTCGCCGACGTCGTCGCGCAGCTCCGGGCCCAGGGCATCCGGGCCGAGGTCGACTACTCGGACGACCGCTTCGGCAAGAAGATCCGCACGGCCAGCACCCAGAAGGTGCCGTTCGTGCTCATCGCCGGCGGCGAGGACGTCGAGGCCGGTGCGGTCTCGTTCCGCTACCGCGACGGGCGCCAGGACAACGGCGTGCCCGTGGCCGAGGCCATCGAGCGGATCGTGTCTGCGGTCCGCGAGCGCAGCCAGGTCTGACGCGTGACGTCGGACGGCGCAGGGGCAGGCGGGTCGGTCGAGGGCCCGGAGGGGCATCCTCGGTTCGACGACGGGATGGACCGGTTGTGGACACCGCACCGGATGGTCTACATCGGTGGGCAGGACAAGCCGGTCGACGACCGGTCGTCGTCGTGCCCGTTCTGCCGGGTCCCTGCGCTGTCCGACGAGGACGGGCTGGTCGTGGCGCGGGGCACGTGGTGCTTCGTGGTGCTCAACCTGTACCCGTACAACCCGGGGCACCTGATGGTGTGCCCGTACCGGCACGTGTCGGACTACACGGAGCTGACGCCCGAGGAGACCGGCGAGCTGGCGCGGCTGTCGCAGCAGGCGATGCGGGTCACGCGCGCGGTGTCGGGTCCTGACGGCTTCAACCTGGGCATGAACCAGGGGGCGGTCGCGGGGGCGGGTATCGCGGCGCACCTGCACCAGCACGTGGTGCCCCGGTGGTCGGGGGACGCGAACTTCCTGCCGATCGTGGCGCACACCAAGGCGGTGCCGGAGCTGCTGGGGGACACCCGGGCCCGGTTGGCGGCGGCGTGGGGGAGCGTGGGCCCGGCGACGACCGGCGGGCCCACTGTCCCCGACGAGGTCCCCGCGCCGGAGTACGTGCCGGACGAGAACGTGCCGGACGAGAACGACGTGGCGCCGGTGGCGCCCACTTCCGAGGAGAGCTAGATGTTCGGTCGGCTGCGCGCCGTCGTGACGAGGTTGTTCACGCCGATCGCGGCGTTCCTGCTGCGTGTCGGGGTGTCCCCGGACGCGGTCACGATCGTGGGGACCCTCGGGGTCGTGGGGTCCGCGCTGTGGCTGTTCCCGACGGGGCACCTGTTCGCGGGCACCATGGCGATCATGGTCTTCGCGTTCTCGGACGCGCTCGACGGTGTGATGGCGAGGCTGTCGGGTCGTTCGGGGCCGTGGGGGGCGTTCCTGGACTCGACGCTCGACCGGCTGGCCGACGCCGCGATCTTCACGGGGCTGATCGTGTGGTTCGTGCGCACCGACAACACGTGGGGCATCTCGGTGGGGCTCGCGTCCCTGGTCCTGGGGTCGGTGGTCCCGTACGCGCGGGCCAGGGCCGAGGGGCTGGGCATGACGGCTGCCGTGGGGATCGCGGAGCGTGCCGACCGTCTGGTCGTGACGCTCGTCGCGGCGGGGCTCGTGGGTCTGGGGCTGCCCGTGACGGTGCTGGTCGTGGTCCTGGGCCTGCTCGCGGCCGCGAGCGCCGTGACGGTCGTGCAGCGGATGGCGACGGTTCGTCGTCAGGCGGTCGCTGCTGCGGGGGCCGCGCCGTCGGAGGGTGCTGCGGCGTCCGAGGGTGGTGCCTGAGGTGGGGGTGAGCGCGGACAAGGCGTTCACGTTCGCGTGGCGCAACGCGCACAAGGTGCCGGAGCCGCTGCTGCGCGGGTTGTTCACGGTGATCGCGGACGTGGCGTGGGCGACGCGCAAGGGGGGGGTGTCGCAGCTGGAGCGGAACCTGGCGCGGGTGCGCCCGGACCTGGACGCGCGGGGGCTGCGCCGGTTGAGCCGTGCGGGCATGCGGTCGTACATGCGGTACTACCGGGAGGCGTTCACGCTGCCGGCAGCGTCTCCTGCGCAGATCGAGGCGCGGGTGCGGCTGGAGGGGTACGAGAACTGCCTGCAGTTCACGTCGCGGGGGGTGACGCCTCTGCTGGCGCTGGGGCACACGGGCAACTGGGACCTGGCGGGCGCGTATGCGACGCCGCACATCGCCCCGGTGCTGACGGTCGCGGAGCGGCTGAAGCCGGAGGAGCTGTTCCAGGAGTTCCTGGCGTTCCGGAACTCGTTGGGGATCGAGATCCTGGCCCTGGGTGACGGGGACGTGTTCCGTGAGCTGATGCGTGGTGCGCGGGGGCCGGGCAGGCTCATCCCGTTGCTCGCGGACCGTGACCTGACGTCGCGGGGCGTGGAGGTTGACCTGTTCGGTGAGCGGGCCCGGGTGGCGGCGGGGCCGGCGGCGCTGGCGGTCTCGACGGGTGCGCCGTTGTTGACGGCGTCGATCCGTTACGAGCGGCTGACGGGGGTCCGGCGGCGGGCGGCGGGGACTCCGTGGGGGATCGTGATCCGGTTCTTCCCGCCGGTCGCGGTCCCGGACGGGGTGCCGCGCAGCGAGCGGGTGGCGGCGGTGACGCAGGCGTGGGTCGACCAGCTGGCGGAGGGTATCGCCGCGGACCCGGAGGACTGGCACATGCTGCAGAAGGTGTTCGTGGCGGACCTGGACCCGGACCGGTACGCCCGGACGCGGGCGACGGACGCGCAGGGTTCGACTGGTGGAGGGGTGGTGGGCTCGGCATGAGCCTGAAGGTCGGGATCGTGTGCCCGTACTCGTTCGACGTCCCGGGGGGTGTGCAGTTCCACATCCGGGACCTTGCGGAGGCGCTCATGGCGCAGGGGCACGAGGTGTCGGTGCTGGCCCCTGCGGACGAGGACACCCCGATCCCGGACTACATCACGTCCGCGGGTCGTGCGGTGCCGGTGAGGTACAACGGGTCGGTGGCGCGCATGACGTTCGGTCCGGTCACGGCGGCGCGGGTGCGCCGGTGGTTGGACGCGGGTCAGTTCGACGTGCTGCACCTGCACGAGCCGGTGACGCCGTCGCTGAGCATGCTGGCGCTGTGGATCGCGCAGGGGCCGATCGTGGCGACGTTCCACACGGCGTTGATCCGGTCGCGGGCGCTGCAGGTGGTGTACCCGTTGGTGCGTCAGAGCCTGGAGAAGATCTCGGCGCGCATCGCGGTCTCCGAGGATGCGCGGCGCACGCTCGTGGAGCACATGGGTGGTGATGCGGTCGTGATCCCGAACGGGGTGTACGTCGACACGTTCGCCGACGCCGAGCCGTCCGCGAAGTGGCAGGGGACCCCGGACGCGCCGACGATCGCGTTCCTGGGTCGCCTGGACGAGCCGCGCAAGGGTCTGCCGGTCCTGACGGCCGCGATCCCGCGAATCCTGGAGCAGGTCCCGGGGGCGCGCTTCCTGGTCGCGGGTCGCGGGGACCAGGGGCGGGCCGACGCTCTGGAGGCGTTGGGCGAGGCCGCGAGCGCCGTGGAGTTCCTGGGGTCGATCTCGGACGAGGAGAAGGCGTCGCTGCTGTCGTCGGTGGATCTGTACATCGCGCCGCAGACGGGTGGTGAGAGCTTCGGGATCGTGCTGGTGGAGGCGATGAGTGCGGGGGCGTGCGTGGTCGCCTCGGACCTGGGGGCGTTCCGTCGGGTCCTGGACGAGGGGGAGGCGGGGGCGTTGTTCCCGGTGGGGGACTCGGTCGCGTTGGCGGAGACGGTGGTGCGGGTGCTGGCGGACCCGGCGGGTCGGGTGCGGTACTGCGAGCGTGCGATCTCGTTCGTGCGCCGGTTCGACTGGTCGACGGTGACGGCGGAGGTGCTCGCGGTGTACGAGATGGCTTTGGCGGCGTCGGACGCGGTGATCCCGGTGCACGAGGATCCGGCGTCGTTGCGCGGCGGTCGCCGTCTGGGGTTGTGGCCCCGCCCGGAGCAGGAGAGGAACCCGTCGTGACGTGGTCGGAGATCGCCATCATCGTGGTGGCCGTGGTGCTGGTGGCGGGGTGGGCGCTGTGGGTCGCGGCTTCTCGCCTGGACCGGTTGCACCGCAAGGTGATGGCGTCGCGCCTGGCGTTGGACGCGCAGCTCGAGCGGCGGGCGTCGGCGGCCCTGGACCTGGCGGGGTCGGGGGAGCTGGACCCGGCGAGCTCGGTCCTGGTCGCGGAGGCGGCGTACGCGGTCCTGGACGACGACCTGCGCATGCGGGAGGTCGCGGCGGCGGTGCCGGGTCTGGCGGAGCTGGTGGCGGCCCCGGAGGGGGTGCGCAGGCCCGACGGCGGCGCGCCCGTGGTGCGGGCTCCTCGCCTCCTGGCGGGGGTGGGGATGCAGCGGGCGATGGCGGAGAGCGACCTGTCGGCGACGTTGCGCGGGGCGCTCGAGGACCCGCAGGAGGTCGCGGAGATCCGTGCCTCGCCTCTGGGGGCGGAGCTGCTGGCCGCGCTCGCGGGGGCCTGGTACCGGGCGCAGATCGCCCGCCGCTTCCACAACGAGGCGGTGGCGCAGACGCAGCGCCTGCGCCGGACCTGGTACGCCCGGGCGTTCTCCTTGGCGGGGCACGCACCCATGCCGGTCACGGTCGAGCTGGACGACGCGTGGCCTCCGGCGCTGGACCGCAACCCCTGAGCGGTCCTGGTGCCCGAGGGGTGAGCGCGCCTCCGTAGACTGGGGGTGACGTGCAAGCATGTCGGCGGCACGAGCGTGACCCCTGCTCGTGCGTCCCAACGTGAAGATTCGAGGTTTCGCGGTGTCCGTGGAGAATTCCGGCGAGAACAGCCCCCAGGTGACCGACGTCGTCGGCTCGGCCAAGGTCAAGCGCGGCATGGCCGAGATGCTCAAGGGCGGCGTCATCATGGACGTCGTCACGCCCGAGCAGGCGAAGATCGCGGAGGACGCCGGCGCGGTGGCCGTCATGGCCCTCGAGCGTGTCCCGGCGGACATCCGCGCCCAGGGCGGCGTCTCGCGCATGAGCGACCCCGACATGATCGACGGCATCATCGCGGCCGTGTCGATCCCCGTCATGGCGAAGGCGCGCATCGGTCACTTCGTCGAGGCGCAGGTCCTGCAGGCGCTGGGTGTCGACTACATCGACGAGTCCGAGGTCCTGACCCCGGCCGACTACGCGAACCACATCGACAAGTGGGCGTTCGACGCGCCGTTCGTGTGCGGGGCGACGAACCTGGGCGAGGCGCTGCGCCGCATCACCGAGGGCGCGGCCATGATCCGTTCCAAGGGCGAGGCGGGCACGGGCGACGTGTCCAACGCGACGACGCACATGCGCACCATCCGCGCCGAGATCCGCCGCCTGACGTCCCTGCCGGAGGACGAGCTGTTCGTCGCCGCGAAGGAGCTCCAGGCGCCGTACGAGCTCGTCAAGGAGATCGCCGCCACGGGCAAGCTGCCCGTGGTCATGTTCACCGCGGGCGGTATCGCGACCCCGGCCGACGCGGCGATGATGATGCAGCTCGGCGCCGAGGGCGTGTTCGTCGGCTCGGGCATCTTCAAGTCCGGCAACCCTGCCCAGCGTGCCGCGGCGATCGTCAAGGCCACCACGTTCTACGACGACCCGGCCGTCCTCGCGGACGTCTCGCGCGGCCTGGGCGAGGCCATGGTCGGCATCAACGTCGACGACATCCCCGTCCCGCACCGCCTCGCCGAGCGCGGCTGGTGACCCCGCGGGCCGGTCGGGTCGTCCCGGGGCCCCGGGGCGTCGCCCCCGTGACCTCCTCATGACGAGCACCCCCGACCGGCCCGTCGGCCACGCCCCGGCCGGGGCGGACGCACCCGCTGCGCCCGCCCCGGCGGCGTCCACGGCCCCGCCTGCCGGGGCGGGCGCCCGGGCACCGGCGCCCCCCAGCACGCTCGGTCCCGAGTGGGTCCTCGGACCCGACGGTCTGCGCCACCGGCGCGGCGCCCGCGTCCTGCTCCTCGACGCCGCGGACCGGGTCCTGCTCGCTCGCGGCCACGACACCGACCAGCCCGAACGCTCCTGGTGGTTCACGATCGGCGGCGGCATCGAACCCGGCGAGAGCGACCTCGACGCCGCGGTCCGCGAGGTCCGCGAGGAGACCGGGCTGCACCTGGACCCCGCCGCGCTCGAGGGCCCCGTGTGGACCCGCTCGGCGATCTTCGACTTCTACCGTGAGCGCTGCCGCCAGGACGAGGTCTTCTACCTCGCCCGCCTCACCGGCCCCGGCGCGACCGCGCCCCTGACCCGCGACGGCTGGACCGAGGTCGAGCACGACGTCGTCGACGAGATGCGCTGGTGGACGCTGCCCGCGCTGCGCGAGGTCACCATCGAGGTCTTCCCCGCCGGGCTGCCCGACCTCCTCGAACCTCTCCTCGGCGGCTGGGACGGGCGCACCCGCCACCTGGGCGAAGCGACCGAGTAGCCCCGCGCTCCCGCGCCCGTGCCCGCACCCGCCCGGCCGGGCTCCCCACGCACGGCGGGCGCCGCCGTCGGGCCCCTGCTGCGCGCTGCTGTCCCCGGGAGCGCGGACGGGGTGCCACGGGTGCCGCGTACGATGGGCGATCGTGAAACCGGTCATTGGAGTCCTCGCCCTGCAGGGCGACGTCCGCGAGCACGTGGCCGCCCTCGAGGTGGCCGGCGCCCGCGCCGTCACCGTGCGGCGCCCCACCGAGCTCGACGGCCTCGACGGCCTCGTGCTCCCCGGCGGGGAGTCGACCACGATCGACAAGCTGCTGCGGATCTTCGAGCTGTTCGACCCGCTGCGCACCGCGATCGGGGCAGGGCTGCCCGTGTACGGGTCGTGCGCCGGCATGATCCTGCTCGCCGACCGCGTCCTGGGCGCCACGCACGACCAGCAGACCCTCGGAGGGCTGGACGTCACGGTGCGGCGCAACGCGTTCGGCCGCCAGGTCGACTCGTTCGAGTCGTCCGTCGAGATGACCGGCGTCCCCGGCGGGCCCGTGCCCGCCGCGTTCATCCGCGCCCCCTGGGTCGAGGAGACCGGCCCCGGGGTCCAGGTCCTGGCCCGCACCCGCCACCGCGGCGCGGGCTCCCACGCGCCGTCCGGCGACGGGCCGGACGCCGGTGCCGACGGGACGGGTGACGCCGCAGGTAGAATCGTCGCAGTACGTCAGGGAACGTTGCTCGCCACCTCCTTCCACCCCGAGATCACGGGCGATGCGCGGGTGCACGAGCTCTTCGTCGCAATCGTGAAGGAGTAACAGGGGTATGTCAGGACACTCCAAGTGGGCTACGACCAAGCACAAGAAGGCCGTGATCGACGCCAAGCGCGGCAAGCTGTTCGCCAAGCTCATCAAGAACATCGAGGTCGCGGCCCGCACGGGCGGCGGAGACCTCGCCGGTAACCCCACGCTCTTCGACGCCGTCCAGAAGGCCAAGAAGTCCTCGGTCCCCAACGACAACATCGACCGCGCCCTCAAGCGCGGCTCGGGCCAGGAAGCCGGCGGCGCCGACTACCAGACGATCATGTACGAGGGCTACGGCACGGGCGGCATCGCCGTCCTCGTCGAGTGCCTCACCGACAACAAGAACCGTGCCGCCGCGGAGGTCCGCATCGCGTTCACGCGCAACGGCGGCCAGCTCGCCGACCCGGGCTCGGTGTCGTACCTGTTCTCCCGCAAGGGCGTCATCGTGGTCCCCAAGGAGGGCACCACCGAGGACGACGTCATGGAGGCCGTCCTGGAGGCGGGTGGCGAGGAGGTCACCGACGAGGGCGACACGTTCGAGATCCTCACCGAGGCCACCGACCTCGTCGCGGTCCGCACCGCGCTGCAGGACGCCGGCATCGAGTACGACTCCGCCGACGTCGTCTTCCACCCCTCCATGGAGGTCGAGGTCGACGCCGAGGGCGCCCGCAAGATCCTGCGCCTCATCGACGCCCTCGAGGACAGCGACGACGTGCAGAACGTCTACGCCAACTTCACCGCGAGCGACGAGGTCATGGCCGAGCTCGAGAGCGACGACTGACCCACCCTGGTGTGACGAAGGGCTCCCGCGCGACCGCTCGCGTGGGAGCCCTTCGTCGTGGGCGGCCCGTGAGAGGGTGAGCGCGTGCGCGTGCTCGGAGTGGACCCAGGACTGACCCGCTGCGGCGTCGGCGTCGTCGACTCGCTGCCCGGGCGGCGCGCCCGCATGGTCGCGGTCGGGGTCCTGCAGAGCCCGCCCGACCAGTCGGTGGACCTGCGCCTGCTCACCATCTCCCAACGCCTGGACGCCTGGATGGACGAGCACGTCCCCGACGTCGTGGCCGTCGAACGCGTCTTCGCCCAGCACAACGTCAGCACCGTCATGGGCACCGCCCAGGTCGCGGGCCTCGCGATGGTCGCCGCCGCGCGCCGCGGGGTGCCCGTCGCGATGCACACCCCCAGCGAGGTCAAGGCCGCCGTGACCGGCACCGGACGCGCCGACAAGATCCAGGTCCAGCGCATGGTCGCGCGCATCCTCGAGCTCGCCGAGCTGCCCAAGCCCGCCGACGCCGCCGACGCCCTCGCCCTCGCGATCTGCCACCTCTGGCGCCCCGCCGGCGCCCTGCAGGGCGGCGACCGGCACCAGCTCACCCCCGCCCAGCGCGCATGGGCCGCGGCCGAGCAGGCCTCGCGCGGCCCCCGCCGCTGACCCCCGCTGCCCGTGCCCGACGGCGAGGCTCACCCGGGAGCGCCACCGCCCGTTGCTAGAGTGGCCCACGGTTCGTACAGGTGTTCGGGGCCGGTCGTGCGCGGCCGGGACCCGCGAGGAAGCATGGAGGCACAGTGATCGCTTCGCTGTCGGGCACGGTCGCGGACGTCCGTCTGGACCGCGCCGTCATCGACGTGGGAGGCGCCGGGGGAGCCGTGGGCTACCTCGTCCACGCGACCCCCGCGACGCTGTCCGGGCTGCGCGTGGGCGAGCCCGCCCGCCTGGCCACGAGCATGGTCGTGCGCGAGGACTCCTTCACGCTGTTCGGGTTCACCGACGACGACGAGCGCGCCGTGTTCGAGGCCGTGCAGACCGTCAGCGGCGTCGGCCCGCGCCTTGCCCTGGCCATGCTCGCCGTCCACACGCCCGACGGGCTGCGCCGCGCCGTCGCGGGCGAGGACATCGCCGCGCTCATGCGCGTGCCCGGCATCGGGCGCAAGGGCGCCCAGCGCATCGCGCTCGAGCTCGGCGACAGGCTCGGGGCCCCCACGGGCACCGACCCGGGCGAGACCCCGGGAGGCCCGGGCGCCACAGTCGTGGACGACCAGCGCGACCAGGTCGTCCAGGCGCTCGTCGGCCTCGGGTGGAACCCCAAGGCCGCCGAGGACGCCCTCGCCACGGTCCTGACCCAGGCCGGGGCCGATGCCGTCGCCCCCGACGAGATCGCCGGCGCCCTGCGCGCCGCGCTGCGCGTCCTGGGCGGCCCCCGTGGCTGACTTCGACCGCGTCGGCTACGAGGACGGGCACGAGCCGTTCACGTCCGAACGCATCGTGACCTCGACCGCGGACGACCTCGAACGCGCCGCCGAGGCCGCCCTGCGACCGCGGCGCCTCGAGGAGTTCGTCGGGCAGCTCGTCGTGCGCGACCAGCTCTCCCTCGTCCTGCAGGCTGCGCTCGCACGCGGCGCGACGCCCGACCACGTCCTGCTCTCGGGCCCGCCCGGGCTCGGCAAGACGACCCTCGCGATGATCATCGCGGCCGAGCTCGGCACCTCGCTGCGCGTCACGTCGGGCCCCGCGATCCAGCACGCGGGCGACCTCGCCGCCGTCCTGTCCTCCCTCGAGGAGGGCGAGGTCCTGTTCATCGACGAGATCCACCGCCTCGCACGCCCCGCCGAGGAGCTGCTGTACGTCGCGATGGAGGACTTCCGCGTCGACGTCGTCGTCGGCAAGGGGGCGGGGGCCAGCGCCATCCCGCTGTCCCTGCCACCGTTCACCGTCGTGGGCGCCACCACGCGCGCCGGGCTCCTGCCCGCGCCGCTGCGCGACCGCTTCGGGTTCACCGGGCACCTCGACTTCTACTCGGCCGAGGAGCTCGAGCGCGTCATCATCCGCTCGGCCGGGCTCCTCGGCGTTGAGATCAAGCACGCCGCCGCCCACGAGATCTCCGGCCGCTCGCGCGGCACGCCCCGCATCGCCAACCGCCTCCTGCGCCGCGTGCGCGACTGGGCGCAGGTGCGCGGCGACGGGACCATGGACCTGCGGGCGGCCCGCGCGGCCCTCGAGGTCTACGAGGTCGACGAGCTCGGCCTCGACCGCCTCGACCGGGCCGTCCTGGGCGCCCTGTGCACCCGGTTCGGGGGCGGCCCCGTGGGGCTGAGCACGCTCGCCGTGACCGTGGGGGAGGAGTCGGAGACGGTCGAGACCGTCGCCGAGCCCTTCCTCGTGCGCGAAGGCCTGATCGGGCGCACCCCGCGCGGTCGCGTGGCCACCCCCGCGGCCTGGGCCCACCTCGGCCTCACCCCGCCCGACCCCCTCACGCCCCGCGGACCGGGCGCCGGGCTCGGCCAGCGGACCGGCTCCGCGCGGTCGGGCGGAACCCTGTTCGACACAGGGGCCTAGACTGAGGGAATCTGAGCGGCGGAACTCCACGGCCGGACGGTTCGTTGGTGATCCGTACGCGTGCGCCTAGACTGCCGCGCAGATCCCAGCACAGAACAGGAACCGGTTACCCCGTCATGGACTTCAGCCTCATTCTCATCCTCGCTCTCGCCGCCGGAGCGATGTTCCTCATGACCAACCGGTCGCGCAAGGCTCAGAAGGAAGCGGCTGCCTTCCGTACCAACCTGGCCCCCGGCCAGGAGGTCATGACCGGGTCTGGCCTGTTCGGCACCATCGTCGACGTCGACGAGGAGAAGGACATCATCACGATCGAGTCCACGCCCGGCACCCAGACGCGCTGGCTGCGTGCCGCGATCGCCAAGCTCGTCGACCCGCCCGTCGAGGAAGAGGGCACCGACGAGCTGACCGAGGGCACCGAGGAGGGCGCGGTCTACGGCGACGCGGCCACGGTCTCCTCGTCGAACGACGACGTCCTCGACGTCCCGGACGACCTGTCCGGGCTCACCGACAAGCCGGGGGACAAGCGGGACGACGGCACCGACAGCAAGTGACACCACGTCGCACCCCGATCCCGGGGTGCGACGTCGACCCGCGCCATCTCACGATGTCGCGCGCACGAGAAGAGACGGATAGTTGGCCACCTCCAACACACGACGCGCCAGGCCCGTACGCACCCTGGTGACCCTCGCTGTACTGATCCTCGCGTTGTTCGCGTCGATCTTCGCCGGCACCAAGTGGTCGGACGCGAGCATCACCCCGGGACTCGCCCTCGACCTGGAGGGCGGCACGCAGATCATCCTGACGCCGATCGCCTCCGAGGGTCAGGTCACCGACGAGACGATCACGCAGGCGATCAACGTGATCCGCCAGCGCGTCGACTCCTCGGGCGTGACCGAGGCCGAGATCACCAGCCAGGGCAACAACATCGTCGTCGGGCTGCCCGGCACCCCGAGCGACGAGACGCTCGACCTCGTGCGCAAGTCCGCGCAGATGCGGTTCCGCCCGGTCCTGACCGTCGGCGCCCCCACCCCGGTGGAGACCACGACCCCGGCCGAGGCTCCCGCGGAGCCCGAGACGCCCGTCGTCCCCGCCAACCCGAGCGACCTCGCCCAGATCACCCCCGCGGTCCAGGCCCAGTTCGACGCGCTCGACTGCACCGACCCCAAGAACCTCACGGGCGGGCTGGGCGACGAGCCCGACGCACCCCTGGTCACGTGCGCCGACGACGGCAGCGCGAAGTACATCCTGGGGCCGGTCGAGATCGAGGGCACCGAGATCTCCAACGCCAGCTCGGGCATGGGCACCACGGCGCAGGGCGTGAGCACCGGCCAGTGGGTCGTCAACCTCGAGTTCAACAACGAGGGCACCGCAGCCTTCAAGGACACGACGACGCGCCTGGTCTCGCTTCCCTCCCCGCAGAACGCGTTCGCGCTCGTCCTCGACGGGCTCGTCATCTCCGCCCCGACCGCGAACGACGTCATCACGGACGGCAAGGCCGAGATCTCCGGCAGCTTCACGCGTGAGAGCGCCGCGCTGCTCGCCAACCAGCTCAACTTCGGCTCGCTCCCGCTGACCTTCGAGGTCCAGAGCGAGCAGCAGATCTCCGCGACCCTCGGCAGCGAGCAGCTCGAGAAGGGCCTCATCGCCGGCGCGATCGGCCTCCTGCTGGTCGTCATCTACTCGCTCTTCCAGTACCGGGCACTGGGCCTGGTCACCGTCGCCTCGCTCGGCATCGCCGCAGTGCTCACCTTCGGGGTGATCCTGCTGCTGTCCTGGACGATCGGGTACCGGCTCTCGCTGCCCGGCGTCGCCGGCATCATCGTCGCGATCGGCATCACCGCGGACTCGTTCATCGTGTACTTCGAACGCATCCGCGACGAGCTGCGCGACGGCCGCACCCTGAACTCGGCCGTCGAGAAGGGCTGGGACCGCGCACGGCGCACCATCCTGGCCTCCGACGCGGTCAACTTCCTCGCCGCGGTCGTGCTGTACTTCCTGGCCGTGGGCGGCGTGCGCGGCTTCGCGTTCACGCTCGGACTGACGACCCTGATCGACCTGATCGTGGTCTTCATGTTCACCCACCCGGTCATGCAGCTCCTCGCGAAGACCAAGTTCTTCGCCAGCGGGCACCCGGCCTCGGGCCTCGACCCGCGTCGCCTCGGAGCGACCACCCGGTACGCCGGCCGCGGGCGGGTCGCCCGCCCCGGGACCACCGAGGACAAGGGCGCACCGGTCAGCGACGCGGCCGTCGACGAACCGTTCGACAGCCCCACCCGCGAGAAGGTCGGTGCCGGCGCGAGCCTCCAGGGCGCGACCGGAGGTGACGGCACCCGCATGACGATCGCCGAGCGCCGTGCCGCGGCCCGCCGGGCAGCCGAGTCCGACGCCCCCACCACCGGCTCCTCGACCGAGGGCGACAAGAACGAGGAGAACCTCTGATGGCGCAGGGATTCGCCCAGTGGGGCAACGACCTCTACACGGGTCGCAAGTCCTACCAGATCGTCGGCAACCGCCGCCGCTTCTACATCGTCGCGATCGTCATGGTCGTCCTGTCGTTCGGGGTCCTGCTCACCAAGGGCTTCAACCTCGGCATCGACTTCCGCGGCGGCTCGGAGTTCGTCGTCTCCAACGTGAGCGACACCAGCCAGCAGCCCGCGATCGACGCCGTGGCAGAGGTCGCGCCGGAAGAGGTCCCGCGCGTCACGACCGTCGGTGGCAGCGCGATCCGCGTCCAGACCGACCGACTGACGGCGGACGAGGTCCTCGAGGTCCGCGACGCGCTCGCCGGCGCCTACTCCGTGACAGAGAACGACGTCACGACCGCGTTCATCGGCCCCAGCTGGGGCAAGGACGTCTCGCAGAAGGCCATCACGGGCCTCATCGTCTTCCTCGCGCTCGTGGGCCTGGTCATGACGATCTACTTCCGCAACTGGCGCATGGCCGCGGCCGCGCTCATCGCGCTGTTCCACGACCTCATCATCACGGTCGGGATCTACGCGGCGATCGGCTGGGAGGTGACCCCGGCGACCGTGATCGGCTTCCTGACGATCCTCGGGTACTCGATCTACGACACGGTCGTGGTCTTCGACAAGGTCCGTGAGAACACGCACGGCATCCTCGACCAGACCCGCAGCACCTACGCGGAGCGTGCGAACCTCGCGGTCAACCAGACCCTCGTCCGGTCGATCAACACCTCCGTCGTGGCGCTGCTGCCCGTGAGCGCGATCCTGTTCATCGGCGCGTTCCTCCTGGGAGCCGGCACGCTGCGCGACATCTCGCTCGCACTGTTCGTCGGCATGGCCGTCGGTGCGTACTCCTCGATCTTCCTGGCGACGCCCCTGGAGGTCACGCTGCGCGAGCGCGAGCCCGCCATCAAGGAGCACACCAAGAAGGTCCTGGAGAAGCGGGCGGCTCTCGTCGAGCAGGCCGCGCAGTCCACGGGCGGCGCGACGGACGACGCCGCCCTGGCCGCCGCCGGGGTCCAGGGTGCCGGCCAGCTCCAGCCCGGCTCGCACCAGGGCGTCAAGGCACAACCGCGACGCAAGCGGGGGCACTGACCCCTCATGAGCACCAGCAGCATCCTTCCCGTCGGCCTGACGGGTCTGGGGGACGAGCGCGCGGCAGAGGTCCTCGGACTGATCCGCGACGTCCCGGACTACCCCCAGCCCGGCGTCACGTTCCGTGACATCACCGGCCTGCTCGCCGACGGCAGGGCGCTCGGCGACGTGGTCGACTCCCTCGCGGCCTTCGCCGCGGGGGGCGTCGACCTCGTCGCCGGTCTGGAGGCCCGCGGCTTCCTGATCGGCGCCCCGCTCGCGACCCGCCTCGGCGTCGGCTTCCTGCCGCTGCGCAAGGCGGGCAAGCTCCCGCCGCCCACCGAGACCGTCACGTACGACCTCGAGTACGGCACCGCCTCGATCGAGCTGCGCACGGGGACGCTCGCCCCTGGGGCACGGGTCCTCGTGGTCGACGACGTGCTCGCCACGGGCGGGACCGCCTCGGCCGGTGCCGAGCTCGTGGAGCGCTGCGGCGGCGTCGTCGTCGGCCTCGCCTTCCTGCTCGAGCTCGACGGGCTCGGGGGCCGCGAACGGCTCGCGGGCCGCCAGGTCGACACGCTCCTGCGCGTGGAGTCGTAGGATTGCCACTCCGACGGACGTCGAGATTCTCCGGCGATCAGGGTGAGGAGGCACGCATGAGCGAAGAGACACGGACCGGTCGGTCCACGAGCGACAGCGGGCAGTCCTCGGCAGCACGGGTACGGTCGCGGCTGGTGCGGTTCGGGGTCCGGGGGAGCCAGGGAGGCATCCCCGCGCTCGAGCCCGTGCTCCAGGCGGTACGGACCAACCACCCCAAGTCCGACCTGTCGGTCATCGAGCGCGCCTACGCGACCGCGGAGAAGGCTCACCGCGGTCAGATGCGCAAGAGCGGTGACCCGTACATCACGCACCCCGTGGCCGTCGCGACGATCCTCGCCGACCTCGGGTTCGACGGGGCGACGCTCGCCGCGGCCCTGCTGCACGACACGGTCGAGGACACCGAGTACTCGCTCGACCACCTGACCGAGGAGTACGGCGAGGAGATCGCCATGCTCGTCGACGGCGTCACCAAGCTCGACAAGGTGACGTACGGCGACGCGGCGCAGGCCGAGACGGTCCGCAAGATGGTCGTGGCCATGGCCCGCGACATCCGCGTCCTGGTGATCAAGCTCGCCGACCGCCTGCACAACGCCCGGACGTGGAAGTTCGTCCCGTCGTCCTCGGCCGAGCGCAAGGCCCGCGAGACGCTCGAGATCTACGCGCCGCTCGCCCACCGCCTGGGCATGAACACGATCAAGTGGGAGCTCGAGGACCTGTCGTTCGCGACCCTCTACCCCAAGGTGTACGAGGAGATCGTGCACCTGGTCGCCGAGCGTGCGCCGGCCCGCGAGGAGTACCTCGCCGTGGTCCGCGAGCAGGTGACCGCGGACCTGCGGACCGCGAAGATCAAGGCGACCGTGACCGGGCGCCCCAAGCACTACTACTCGATCTACCAGAAGATGATCGTGCGCGGGCACGACTTCGCGGAGATCTACGACCTGGTCGGCGCACGCGTCCTCGTGGACACCGTGCGCGACTGCTACGCGGCGCTCGGCGCGCTGCACGCGCGATGGAACCCCGTCCCCGGGCGGTTCAAGGACTACATCGCGATGCCCAAGTTCAACATGTACCAGTCGTTGCACACCACGGTCATCGGCCCCGGCGGCAAGCCCGTCGAGATCCAGATCCGCACGCACGACATGCACCGCCGCGCGGAGTACGGGGTCGCGGCGCACTGGAAGTACAAGGAGGTCGCCAAGTCGAGCGGCGCTCCGGACACCGCGTCGACCGACATGCAGTGGCTGCGCCAGCTCGTCGACTGGCAGCGGGAGACCGCGGACCCCTCGGAGTTCCTCGACTCGCTCCGCTTCGAGATCGGCGGCGCGGAGGTCTACGTCTTCACGCCCAAGGGTGACGTCATCGCGCTGCCCGCAGGGTCGACGCCCGTCGACTTCTCCTACGCGGTGCACACCGAGGTGGGCCACCGCACCATGGGGGCGCGCGTCAACGGGCGGCTCGTCCCGCTCGACTCCAAGCTGGAGAACGGCGACGTCGTCGACGTCCTGACCTCCAAGTCGGAGACCGCGGGTCCCAGCCGTGACTGGCTCGCGTTCGTCAGCAGCCCGCGTGCCCGCAACAAGATCCGCCAGTGGTTCTCCAAGGAGCGCCGCGAGGAGGCCGTCGAGCACGGCAAGACCGCGATCGCCAAGGCCATGCGCAAGCAGAACCTGCCGATCCAGCGCCTGCTCAGCCACGAGTCGCTCGTGGGTCTCGCGAACGAGATGCGCTACCCCGACGTCTCGGCGCTGTACGCGGCGATCGGCGAGGGCCAGGTCTCGGCGGCGAGCGTCGTGCAGAAGCTCGTGCACGCTCTCGGTGGCGAGGACGGCGCGTCGGAGGACCTGGCCGAGATCACGCGCCCCGGGCACACGGCCCGCCGCCCCCGCACGGGCGACCCGGGCGTGGTCGTCAAGGGCGTGGACGACATCTGGGTCAAGCTCGCCAAGTGCTGCACCCCGGTGCCCGGCGACGAGATCATCGGCTTCATCACGCGCGGTCAGGGCGTCAGCGTCCACCGGGCGGACTGCGCCAACGTCGTGGGGCTGCGCAACCAGCCCGAACGCATCGTGGACGTCGACTGGACCACGGGCAGCAACGCCCTGTTCCTGGTGCAGATCCAGGTCGAGGCGCTCGACCGGGCACGCCTGCTCTCGGACGTGACGCGGGTCCTGTCGGACCACCACGTCAACATCCTCTCGGCGACGGTCTCGACCTCGAACGACAGGGTCGCGATGTCCCGCTTCGTGTTCGAGATGGCCGAGCCGGGCCACCTGGCCACGGTCCTGTCCGCGGTGCGCAAGGTCGACGGCGTGTTCGACGTCTACCGCATCACGGGATCCAAGGCCGAGGAACGGCCGCCGCTCCCGGCCTGACCGGGCTGCGCCCCCGCGACGCCCGACGACGTCGGGCACCGGGGGCGTGCCCGTCGCCCGGGGGAGCGGCGCGCGGGCGAGCCGACCCGGCCCAGCCGGGCGACGTCGTCGGGCCTGGGTGCGCGGCCAGGGCCGTGCTCGACAGGTGCCCGCCCGCCCCCGGTGGCAGCATCGGGGGATGGACCTGCCCGTGCTGCCACCCACGCTGCCCATGCTCGCGAAGGCCGTCTCGGGTGTCCCGGACCCTGCTGCGGTCGCCGGCGGCCTGGTGTTCGAGCCCAAGTGGGACGGCTTCCGGGCGATCGTGTATCGGGACGGCGACGAGGTGCGCCTCGACAGCCGCAGCGCCAAGCCCATGGAGCGGTACTTCCCCGACGTCGTGGCCGCGGTGCTCGACGCCCTGCCCGAGCGGTGCGTCGTCGACGGGGAGATCGTGCTCGCGCAAGGGGGTCGGCTCGACTTCGAGGCGCTCCAGCAGCGCATCCACCCCGCGGCCTCGCGCGTCGCGCGCCTGGCCGAGGAGACCCCGGCGAGCCTCGTGGTTTTCGACCTGCTGGCCCTGGGCGACGAGGACGTCACGGGTGAGCCCCTGAGCCGTCGTCAGGAGCTGCTGGCGGGCCTGGGGCTCGACGGCCCGCACGTGCACCTGACCCCGCGCACGACCGACCGTGCGGTGGCCCAGGAGTGGTTCGCCGTCTTCGAGGGGGCGGGGCTCGACGGGGTCGTGGCCAAGCCGCTCGCGGCGCCCTACCAGCCGAACAAGCGTGTCATGCTCAAGGTCAAGCACGAGCGCACGGCCGACGTCGTGCTCGCGGGGTACCGGCTGCACAAGACCTCGACGCCCGAGGAACCGCTCCTGGGCTCGCTGCTCCTGGGCCTGTACGACGACGTGGGGGCGCTGCAGTTCGTCGGGGTCGCGGCGTCGTTCCCCCGGGCGCGCCGGGCCGAGCTCGTCCCCGAGCTGGCCCCGCTCGTGCTCGACCCGGCCGACCCGGACGCGGCCGAGCATCCCTGGGCGGGGTGGGAGAGCCCCGGCACGGGTCGCATGCCCGGCGCACAGTCGCGCTGGAGCGGCACCAAGGACCTGTCGTTCGTGCCGCTGCGGATCGAGAAGGTGCTCGAGGTCGCGTACGACCACATGGAGGGCAGCCGGTTCCGGCACACCGTCCAGCTCCGGCGCTGGCGCACGGACCGCGAGCCGTCGTCGTGCACGTACGACCAGCTCGAGGAGCCGGTGAGCTACCGCCTCGACGAGCTGCTGCCGGGGGCGCCGGGCGTGGCGTGAGCGCACACGGACCCCGGCCGAGCGGCGTCGGCGGCACCGACAGCGCTGACAAGGGCCCAGGAGGCGCCTCAGGCCTCCTTCCCGGCGCGGACGAGCCGGGCACGCGTCACGGGCCCTGGGAATCCTCGGCGTGCCGTGAGGCGTCCTTGCTGGGCTGCACGCGCTTGGGCTCGCCGGGCATCTTGGGATGCTCGGGCGGGTAGGGCAGGTCACCCAGGCCGTGGTCGCGCTCGTCGCGCGCCGCGAGCTCGAGGGTCTGCTCGAGCGAGAACCGTGGCTCGGGGGCCGCCGCGTCGAGGCGCGCGTGCAGGTCGCCCACCTCCGCGAAGCGCGCGGGCATGGTCAGCACGTCGAAGTCGTCCGGCCCGACGTCGGGCACCTCCTCCCAGCGCAGCGGCGCCGAGACCGTGGCCCGGGCGTTGGAACGGATCGAGTACGCCGAGGCGATCGTGCGGTCGCGCGCCATCTGGTTGTAGTCGACGAAGATCTTGACCCCGCGCTCCTCCTTCCACCACTTCGTCGTGACCTGGTCGGGCAGGCGACGTTCGAGCTCGCGCCCGATCGCGATCGTCGCCCGGCGCGCCTGCACGAAGCTCCACCGCGGCTCGACCGGGACGAACACGTGCAGCCCGCGGCCGCCCGACGTCTTCGGGAAACCCTCCAGACCCAGCTCGCCCAGCAGCTCGCGCAGGTGCGGGGCCACGCGTGCGGCATCGGAGTAGTCGGTGCCGGGCTGCGGGTCCAAGTCGATGCGGAGCTGGTCGGGGGACTCCACGTCCGCGCCCGTCACGGGCCACGGGTGGAAGGTCAGGGTGCCCAGGTTGGCGGCCCACAGGACGACCGCGAGCTCGGTGGGGCGCACCTCGTCGGCCGTGCGGCCGCTCGGGAACGCGATGCGGGCCGTCTCGACGTAGTCCGGGGCCCCCTGGGGGATGCGCTTCTGGTAGAACGCGTCGCCGCTGTTGTCCGTGCGCGTGCTCAGCCGTGCTCCCTCGAAGACTCCCTTGGGCCAGCGTTCGAGCGTCGTGGGCCGCTCTCGCAGCGCCGCGAGGATGCCCGGTCCGACCGACCGGAAGTAGGTGACGACGTCGAGCTTCGTCAGCCCGCGGCCGGGGAAGACGACGCGGTCGGGGCTCGTGACGCGCACGGTGCGCCCGTCGACGTCGAGCTCGACCGCCGGGGTCGTGGAACGAGGCATCCCCTCACGGTAGACGCGGGGCCGTCCCGGCGCCCGGCGACGACCCGGCGCCCGGCGGCGCGGGCGCGGCCGACAGGTCCGTGAGCAGCGCCCGGGCGCGCGGTCGGCCCGTGCGACGGTGACGCAGGTCGAGGACCCGCAGGGCCGCCCGGGCGTCCAGACCGGCCCGCTCCACCAGGGCCCGCAGGACCGGGGCCGCGAGCCGAGGGTCGGTCAGGCACGCGACGTCCACGGCGGTCCGCTCGACGGTCGTCACGAGGACCGACCCGAGCTCGACCGTCTCGGGGCGCAGCAGGGCGCTCTGGCGTGCGACCCGACCGTGGCGCGGTGGTGGTCGGTGGACACCCAGGGGGTGGACGACCTCGACCACGGCGTCGTCCGGGACCCCGCAGTGGACCCACGCGGCGCTCATCCCGCCGACCACGGTGCGCGGGGGGACGAGGGGAGCCAGGCAGAGCGCGCGGACGGCTGGGGTGACCTCCGTCGTCGGGCGGACCGCGACGTCCTCCCGGACCCGCACGAGCGCCCCGCACCGGACCAGGTCCGCCCAGGCGACACGACCGCCCACGTGCTCAGGACGGACCAGGAGCGGCGCGTCCGCGACGGGGACGTCCATCGCGAGGTCCGCGGGCGTGCGGGCACGGGCCGAGACGACGGCAGGAGGCTGGGTCAGCGTGGTCACGGACCCAGCCTGACGTCCCCCGCAGGCATGCGCGAGGGGCCCGGGCGGGCCTGTGGACAAGGTGCTCGTCCACAGGCCCGCCCGGGCCCCTCGTGTGCTGCGCGATCAGCCGCGCGAGTCCTCGGCGGCCTTCACGACCTGCTCGAGCCACGCGCGACGAGCCGTGATCGCCGACTCGATCTCGGCGACCTTGCGCTTGTCGCCCTTCGCCGTCGCGGCAGCCAGGTCCTCCTCGAGGCCCGCGATCGCGGACTCGAGCTGGGCGGCAGCACCCTCGGCGCGGGCGCGCGTCTCGGGGTTCGACCGCGACCACTGCGACTGCTCGGCGTCACGGACCGCGGTCTCGACCGCCCGCAGACGGGCCTCGACACGCTGGACGTCGGCACGCGGCACCTTGCCCGCGTCCTCCCACCTCTCCTGGATGTCGCGCAGCGCGACCTTGGCCTGGGCCAGGTCCGTGACCGGAACCAGCTTCTCGGCCTGCTCCAGGAGAGCCTCCTTGACCACGAGGTTCTGCGCGTACTCGGCGTCCGTCGCGGCGTTGAGCTCGTCACGGGCCTGGAAGAACGCGTCCTGCGCCGCACGGAAACGCGCCCACAGGGCGTCGTCGTCGCGACGGTTGGCGCGCCCGGCGGCCTTCCACTCGGTCATGAGGTCGCGGAAGGCGCCCGCCGTCGCACCCCAGTCGGTGCTGTTCTGCAGGGCCTCGGCTCGCTGGACCAGCTTCTCCTTGACCTCCTTGGCCGAGGAGTTGCGCTGCTCGAGCTCGGCGAAGTAGTGCCGGCGCTCGCGGTCGAAGGCCGTCCGGGCGTGGCTGAAGCGCTTCCAGAGCGCCTCCTCGCTGGTCCGGTCGATCCTCGGCCCGTTGCGCTGGGCGTCCTTCCACTGGTCGAGGAGCTTGCGCAGCTCCTCGCCCGCCGGGCGCCACTGGATGCGCGACGGGTCGGTCGAGGCGATCTTCTCGGCGGCCTCGATGATCTCGGTGCGGGCCGCGAGCGCCGCCTCCTTGGCGGCGTTGCGCTCGGCCTCGAGCTCGGCGCGGCGCGAGGCCGCGACCGTGCGCAGGGACTCGACGTGGGCGCGCAGGCCGTCGAGGTCGCCCACGGCGGACGGCTCGGCGGTCTCCTCGGTGAGCTTGGCGAGGGTCGAGTCGATCTCCTTGACGGACAGGTCCGTGCCGGTCAGGCGCGCCTCGAAGAGGGCGACCTTGGCCTGGAGGTCGAGGTAGCGGCGCACGTACAGCGCGAGCGCCTCCTCGGGGGTGACCCCGGGGAACTGCCCGACGCTGCGTTCGCCCGCGGTCTCGGTCACGTAGACGGTGCCGTCCTCGTCGACCCGGCCGAAGCCTGCGGCGGCCTTGGCGGCCGGGCTGTCGTCGGGGATGACTGCCGCGGCTGCGGCCGGGGCGATGGCCGTCGCGGCCGGGGCGGTGGGGGCCGGGGTCCCCGGCTTGGGGGGACGCGGGACCGGGATCGCGCTCGGCTTGGGCGCGGCCGACGGCTTGGGCACCGCGGTCGGCTCGGGGGCCGGTGCGGCGTCGGTCGGGGCCTCGGCCTCGGCGGTCTCTGTCGCTGCCTCGGTGACAGCCGCGGGTGCGGCGACCTCGGCGTCGGCCGGGGCGTCGGGCGTCTCGGCAGGAGTCTCGTCCGTGACGGGGGCGGCGGCCTCGTCGCCCGCTGCTGCGGGCGCGTCCGTCGTGGCCTCGGGCGCGTCGGTCGCAGGCGCGGCCTCGGTCGGTTCAGCGACCGCCGGCACCTCGACCTGCTCCGTCGCGGGGGCCTCCTCGGATGCCTGCGCCGGAGAGTTCGCGTGGTTCTCGGTGCTCTCGCTCACTGGGTCTCAACTCCTTCGATGGTGACCGGGGTGGCGGGGGAGCCGTCGACGGCTCCGTCCGCTGTGCCCGCGTCAGCGACTGCTCGGACGACGTCCAAGCCGGATGTGATCTTGCCGAAGACGGTGTACCCACCGGTGTTCGTCGGCAAGGTGCTGTCCTCGTAGACGAGGAAGAACTGGCTGCCCTGGGAGTCCGTCGACTGCGCACGGGCCATGGCGATGGTGCCTGCGGGGAAGAACCCGTCCTCGGGCGTGTTCTCCACGGGTCCGAACGTGTAGCCGGGCCCTCCGGTGCCTGTGCCCGTGGGGTCGCCGCACTGCAGGACGAAGATGTTCGCGGTGGTCAGGCGGTGGCAGTCGGTGTCGTCGAAGAACCCTGCACGGGCGAGCGAGACGAAGTTCGCGACGGCCTGGGGTGCCGCCTGCCCGTCGAGGGTGAACGCGACGTCGCCGGCGCTCGTGCGCAGCTCGCCGGTCCACTCGCGGTCCTCGGCGGCCGCGGCGGGAGGGAGCGTGTACGTCGCGTCGGGGGCGTTCGCGGAGACGGCGAGCGCGGTCACGCCGGCGAGGACCGCGACCCCGGAGACGGCCGCGGCGATCGTCCACACGCGACGTCGGCGGGCGCGAGCGTCGGCCTGACGCCGGGTCCACTTCTGCTCACGCAGACGGGCGCGCTCACGTTCGCGCTTGCTCGTTGACACCCCAACTCCTTCGTCTCACGCCACGGGCAGGTCCGCGTGCCGGCGCGAAGGCGCGTGCTTGCACGGGTGATCCACGGTTTCAGAGGACAGTCTAGGCATCGGGAGCGGTCCGGCGCGGTGACTTTCCGCCTTTCAGGTCACGGTCCGGTATCAGGTGTCCTGTTTGTGAGGTCGGTACTGTCCCTGCATGGACATCTTCCTCGTGGTCGCCCCCGTGTTCGGGACCAACTGCACGATCGTCGCGCCCGGGTCGCAGGACGTGCCCGACGGCGCCGCGCGCCCGTGCGTGATCGTCGACGCGGGGGCAGGGGTCGTCCCCGGCGTGACCGCGCTCGTGCGCGAGCACGGCCTGTCGCCGACCGCGGTCCTCGCGACGCACGGGCACGCCGACCACACGTGGGACGCCGCGGAGCTGTGCGACCTGTACGGGGTGCCGCTGTGGATCCACGCGGCCGACGCGTACCGGCTCGCGGACCCGCTCGGCACGATCGAGCACGCCCCCTCCTCGGCGGGCGGACGCCTCGCGACCGGGCCGCTGGCCGCCGCGCTCGCGGCAGGCGGCGCCCTGGTCGAGGACTACCGGGAGCCCGGTGACGTCCGCACGTTCGGCTCGGGAGGTGCGGACGGAACCCCGGGGACGCCCGGTCCCGGTGGCACGTCGGCGGCGGACCAGCGCACCCGGCTCGACCTCGGTGGCGTCCTGGTCGACGCGCTGCACGCGCCGGGCCACACCCAGGGCTCGACGCTCTACCTCCCGCTCACGGCGGGCGACGAGCACGGGACGTCGGGCGCGGCACGGGACGGCCAGGAGGCGGCCGGGGTCGTGCTCGCCGGGGACGTCCTGTTCGCCGGGTCCGTGGGCCGGACCGACCTGCCCGGAGGAGACGGCGAGACGATGCAGCGAACCCTGCGCGACGTCGTCGGGCACCTCGACGACTCCCTCCAGGTGGTCCCCGGTCACGGCCCGCTCACCACGGTCGGCCGCGAGCGCCGCACCAACCCGTACCTGCGCGGTCTGTGAGCTCGTGCGTCCCGGCACGGTCCGGGTGGGACGCACGAGGCCGGGGGACGCCGCCGCGGTGAGTGGATTGCTCGTTCGGTTCGCGAGTCTGGAAAGATCGGGTCCCATGGCCCGACCTACACCTCTCTCCGGTTTCCCCGAATGGCTCCCTGCTGGACGCGTCGTGGAGCAGCACGTGCTCGACACGCTGCGTCGCACGTTCGAGCTCCACGGGTTCGCGGGGATCGAGACGCGGGCCGTCGAGCCCCTGGACCAGCTGCTGCGCAAGGGCGAGACCTCCAAGGAGGTGTACGTGCTGCGCCGCCTCCAGGAGGAGGCCGAGCCGGGCGACGGGGACCGGGGCGGCAAGGGGGACAAGCAGCTCGGCCTGCACTTCGACCTGACGGTGCCGTTCGCGCGCTACGTGCTGGAGAACGCCGGGCACCTGGCGTTCCCGTTCAAGCGGCACCAGATCCAGAAGGTGTGGCGCGGTGAGCGCCCGCAGGACGGGCGCTTCCGCGAGTTCGTGCAGGCGGACATCGACGTGGTGGGTGCGGGTGAGCTGCCCTACCACTTCGAGGTCGAGCTGCCCCTGGTCATGGCCGAGGCGCTGGGCGAGCTGCGCTCGATCGGCGTTCCCGAGGTCCGCATCCTGGTGAACAACCGCAAGGTCGCCGAGGGCTTCTACCGCGGGCTGGCCCTGGACGACGTCGAGGGGGTGCTGCGCAGCATCGACAAGCTCGACAAGGTCGGTCCGGACAAGGTCGCGGCGCTGCTGGTCGCCGAGACGGGGGCGACGCCCGAGCAGGCGGCCGCGTGCCTGGCGCTCGCGGCGATCTCCGGATCGGACGCGACCGTCGCGGAGCGGGTGCGGGCGCTCGCGGGCGAGCACGGCGTGACGTCGGAGCTGCTCGAGGAGGGGCTGGGAGAGCTTTCGGCGCTGATCGACGCGGCGGCCGTGCGGGCGCCGGGCGTCGTGGTCGCGGACCTGAAGATCGCGCGCGGTCTGGACTACTACACGGGGTCGGTGTACGAGACGGTCCTGGTGGGGCACGAGCAGCTCGGGTCGATCTGCTCGGGAGGTCGCTACGACACCCTGGCCTCGGACGGTGCGAACACCTACCCGGGCGTGGGTCTGTCGATCGGGGTCTCCCGCCTGGTCTCGCGGCTGCTGAGCGCGGGCCTGGTCCGCTCGACGCGGTCGGTGCCGAGCGCCGTCGTGGTCGCGGTGACGAGCGAGGAGACGCGGGCTGCGTCGGACGCGGTCGCGGTGGCGCTGCGCTCGCGCGGCATCCCGGTCGAGGTCGCACCGAGCGCGGCGAAGTTCGGCAAGCAGATCAAGTTCGCGGACCGTCGCGGCATCCCGTTCGTGTGGTTCCCTGCGGGGATCGGCGCGGACGGCGAGGTCGTGCCGCACCAGGTCAAGGACATCCGCTCGGGCGAGCAGGTCGCCGCGGACCCGTCGGTGTGGACCCCTGCCGCGGAGGACCTGTGGCCGCGCGTGGTGCCCGCGGGGGAGTGAGCATGCCGCCCGGGCGCTGACCCGGAGGACGTGCGTGAGGCCCGGCAGGGGAGCCCTGCCGGGCCTCACGCGTCCTACCGGGTGCACGTCAGGGCGCGCTCACGCCTCGGGGATCTCCCTGCCGAAGGCCTCCAGGGTGATGTCGGCCGGGTCGGGGCCGCGGCGCACACCCTGGTCGAGCGCGTCGATCGCGGCGAGCTCTGCGTCCGTGAGCGCGAAGTCGGCCACGTCGAAGTTCTCGGCGATGCGGGCCGGCCTGGTCGACTTGGGGATCGCGGAGCGCCCCTCCTGGAGGTGCCAGCGGAGCATGACCTGCGCGGCCGACTTCCCGTGCGCCTCGGCGATCGCGAGGATCTCGGGGTCGTCGAACGTGCGCGCGCCACCCTCGCGGTAGGACGTGATGCCGCCGATGGGTGACCAGGCCTGGGTCAGGATGCCGCGGGCCGAGTCCGCCGCCTGGAGCTCACGCTGCTGGAAGTACGGGTGGACCTCGACCTGGTTGACGGCCGGGACGACGCTCGCGGTCCCCAGCAGCCGGTCGAGGTGCTCGGGCATGAAGTTGCTCACGCCGATCGCCCGGACCCTGCCGTCGGCGAGCAGGGTCTCCAGGGCGCGGTAGGCCTCGAGGGTGAGGTCGAACCGGGACGGCAGCGGCTGGTGCAGCAGGAGCAGGTCGATCTGCTCGACGCCGAGCTTGCCGGCCGACTTGTCGAACGCGTGCAGGGTCGACTCGTAGCCGTAGTCGCTGATCCAGACCTTGGTCTCGACGAAGACCTTTCCGCGGTCGAGGCCGGACTCGGCGATCGCCCGGCCGACCTCGCGCTCGTTGCCGTAGGCCGCGGCGGTGTCCACGAGCCGGTAGCCGGTCTCCAGGGCGGTCGCGACCGAGGAGATCGTCTCCTCGGGCGCGGTCTGGAAGACGCCGAAGCCGAGGGCGGGCATCGTGACGCCGTTGTTCAGGGTGAGGGTCGGTGCTGCGGGGGTGGTCATGTGATGGTGCTCCTCAGGAGTTCTCGTCGTGCGGACGGGCGGTCCGGACGGTCGGCCGTGGTGATCTCGTCGGGCGGAGGCGGCCGCGGCGCGCAGGGGCACCTGCTCACGGCAGGACCACGACCTTGAGGGCCTCGCGGGCGTCCATGAGGCGGTAGGCCTCGGCGACGTCGTCGAGCGGCAGGGTCCGGTCGAACACCCTGCCGGGATCGATGCGCCCGGCCAGCACGTCGGCCAGGGCGTCCTCGATGTAGGCCCGCACGGGGGCGGGGCCGCCCGTGAGCGTGATGTTCCGCCCGAACAGGGACCCCCACCCGACGGGCGCGTCCTCGTACTGCGGGACGCCCACCCGGGAGATGACGCCGCCGACCCGCACGACCCCGAACGCCTGCTGGTAGGCGGGCATGTGCCCGACGGCCTCGATCACGACGTGGGTGCCCTGCCCGTCGGTGAGGTCTCGGACCCGCGCGACGCCTTCTTCCCCCCGCTCGGCGACGACGTCGGTCGCGCCGAGCTCGATGCCCAGGTCGGTGCGGTCGGTGTGACGCCCCATGAGGACCACGCGCTCGGCACCGAGCCGGCGCGAGGCGAGTACCGCGCTCAGCCCGACGGCGCCGTCCCCGATCACCGTGACGGTCCGCCCGGGCCCGACGCGGCCCATGTGCGCGGCGTGGTGCCCGGTCAGGAAGACGTCGGAGAGCGACAGGAACGAGTCGAGCAACGCCTCGTCGGTGTCCGCGAGCGCCGTGCCCGTCCGGACGAGGGTGCCGTCGGCGAGGGGGATGCGCACGGCCTCGGCCTGCGCCCCGCCGACGCCGCCGGTCCCGAAGAACTGGCCGTGCACGCACGAGGTCTGCATGCCCTCGCGGCAGTAGACGCACGTGTTGTCCTGGATGGTGAACGGGCAGATCACGAGGTCGCCGGGGCGGACGGAGCTCACGTCCGCCCCGACGTCCTCGACGACGCCGAGGAGCTCGTGGCCCATGGGTCGGCCGCGGTCGGTCGGCGGGAAGTCGTGGTAGCGGTGCAGGTCGGAGCCGCACACGCACGCCCGCACGACCCGCACGAGGGCGTCGGTGGGCTCCTGGATCGCGGGGTCGGGGACCTCCTCGACCCTGATGTCTCCCGTGCCGTACAAGAACGTCGCTCGCATGGGTCAGGTCCCTCTCGTCCCGGTGGCCACCGGTCGGTCCGTGGCTCGTCACCTACTCCACCATCGCCCGGACGAGGGTGGAACGCCCTGTCGAAGGGTGTACTGGCAGTGCGTGGCTGGGACGGGGCGCGGCTCGTAGGCTCGAGGGCATGGACCCACGAGACGAGGTGCGCGAGTTCTTGTCCAGCCGCCGTGCCCGGCTGTCGCCGGCCGAGGTGGGCCTGCCCCCGAGCACGGGGCGGCGCCGGGTGCCCGGGCTGCGCCGTGACGAGGTCGCGGTGCTCGCGGGCGTCTCGTCCGAGTACTACGCGCGGCTCGAGCGGGGGAACCTGGCCGGGGCGTCGGACGCGGTGCTCGACGCGCTCGCGGCGGCCCTGCGGCTCGACGAGGCCGAGACGCTGCACCTGCGCCATCTGGCGCACGCCGCCAACCGGCCGGCGCGCAGGCGCCGGGAGCCGGCGCGCGCCGCGTCGGTCCCGGTGTCGGTGCAGCGGGTCCTGGACTCGATGACGGCGACGCCCGCGTACGTGACGGACAGCCGTCGCGACATCGTCGCGACCAACGCGCTGGCCCGCGAGCTGCACGCCCCGGTCCACGACTTCGCGCGCGCGACCGGCACCGCTCCCAACACGGCCCGGTTCGCGTTCCTCGACCCTGCGGCGCGCCGCTACTACGTCGACTGGGACGACGTCTCGCGCGCCGTGGTGGCCGCGCTGCACGGTGCGGCGGGACGCAACCCGTACGACAAGGCGCTCAGCGACCTCGTCGGGGAGCTCTCGACGCGCTCCGAGCGCTTCCGCGAGCTGTGGGCGACCCGGGACGTCCGCGTGCACCGCGCGGGTCTCAAGCGCATGCGCCACCCCGACGTCGGTGTCCTTGCCCTCGACTACGACGTCATGGAGCTCGCCCAGGAGCCGGGACTGGCCCTGGTCGCGTACAGCGCGGCCCCGGGGAGCCCCGCGGCGGACGCCCTCGCGCTGCTGGCGTCTCTCGCGGCGACCCGCGACGCCGACGCGGTTGCCGAGGTGGCCGGTGCGGCGGGCGCGCCCGACGGGTCGGTCGCCGACCGGGCGACGGGCGTGTGACGGGCGTGTGACGGCACTCGTCGTCGCCGACGGCGTCGACAACATGATCGAACATGTGTTCGAATGATGCCATGAGGTGGGACGGGCAGGCGATCACGGCGGACGACGGCGCGCTGCCCGGGCTCGGGCGCATGGCAGGGCTGGTGCGGACCGTGCGCACGCCGGAGTTCGCCGGTGTCACGTTCCACGAGGTGCTGGCCAAGAGCGCGCTGTCCAAGGTGCCTGGGGAGTCCCGCATGCCGTTCACCTGGACGATCAACCCGTACCGCGGATGCTCCCATGCGTGCAGCTATTGCTTTGCCCGCCCCTCGCACCGCTACCTCGACATGAACCCCGGCGAGGACTTCGACAGCCAGATCGTCGTGAAGATGAACGTCGCCGAGGTGCTGCGTGCCGAGGTCGCCAAGCCGTCCTGGGCGGGCGACGCGGTCGCGCTCGGCACCAACACCGACCCCTACCAGCGTGCCGAGGGGCGCTACCGGCTCATGCCCGGGATCATCGACGCCCTCGAGGCCTCGCGCACGCCGTTCTCGATCCTCACCAAGGGCACGCTCCTGCGCCGGGACCTGCCGCGCCTGACGCAGGCGGCCGAGCGCGTCGACGTCGGCATCGGGGTCTCGCTGGCGTTCGTCGACGAGGACCTCCAGCAGGCCGTCGAGCCCGGGACGCCCACGCCGCGCGCCCGCCTCGACCTCGTCCGCGCCGCCCGGGCGGCCGGGCTGCCGTGCGGGGTCATGATCGCGCCCGTGCTGCCGTGGCTCACGGACTCGACCGACCACCTCACGCGCCTGCTCGACGCGGTCCACGAGGCGGGGGCGACGGGCGCCACGGTGCTCCCGCTGTTCCTCAAGCCCGGCACCCGCGAGTGGTTCATGGCCTGGCTGCGCCGCGACCACCCCGGGCGGGTCGCGGGCTACGAACGCGTCTACGCCGGCGGGGCGTACGCGAGCCGCGCCTACCGCGACTGGCTGTGGGACCGGGTGCGCCCGCTGCTCGTCGAGCGCGGCTTCGAGAGCGCCGGGCACCGTGCCCAGGCGCGCACGTCGGGCCACGCCCGGACCGCAGGGCACCCGGACGGCGGAACCTCTCACGACGAGGGCGACTACCCGGTCGGAAGCCTGGTCGGACGTCGACGACCTGGGCCCGGTGCAGCCCGACCGGGTGAATCCGTGAGCACCCCCCAGCCCCTCTTCTGATCCCGCCTCGCGAAACGGGCGAAACCTGCTATCTTGCGGCCAGTCACACCATGGCGCGGATGCCGATGCCTCGCCGGTGCCCCCGTGATCGGCCGAGGAAACCCCCATGCCCAGGAAGAGGTCGAGCGCGGCGCCGCCGCCGGTGCCCCCGCTGTTCAAGACCGCTGAGACGCATCCGGAGATCGCCGCGTTGCAGGCCGTGGCCGCCACGGGCGACTGGGCCGCAGTCACCGCGCACCTGGAAGGGATGAGCCCTCGGGACCGGGACTTCGCGCTCGCCACGGTCGCCGACGTGCCGGGAGTCGAGGAGAAGCTCGAGCGGGCACTGTCCGACGAGCCGCACGACCCGACGATCCGCACGCTCCTGGCCGAGCGGTACGTGCGGATCGGGTGGGAGATCCGCAGCAGCGCCCGTGCGGAGCACGTGTCGGGCGACCAGTTCGCCCAGTTCCACGACTGGCTGCGGCGGGCCGAGCGGATCCTCGTCGAGGTCTGCGCGGAGCACCCGTCCTTCGCCCCGGCATGGGACGCGCGGCTGACCACGGCCCGTGGACTCGAGCTGGGCCACTCCGAGGCGCGTCGACGGTACGCCCGCCTGTCCGCGACGGACCCGCACAGCTACTCGGCGCAGAAGGCGCTCCTGCAGCAGCTGTGCCCGAAGTGGAGCGGCACGTGGGAGGAAGCGCACGGGTTCGCGACCGAGTGCTCGGCCTCCTCCCCGCCGGGAGCCCCGAACGGTGCCGTCGTCGCGCTCGCGCACATCGAGCACTGGGCGGAGCTGCCCGCGCAGGAGGACGAGCGGTACATGAAGAGCCCGGCTGTCAGGGACGACCTGCGCCGGGCCGCCGCCCGGTCGGTCCTGCACCCCGAGCACCGTGAGGACTTCCGGAGCGTGGGTGCGCACAACGCGTTCGCGCTGGCGTTCCTGCTCGGCGAGCACACGCAGGACGCGGAGCCGCACCTGCGCGCGATCGGCAACCGGGCCTCGGGCGCGCCCTGGGACTACGTGGGCGATCCGGTCGCCTTCTTCACCTACCACCGCGACGCCGTCCAGGCCGCGGGCTGAGAGGGATCGACATGTCCGCACAGATCGACACCGCAGCGCAGCACCCCTCGGACGCTGCGGTCCCGGCCGGCCTCGACGAGCTCGCGCCCGTCGCGCACCTCATCAGCTCCACGACCGTCGACGGCATCCCGGTGCTCTACGCGCCGCGGTCCACCGAGCAGGACGGGACGCGCACGGCGGGCCTGTTCTTCCGGGTCGGGAGCGCCGACGAGACGCTCGCCACCTCGGGCATCACGCACCTCGTCGAGCACCTGGCCCTGCACGGGCGCCAGCTCAGCGACGGGCACCACAACGGGGTGACCGCCGAGTCGTACACGCTCTTCCACGTGCAGGGGTCCGACGACGACGTCGTCGCCTACCTCAACAACGTGTGCGCGGCGCTCCAGGACCTTCCGGTGCAGCGGCTCGAGGTCGAGAAGCAGATCCTGCGGACCGAGGCCCAGCGGCGCGCCGGCGGGCCGTTCCGGCCCATGCGCCAGTGGCGGTACGGTGCGCGGACCTACGGGCTGGCCGGCTACGACGAGCTGGGGGCGCGCAGGCTCGGCGAGGACGACGTGCGAGCCTGGGTGCGCACCCACTTCACGCGGGACAACGCCGTCCTGTTCGTCACGGGTGGCACGCTGCCCGACGGGCTGGACCTGTCGCTGCCCAGCGGTGCCCGCATGCCCACCCCGTCCCCGAGCGACGCGCTGCCCCGCACGCCAGCGTTCTTCCGGGGCGAGGACGGGAACGTGGTGCTGGACGCGGTCGTCGAGCGGTCGGCGGCCGCGGTCGTCCTGGCCCAGGTCGCGGCGCGTGCCCTGTTCCACGACCTGCGTGAAGAGGGCGGATACTCGTACACCGCAGACGCCGACTACTCCCGGCGCGACGCCTCGCACGCGACGTTGACGCTCTACGCCGACGCGCTGCCCCAGCAGCAGGGCGCCGTCGTCGGCGGCATGATCGACACTGTCGCGAGGCTCCGGCTGGGAACCATCGAGCAGTCGGAGCTCGACTCGGCGCGGGCGCAGCTGCTCAAGCGGTTCGACGCACCGGACCTCGCGTCCGAGCTGTTGCCGACGTACGCGCTCGACGTCCTCCTCCGGCACCCGGTGAAGGCCCCCGAGGTGACCAGGGCCGAGCTCGAGGCCGTCACGGTCGAGGACCTGCGTCGCGTCGCGACCGAGGTCTGGTCCGACGCCCTCCTGCAGGTGCCCGGTCGGGCGGGGGCCGAGTGGGCGGGGCTCGCGGTCGCGCCGCAGTGGTCGGAGACCGCGGTCGAGGGGATCCGCTACCCGCGCGTCGATGACCCGGACGTCGCGCTCGTGGTCGGGCTGGCGGGGGTCAGCCTGACGACGCCGGACGGCGCGGTGACGGTCCTCTTCGAGGAGTGCCAGCTGCTGTCGAAGCGTCCGGACGGGGCCCGCTACCTGATCGGGGAGGACGGCTTCCACGTCGTGGTCGAACCCACCCTGCACGTGGGACTGGGTGCCCCTGCGGTCGCTCAGGGTATCGACGCCCGGGTGCCCGAGCACCTCGTCGTCACGCTCCCGGCTCGCGACCCGCAGGACGTCCCGCAGCCACGTCCGGCCCCGCCGGCCCCGCCCAAGGAGCGCTCCAGGCTGGGCCGTTGGGTCGACCAGCGCCTGGACCAGAGCGTGAAGACCCTGAACCAGGTGTTCCTCATCGTGGCCGCTCTCGGGGTGCTCGTGACGCTGCGCGCCGAGCCGCAGGGGAGCGCACTGGTCGCCGTGCTCGGGGCCTGGGCCCTGCTCCAGGGCGCGGTCGGGCTCGCCTGGTGGCTCGTCGCACGGCGTCGGCGCCGGGCGCGGGCCGCCGGGAGGCGATGAGCCGCGCCGCGGGCCGTGCCGGGCGGCAGGCCCCACCCGGGCCCCGGGCCCCGGGCCGCGCTCGCCGGGTGACCGGGCCGCTCAGTCCTGCGCGAGCCGTGCCGGGAACCCGCCCGTGGCCACGGGTCCCCAGCCCGTGACGGTCACGCGCAGCAGCGACTTGCCCTGGGAGACCATGGCCTGGCGGTACTCGTCCCAGTCGGGGTGCTCCCCGGCGACCGAGCGGTAGTACTCGACGAGCGGCTCGACCGCGTCGGGCAGGTCGATGACCTCGGCCGTGCCGTCGACCTGGACCCACGCGTCGTCGAAGTCCTCGCCCAGGACGCACAGGGACGCGGCGGGGTCGCGACGCAGGTTCACGGCCTTGGCGCGGTCGGGGTAGGTCGAGACGACGACGCGTCCCTCGCCGTCGACCCCGTACGTGACGGGGCTCATCTGGGGGGCGCCGCTCGCGCGCCGGGTGAGCAGCACCGCGCGCCGGTTGGCGCGCAGGAACGCGACGAGCTCCGCGCGTCCGATCCGGTCCGTGGTCGCGATCCGTCGGGCCATGGGTGCCTCCTGAGGGAATTCTCCTGAACGTGGTCCGCTCAGAGACTAGACTCGTCCGAGTGCGTCGTCTGCGCACTCCCCACTCCCATCCCGGGACGCCACTGCGCGCCCCGGCATGTTCCGGAAGGACTCTCTCCGTGCTTCGCACCCACACAGCCGGCTCCCTGCGGGCCGAGCAGATCGGTCAGACCGTCACCCTCACCGGTTGGGTCGATCGTCGCCGCGATCACGGTGGGGTGGCCTTCATCGACCTGCGTGACGCCTCGGGTATCGCCCAGGTCGTCATCCGTGACGAGTCGATCGCGCACCCGCTGCGCTCGGAGTTCGTGCTCCAGGTCACCGGTGTCGTGTCCCGACGCCCTGAGGGCAACGAGAACAAGAACCTCCCCACGGGTGAGGTCGAGGTCGTGGTGAGCGACGTCGTCGTGCTCAACGAGTCCGCACCCCTGCCCTTCCAGGTCTCCACGGCCCTCGAGGGCACTGAGGTCATCGGCGAGGAGGCGCGTCTCAAGCACCGCTACCTGGACCTGCGCCGCCCCACCCCGGCCCACGCGCTGCGCCTGCGCGCCAAGGCCAACCAGGCTGCGCGCCGCGTGCTCGACGAGCAGGACTTCGTCGAGATCGAGACCCCGACCCTGACGCGCTCGACGCCCGAGGGCGCCCGCGACTTCCTGGTGCCCGCGCGCCTGGCCCCCGGTTCCTGGTACGCGCTGCCGCAGTCCCCGCAGCTCTTCAAGCAGCTGCTCATGGTCTCGGGCATGGAGCGCTACTACCAGATCGCGCGCTGCTACCGCGATGAGGACTTCCGCGCGGACCGCCAGCCCGAGTTCACGCAGCTCGACGTCGAGATGAGCTTCGTCGAGCAGGACGACGTGATCGCGCTCGGCGAGAAGATCCTCGTCGCGCTGTGGGACCTGATCGGGTACAAGATCCCCACGCCCATCCCGCGCATGACGTTCCACGACGCGATGCGCCTGTACGGGTCGGACAAGCCCGACCTGCGCTTCGGCAACCCGCTCGTCGAGCTCACGGACTACTTCAAGGACACCCCGTTCCGCGTCTTCCAGGCCGAGTACGTCGGTGCCGTCGTCATGGAGGGCGGGGCCTCGCAGCCGCGCCGCCAGTTCGACGCCTGGCAGGAGTGGGCCAAGCAGCGCGGGGCCAAGGGCCTGGCGTACGTGACGTTCCAGGAGGACGGGACCCTCGCGGGCCCGGTCGCCAAGAACCTCTCGGAGGCCGAGCGCGAGGGCCTGCGCGACGCGACCGGCGCCCAGCCGGGCGACGCGGTGTTCTTCGCCGCGGGCAGGACCAACGAGTCGCGCGCCCTGCTGGGTGCGGCCCGCCAGGAGATCGCCAAGCGCACGGGTCAGATCGACGAGGACGCCTGGGCGTTCGTGTGGATCGTCGACGCCCCGCTGTTCAAGCCCACGGGCGAGGCAGCCGACGAGGGCGACGTCGCCCTCGGCAACTCGGCCTGGACCGCGGTGCACCACGCGTTCACCTCGCCCACGCCCGAGTGGATCGACACGTTCGAGCAGAACCCCGGCGAGGCCCTCGCCTACGCGTACGACATCGTGTGCAACGGCAACGAGATCGGCGGCGGCTCGATCCGTATCCACCGCCGCGACGTCCAGGAGCGCGTGTTCGCCGTCATGGGCATCGGCGAGGAGGAGGCGCAGGAGAAGTTCGGCTTCCTGCTCGACGCCTTCGCGTTCGGCGCCCCGCCGCACGGCGGCATCGCGTTCGGCTGGGACCGCATCGTGGCGCTGCTGACGAAGTCGGACTCGATCCGCGACGTCATCGCGTTCCCCAAGTCGGGCGGCGGGTTCGACCCGCTGACGCAGGCGCCGGCGCCCATCACGGCGCAGCAGCGCAAGGAGGCGGGCGTCGACGCGAAGCCCAAGGCCGTCGCCGCCGACGAGTCCGCCGCCACGGCGGACGCCTCGACCACCGGGAAGGCGTGAGCGCCCCGGACACCCGCACGCTGGCAAGGACGCTGGGAGGCTCGACCGGTCTGACCGACCGGTGGGCCTCCCACCCCTTTGTCCTGGTGGACCTCCCCGAGTGGGACGTGCGTGGGGTGTGGCAGGACGAGCACGCGTGCGTGCTGAGCGTGGCGCTCGAGGTGGGCGTGCCCGACGGCGGCGCTCACCACCAGCGCGTCGGCCTGTGGGGCATGGGGTCGCCCGAGGCGACCGCGGACCTGCTGGCGCGCTTGGCCCAGGCCGGTGAGCTCGGGGAGCACGTCGTGAGCACGGGACTGCCACGCGGGACCCTCACGATCCTCGGGGACCGGTGCGCGGGCGAGGACCTGCCGGCGATCCTGCGCGAGCGCGAGGAGCTCTCGGTCTCGACGTGGGACTTCTTCGCGACGCGCGAGGTCCCCGTCGCCCAGGCGGGCGAGGAGCACGTCGAGGCCCTGACCGGCCCCTCGGCGGCGACCGACGTCCGGGCGTGCCTGGACGTGGCGAACCCGCTCGCGGAGATGAGCCCCGAGGACCCGCTCACCCGCTGGTGGGGCTGGCGCGACCACGACGGGGCGCTGCGCGGGGTGGTCGGCGCCCGGCAGGCCGCACCGGGGGCACCGTGGTCGCTCGGCAGCATCGCGACCGACCCCGCGTGGCGCGGGCACGGCATCGCCGCGGCGACCACGGCCGTCGTGACCCGCGCGGGGCTCACGGAGTCCGACTGGGTCACGCTGGGCATGTACGCCGACAACGACGCCGCCCGCCGCGTCTACACCCGGCTGGGCTACGCCGTCGTGCAGGAGTTCGAGAGCCGGCGCTGAGCGCGCACCCCTCGTGGCCCGCCGAGCGCGGGGCAGTCGTCTCGAGCACCTCGTGCTCCCGGCGACGACCCCGCGCTCGGTGACCGGGGACCGGCCGCCGGGTCAGTGCGTGATCGAGAACTTCGAGTAGAGCCACCTGAGGTGCTTGGGCGCCCACCAGTTGGCCCGGCCCAGCAGCGTCATGGTGGCCGGGACCAGCAGGATCCGCACGATCGTCGCGTCGATGAAGACCGCCACCGCCAGCGCGAACCCGACCTCCTTGATGACGAGCAGCTCGCCGAACACGAAGCCCGCGAACACCACGATGATGATGGCCGCGGCCGAGGTGATGATGCGCCCCGACCGCTGCAGCCCCAGGCGCACCGCCTCGTCGTTCGACAGACCCGCGTCGTGCAGCTCCTTGATGCGGGACAGCAGGAACACCTCATAGTCCATGGCGAGCCCGAACGCGAACGCGATGACCAGCGCCACGACGTACGTCTCGATGCCGCCCGCCGAGGAGAAGTCGAGCAGCCCCTCCAGGTGACCCTCCTGGAACACCCACACCAGCACGCCCAGCGACGCGGCCAACGACAGCGCGTTCGTCAGGAGCGCCTTGACCGGGATGAGGACCGAGCCCGTCATGAGGAACAGCAGCACGAACGTCGCGACCACCACGATCCCCACGGCCCACCACACGCGGTCCGCGAGCGCCGCCCGGAAGTCGACCTGCCCGGCGGCCTGACCGGTGACGTAGAACGTGAACCCGGGGTCCTGGGCACGCAGCTCCTCGACGACGGCCACGGCTTCCGGACCGCCGGCGTCGGCAGCCTCGAGGTGGACCCCGACGAGCGCGTGGTCGTCCCCGACGGGGACCGCGGGGTCGACGCGTGCGACGCCGTCGAGGCCCGCGATGTCGTCGGCCCAGACCTGGGCCTCCTCGGTCGTGGAGTCGGTCACGACGCGGACGTCGGCGCTCGCGGACGCGGGGAACTGTGCCGAGAGCTCGTCGACGAACTCCCGCTGGGGTGAGCTCTGGGGCAGCAGCTCGATGCCCGAGTTACGCATCTGCAGGCCCAGCACGGGGAGTGCGAGCACCACCAGGACGGCGACGGTCGCGAGCATGACCCACATCGGGTGGCGCTGGACGCGGCCCGTGAGCCGGGAGAAGAAGCCCTCGTCGGACTGGACGTCGGCCGTGCGGGCCAGGACGGCGCGCAGCCCGGGGACCTTGCTCAGGACGCTGGGCCGCACGAGCCGGTGGCCGGCGAGCGCGAGCAGGGCGGGCACGAGGGTCATCGCGGTCGCGACGGCGATGAGGATGACGGCGAGCCCGGCGGCACCGATGGCGCGCAGGATGTCGGGCTCGAAGACCATGAGGCCCGCGATCGAGATCGCGACGGTCAGCGCCGAGAAGGCCACGGTGCGGCCCGCGGTGGCCATGGTGCGCACGACGGCGGTGGTCACGTCGGCGTCGCGGCGCCGCGAGCGCCGGGTCCTGCGGGTCGTCCGGGGTACACCGGCCGCACCGGCGCCGGGCGCGGCTTCCCCGGGCTCCGCTGTTCGGACCGGGGCGGCGTCGTCGAGCAGGTGCATCTCCTCGCGGAAGCGCGACACGATGAGCAGCCCGTAGTCGATCGAGAGCCCCAGGCCCAGGAGCGTCACGACGTTGACGACCGACGCGTCGATGGTCAGCAGGTAGGACAGGCCGAGGAGGACGCCGAGCCCGGCGCCGATCGAGGCGATGGCCCCGGCCATGGGCATCGCGGCCGCGAGGAACCCGCCGAAGACCAGGACCATGACGAGCAGCGCGATGGGCAGGGCGATCATCTCGCCCGTCGTGAGGTCCTTCTCGACCTGGGAGGTGATGGCCTCGACGATCAGGTCGTTGCTCGACACGAGCCCGGTCGCGTCCGGGGCGACGTCGGCGAGGTCCCCGGGGACGGCCTCGAGGATCTCGACGACGTCGCTCGAGGCCGCGGCCTGGGCGTCCTCGTCGAGACCCGGCTCGAGCGTCACGGACAGCACGAACCCGTCGCCGTCGGCCGCGACGAGCGACTGCGCGGCCTCGGTCTCGACGCCCCCGGGGATCACGAACGGGTCGACGACGGTCCCGACCCCGGCGACCGCGGCGAGCTCCTCGTGCACGGGGGACATGGCCTCGGCGAGCGCCGGGTCCGCGGGGTCGACGCCGCTCACGAGCAGCGAGACGGTCTCGCCCGTCTCCGCCTGGTCGGCGAGGATCTGCGTGCCGCGCTCGTTCTGCGAGCCCGGCACCGAGGGTTCGCCCGTGGTCAGGCGGTCGAACAGGCTCTCGCCGTGGACGCCCACGACGGCCAGGGCGAACCCCAGGGTGGTCAGCACCACCCACACGGCGACGGTCAGGCGGGGACGGTGGGCGACGGCGCGGCCAAGGCTCTCGAACACCCCGTCAGCATGGCACCTCGCGCGGTGCGGCGCCGGGCCGTGCACAGTGTGGGCGGGTACCTCTCACGGGGTGCGGCGGCGCGACGTCGCCGGCACGTGTACGGCGCGGGGGCGAGGCCCCGTCAGGCGGTGGCGCGCCGTGTCGGTAGGGGTGCGTAGGCTCGGAGCATGCTTCCCGGGATGGACCTGTTCGACTCTGCGACCTCAGGCACCCAGGGGACTCCTCGCCCGGGACCGGGCGCGCCGCTCGCCGTGCGCATGCGTCCCGCCGCGCTCGACGAGGTCGCCGGTCAGGAGCACCTGCTCGTCGCCGGCTCGCCGCTGCGCCGCCTCATCGACGTGGACGGGCCCGGCGCCTCGCGCGCCGCCCCGGGCTCGGTCATCCTGTGGGGTCCGCCGGGCACGGGCAAGACGACGCTCGCGTACCTCATCGCCACGACCTCGGGTCGGCGCTTCGTCGAGCTCTCGGCCGTGACCGCAGGAGTCAAGGACGTGCGTCAGGTCATCGACGACGCGCGGCGCCGCCTCGCGACGGGCGGCGAGGAGACCGTCCTGTTCATCGACGAGGTCCACCGCTTCTCCAAGTCCCAGCAGGACGCGCTGCTGCCCAGCGTGGAGAACCGCTGGGTCACGCTCGTGGCGGCCACGACCGAGAACCCCAGCTTCTCGGTCAACTCCCCGCTGCTCTCACGCTCGCTCCTGCTCACGCTCAAGCCGCTCACGTCGGGCGACGTGCGCGCCCTGGTGCACCGGGCGCTCGTCGACGAGCGAGGGCTCGGCGGCGCCGTCACGCTCGCGGACGAGGCCGAGGAGCACCTGGTCCGCCTCGCGGGCGGCGACGCCCGCAAGGCCCTGACCATCCTCGAGGCCGCGGCGGGGGCCGCGCTGTCCGACGTCCCGGACGCGCCCGTCCGCACCACCGACCTGCCCGACGACGACGCACCGGACGCGAGCGACGCCGTCGGGCAGGGCGAGGTGCCGGGGGAGAGCAAGGCCGCCGAGGCCAGCGACGCGACGGCCGACGCCGCCACCGGGGCGGGCGCGCCCGGGACCGTGGTCGTCGACCTCGAGACCATGGAGCGCGCGATCGACGTCGCCGCGGTGCGCTACGACCGTGACGGCGACCAGCACTACGACGTCACGAGCGCGTTCATCAAGTCGGTGCGCGGCTCCGACGTCGACGCCTCGCTGCACTACCTCGCGCGCATGATCGCCGCGGGGGAGGACCCGCGGTTCATCGCCCGGCGCATCGTCATCTCGGCCGCCGAGGACGTCGGCATGGCCGACCCCAGCGCGCTGCAGACCGCGGTCGCCGCGGCCCAGGCCGTCGCGCTCATCGGCATGCCCGAGGCCCGCATCATCCTCGCCGAGGCCGTCGTGCACCTCGCGACCGCCCCCAAGTCCAACGCGGCCTACCTGGGGATCGACGCGGCGCTCGCGGACGTGCGCGCCGGCAAGGTCGGGACGGTGCCCGCGCACCTGCGCGACGCGCACTACGCGGGAGCCAAGGAGCTGGGCCACGGCAAGGGGTACAAGTACGCGCACGACGCCCCGCACGCGGTCGCGCGCCAGCAGTACCTGCCCGACGTCCTGCAGGGCACGCGCTACTACACGCCCACCGACCGCGGCTTCGAGCGGTCGGTGACCGAGCGGCTCGAGCGGATCCGGCAGATCCTGGGCGACTGAGGGACCCTGCCGGGCCTCGTGCCAGGTGCCACTCCTGGGCTGCACCCGGCGGAGGACGGGGCGACGCGCCCGGTGCGGTAGACTTCTCAGGTTGTCTCCGCCCGTCAGGGCAGTAGCAACCGCCTGGGACCTCGGCCCCGCAGCCCCGCACGTCATCCTCGACCTCGCGTCGACGGGTGGGCATCCTCACGGATGCGTGACGGCTCATCGGCTGGTCCCGCACCCGGCAATCCGCACGGGTGTGACGTCAAGTACACACGACAGGACAGGAACACACTGTGTCTTCAGTGACTCGTTCGCGCCGCCAGGTTCGCCTGAGCCGCGCGCTGGGCCTCGCGCTCACGCCCAAGGCAGTCAAGCACTTCGAGAAGCGTCCCTACCCGCCCGGTGAGCACGGCCGTGCCCGTCGCCGCACCGAGTCGGACTACGCGGTGCGTCTTCGTGAGAAGCAGCGTCTGCGCGCCCAGTACGCGCTCCGCGAGAAGCAGATGGCTCGCGCCTACGAGGACGCTCGCAAGGACGCCGGTCTGACCGGTGAGGCCATGGTCGAGAACCTCGAGATGCGTCTCGACGCGCTCGTGCTGCGTTCGGGCTTCGCCCGCACCATCCTGCAGGCGCGCCAGGCCGTCGGCCACCGCCACATCCTCGTCGACGGCAAGATCGTCGACCGCCCCTCGTTCAAGGTGAAGCCGGGTCAGACGATCCAGGTCAAGCCCAAGAGCCAGGCCACCACGCCGTTCCAGGTCGCCGCCGCCGGTGCGCACCGCGACGTCCTGCCGGCCGTCCCGGCCTACCTCGACGTCCAGCTCGAGAAGCTGAGCGCCGTCCTGGTGCGTCGCCCCAAGCGCGTCGAGGTCCCCGTGACCTGCGAGGTCCAGCTCGTCGTCGAGTACTACGCTCGCTGATCCTCCAGCGCGGCTGCTGCCGCGCGCCGTGCACGAACGCCTCGCTCACCGCTTCGACGGGGAGCGGGGCGTTCGTGCATCCGGGTAAGGTTTCGCGAGGCGTGCCGTCCGTCGCGTCGCGCCGTCGAAGGAGGAGCAGGAGATGTCCGTAGGAGATGTGGCCGGGCTGATCGCCGCCATCGCGTTCGTGCTGCTGGTGGGGGTCCTCGCGGTTCCTCTGGTCAAGCTCGGCCGGGTGCTCGACGAGGCCAGGGTGAGCATCAAGGAGGTCACGGACCACTCGGTGCCGATCCTCGACGAGGCCGCGACCACCGTGGCCACGACGAACAGCCAGCTCGTCAAGGTCGACACGATCACGACGTCCGCCGCGCAGGTCAGCGAGAACGTCTCGGCCCTCACGGGCCTGTACGCGGCGACCTTCGGGGCTCCGCTCGTCAAGGTCGCGGCGTTCACGTACGGCGTGCGCCAGGCGTTCGCGCGGGCCTCGGGCCGTTCGGGCTCCGGACCCCGGGCCGGCCGCTGATGCGTAGGGTCTTCTGGGTCGGCGTCGGCGTCGCCATCACGGTCGTGGTGGTCGTCAAGGGGCGGCAGGTGATCGCGCGCTACGCGCCCGCCTCGCTCGTCGACCAGGCCACCGACCAGGTCAACTCGCTCGGCGAGAAGGCCACGAGCTTCGTGTCGGTCTTCCGCGAGGAGTTCCGCACCGCGCGCGACGCGCGCGAGGCCGAGCTGCTCGCGTCCCTGCTCGCCGAGGGCCAGCCCCACCCCGACGACGTGCGCGCCGCCCGTGCGGCGCGCCGCGAGCGCGCGGGGGACGGCGTCGACGACGACGAGGACCTGCTCGGGTACTCGTTCTACTGATCCACCCACCGGGCCTGCTGCCTCCCGCGCGACGAACGTCGCGCGCACGGGAGGGAAGCACGCCGGGAACATACTTGTTCTAGCCGGTGTCGCCCGCCCCTGCGGCGCGCCCCGGGCCGTTCCGTCTCCGACTTCCGAAGGACATCATGCGTACCGCCGAGATCCGCAAGCGTTGGCTCGACTACTTCGCCGCCCAGGACCACACCGTCGTGCCCTCGGCGTCGCTCATCTCGCCGGACCCGTCGACCCTGTTCACCATCGCGGGCATGGTGCCGTTCATCCCGTACATGACGGGCGAGCAGACCGCGCCGTGGGCGCGTGCGACGAGCGTGCAGAAGTGCGTGCGCACCCTCGACATCGACGACGTGGGCAAGACGACGCGTCACGGCACGTTCTTCCAGATGAACGGCAACTTCTCGTTCGGGGACTACTTCAAGGAAGGCGCGATCACCTACGCCTGGGACCTCATCACGCGGTCGCAGGACGACGGCGGGTACGGCATCCCCGAGGACAAGATCTGGGTCACCGTCTTCCACGAGGACGACGAGGCGCGCCAGCTCTGGAAGAAGATCGCCGGACTGCCGGACGAGCGCATCCAGGGACTGGGCATGGGGCCCAACTACTGGTCCACAGGAGCCCGCGGACCCGCCGGGCCGTGCTCGGAGATCTTCTACGACCGTGGCCCGGCCTACGGCCCCGACGGGGGTCCGGCGATCGACCTCGCGGGCGACCGGTTCCTGGAGATCTGGAACCTCGTCTTCATGCAGTACGAGCGCGGGGACGGCGGGACCAAGGAGTCCTTCCCCATCCTGGGCGAGCTCACCAAGAAGAACATCGACACCGGCATGGGGCTCGAGCGCGTCGCGTTCGTCCTGCAGGGCGTCGACAACATGTACGAGATCGACGAGGTCTTCCCCGTCATCGCCGCGGCCCAGGAGCTCTCGGGCAAGCGGTACGGCGCCGACACGGACGACGACGTGCGCATGCGCGTGGTCGCCGACCACGTGCGCTCGGCCCTCATGATCATCAGCGACGGCGTGCGCCCCTCGAACGAGGGCCGCGGCTACGTGCTGCGCCGCCTGCTGCGCCGCTCGGTGCGCGCGATGCGCCTGCTGGGTGTCGAGGACCCCGCGCTGCCGCAGCTGTTCCCCGTCTCGCGCGACGCCATGCAGGCCTCCTACCCGGAGGTCGGCGCCGACTTCGAGCGCATCTCGCAGATCGCCTACGCCGAGGAGGAGGCGTTCCGCCGCACCCTGACCTCGGGCACCACGATCCTGGACACCGCCGTCGCGGCCGCCAAGTCGAGCGCGGGCACGGGTGGCACGCCCGTGCTGCCCGGAGACCAGGCGTTCGCCCTGCACGACACGTACGGCTTCCCGATCGACCTGACCCTCGAGATGGCCGCCGAGCAGGGTGTCCAGGTCGACGAGAAGGCGTTCCGCGCCCTCATGCAGGAGCAGCGCACCCGTGCGCGCGCCGACGCGCTCGCCAAGCGGACGGGCGGCGTCGACACCGCGGCCTACGAGGCCCTGCAGAGCGAGCTCGCCCGGCCCGTGGATTTCCTCGGCTACACGGACGCCACGGCGTCGGTCAACGTCGTTGGACTCCTGGTCGACGGCGTGCCCTCCCCGGCCGCGACGGCCCCGGCCGACGTCGAGGTCGTCCTCGACCGCACGCCCTTCTACGCCGAGGCCGGCGGCCAGCTCGCCGACCACGGCACGATCGTGCTCGACGGCGGCGCGACCATCGAGGTCGACGACGTGCAGCGCCCCATCAAGGGCTTCTCGGTCCACCGCGGGCGCCTCGTCGAGGGCGTCGTCGCGGTGGGCGACCCGGGCACCGCGCAGATCGACACGGCGCGCCGCAAGGCGATCAGCCGCGCCCACACCGCGACGCACATGATCCACAAGTCCATCCAGGAGGCCCTGGGCAAGGACGCGACGCAGGCCGGGTCGGAGAACGCACCGAGCCGCATCCGCTTCGACTTCCGCGCCTCGAGCGCGGTCCCCGCAGGGGTGCTCTCCGAGGTCGAGGAGCGCGTCAACACCCAGCTCGCCGAGAACCTCGAGGTCACGGACAAGGTCATGCCCATCGCCGAGGCCAAGGCGCTGGGCGCCATGGCGCTGTTCGGCGAGAAGTACGGCGACCAGGTGCGTGTGGTCTCGATCGGCGGCGACTGGTCGCGCGAGCTGTGCGCGGGCACCCACGTCAAGCAGTCCGGCCAGCTCGGCCTGGTCACGCTGCTCGGCGAGTCCTCGATCGGCTCGGGGGTGCGCCGCGTCGACGCCCTCGTCGGCGACGGGGCCTACGGCTTCCAGGCCAAGGAGCACGCGCTCGTCGGACAGCTCACGGGTCTGCTGAACGTGCGCACCGAGGAGCTGCCCGACCGCGTGGGCTCGCTGGTCTCGCGTCTGCGCGACGCCGAGAAGGAGCTCGCGGCACTGCGTCAGGCCCAGCTGCTCGCGGCCGCCGCGAACCTGGCGGCCGGTGCGCAGACCGTCGGGACCGTGCGCGTCGTCGTGCACGACGCCGGTGAGGTCGCCTCCGCGGACGACCTGCGGGCCCTCGCGCTTGACGTGCGCGGCCGTCTCGCCGACGCGGCGCCGAGCGTCGTCGCGGTCGGCGGCGTGAGCAAGGAGCGCCCCCAGGTCGTCATCGTGACCAACGCGCCTGCGCGCGAGGCGGGCCTGCGGGCCGGGGCCCTCGCGAAGAAGGCGTCGGGCGTGCTCGGCGGCGGCGGCGGCGGCAAGGACGACATGGCCCAGGGTGGCGGCACGGACGTGTCCGCCCTCCCGACGGCTCTCGCGGGCATCCGCGACGACGTCGCCTCGGCGCTCTGAGCGCGCACCCGATGACGGTCGACGACCACCAGGCGGGCACCCCTCTCCCGAGGGGTGCCCGCCTGGGCGTCGACGTGGGCAGCGTGCGCGTCGGGCTCGCCGCGAGCGACCCCGACGGGCTCATCGCGACCCCCGTCGAGACCCTGCCGCGCGACCTGAGGACCACGCCGTCCGCGCCCGAGGACGCGGTCGCGACCTTCCCGAGCGACGTCGCGCGGATCGCGGCGGAAGTGGAGGAACGGGGTGCACGTGTGGTGTACATCGGGCTTCCTCGACACCTTTCCGGCGCGGAGGGTGCCGCCACGGCCGCCGCACGTGCGTACGCTGGACTGGTGGCACGTGCCGTCGCACCCGTCCCGGTGCACCTCGTCGACGAACGCATGACGACCGTGAGCGCCCACCAGGCGCTGCGGGCGTCTGGGCGCGCCGGGCGCAAGCAGCGCTCTGTCGTCGACCAAGCCGCGGCGGTTATCATCCTCCAGACCGCTCTGGACCGCGAGCGGAGCGCGGGGGCGCGCGCTGGAGAGTACGTAGAACGTTGATCGTTGCGTCGTGGCAAGGACCGCCGCGCGCACACCCGTCAGGAGGCAGCCTCCCGTGACCGACCTATTCGACCGCCCGCCGGTGCAGCAACAACCACCGTCGCGGGCGACCCGTTCGGGGAGCCGAGACCGTCGCGCCGCGAAGAAGCGTGCGCAACGACGGCGTCGCCGTACCCTGATCGTGGTCCTCGCGCTGGTCCTCGTGGGCGGGGCCGGTTACTACCTGGTCAACAACGCCTCGAGCCTGCTGGGCTTCGAGAACCCCTTCAGCGTCTCGGACTACGAGGGGCAGGGGGTCGATCCCGTCGACGTGACGATCGAGCCGCAGTCGACGGGTGCGGACATTGGCCAGACCCTCGTCGAGGCGGGCGTCGTGAAGTCGGCCAACGCCTTCGTCAAGGCCTTCAAGGAGAACCCGGACGCAGCGAAGATCCAGCCGGGCAACTACACGTTGCTCACCGAGATGAAGGCGTCCGCCGCGATCACCCTGCTGCTCTCCAAGGAGAGCAAGAACGAGATGAAGCTGACGGTCCCCGAGGGGTTCACGGCTGCGCAGGTCATCGAGCGCGCTGTCTCAGTGACCGGCAAACCTCAAGAGGAGTTCCAGGCCGCGATGGCGGACCCGGCTGCAGTCGGCCTGCCGGCCGAGGCGGGCGGCAACTTCGAAGGGTGGTTCTTCCCGAGCACCTACGTCCTCGAGCCGAACGACTCGGCGACGACCATCGTGGCCAACATGATCGCGACGACCGTCGCGAACCTCGACTCTCTCGGCATCCCGGCGGCGGACCGTGAGATGGTCCTGATCAAGGCCTCGCTCATCGAGCGGGAGGCCAAGGCCGAGGAAGACCGGCCCAAGATGGCGCAGGCGATCGAGAATCGCCTCTCGCGTGAGATGACACTTGACATCGACGCGGCCGTCGCGTTCGGCCTGGGCAAGCCGGGTACCGAGATCACCAACGCCGACAAGGCGAACACGGACAACCTCTACAACCTGTACAAGCACAAGGGGTTGCCGCCCGGGCCGATCGCGTCCCCCGGGATGAAGTCGATCGAGGCCGTGCTGAATCCGGAGCCCGGTGACTGGATCTTCTGGGTCGCCGTGAACCTTGACACGGGTGAGACCAAGTTCTCGTCCACCTTGGCCGAGCATCAGAAGTACGTCGACGAGCTGCGCGCGTGGCAGAGGGAGAACCCGTGACCGTAGGCACAGTGCGCCGCGCCGCCGTCCTGGGCCACCCCGTGGCCCACTCCCTCTCACCGGTCCTGCACTCGGCCGCGTACCGCGCGCTGGGGCTGGACGGGTGGGAGTACGCCTCGGTCGACGTGACCGAGGAGGAGCTGGCGTCGTTCGTGGCGGGCCTCGACGAGAGCTGGGCCGGGCTGTCCCTGACCATGCCGCTCAAGCAGGTCGTGCTGCCGCTCCTGGATCACGTCGAGCCGCTCGCGGGCGTCGTGGGGGCCGTGAACACGGTCCTGTTCCAGCCCACGGGCTCGGGGCGCACGCTCGTGGGCGCCAACACCGACGTCCACGGCCTCGTGGCCGCGCTGCGCGAGGGGCTGGGCGACCGCCCGGTCGGCTCGGCCGTCGTGCTGGGGGCGGGCGCGACCGCGGCCTCGACGCTGGCCGCGCTCGCCGAGCTCGGCTGCACGACCCCGACCGTCCTGGTGCGCTCCCTCGGGCGCACGGGCGGGCTGCAGCGGGCCGCGCACCGCATGGGCGTGGCCCCGCGGTTCGCGGTGCTCGACCCGGCCTCACCGCTCGTCGCGCAGGCTGACGTCGTCGTGTCGACGCTGCCCTCCGGGGCGGCGGACCCGGTCGCCGACGCTCTCGCGGCGCAGACCGCCGCCGGGAGCCCCGGCCCCCGAGGCGTGCTGCTCGACGTGGTCTACGACCCCCGCCCGACGGCGCTCTCCCGCGCCTGGGCGCAGGCGGGCGCCACCGTGGTGGGCGGCGAGCGCATGCTCCTGCACCAGGCTGCCGAGCAGGTGCGGCTCATGACGGGGCAGGTCGCGCCCCTGGCGGCGATGGCCGAGGCCCTCGAGACGGCCCTCGCGCCGAGCGCCACCCGGGCCTGACGTCGGGGCTCACCCGAGCAGCAGCGCCTCGCCCAGCACCGCCGGGCCGCACACCACCCCGACCAGCGCCCCGGCGAGCATGAACGGTCCGAACGGGATCGCGGTGCGTCGTCCTGCCCGCCGTGCGGCGAGCAGGACGACGGCCCAGGCGCCGCCGAGGAAGAAGGCTGCGCTCGCTCCCACGGTGAGCTCGGCCCACCCGCACCCCGCGAGCAGCGCGCCGATCAGCCCGGCGAGCTTCACGTCGCCGAAGCCCAGCCCCGACGGGGCGAGGGCCAGCACGAAGTACGCGCCGTAGAGCCCCAGACCGCCGGCCAGGGCACGCACGAGCGTGCCGCCGTCGGGCCCGAGGACGCTCGCCAGCGCCAGCAGCACCGCCAGCAGCGGGTAGGAGGGCAGGACCAGGGCGTCCGGGAGGCGGTGCGTGCGGGCGTCGATCACTGCGAGAGCCGACCCCACGAGCGCGAGGTACCCGGCCGCGGGCGCCAGCGTGACGGGCTGCCCCACGCTCAGCATCCCCGTGACGGTCGCAGGCACGGCCACCGCCGCCACCGTGACGATTGCGCGACGGTGCGGGCGGACCTCGGACACGGCCCGGCGCCAGGCCCGGGCCAGGTGCCCGGCCGACAGTTCCGCCGCTCCGACCCCGACCGGGCCCGTCGTCGCGGAACCGTCCTGCCCCGGCGCGTCGACCGGACCGCCGCCCCCTGCGTTCGTCACGCGGCGAACCTAGCGCAGCGCGCTGCACCGTGGCAGGCGTCGTCCACAGGCCCGCCGCCTCGCCCGCGCCGTCCGCCCCGCCTGAGCCGTCCACCGGCCCCGGCGGGACGCGCGCGAGGCGGCGGTCCGCACTGCGGGCGGGTTCGGGGGCGCGCCGCGTGACGTGGGAGGATTCTCCTCATGCTTCGTTGGTTGACATCGGGTGAGTCGCACGGTCCGGCGCTGGTCGGCATCCTGGAAGGGCTGCCCGCAGGGGTCGAGCTCGTGACGAAGGACGTGCAGGACGCGCTCGCGCGCCGCCGCCTCGGGTACGGGCGCGGTGCGCGCATGAAGTTCGAGCAGGACGAGGTCCGCATCCTCGCGGGCCTGCGCCTGGGCCTGACGCAGGGCGGGCCGCTCGCGATCGAGATCGCCAACACCGAGTGGCCCAAGTGGGTCGACGTCATGAGTGCGGACCCCGTGCCCGCCGAGGCGCTGCAGGTCGACGCCGGGACGGGTGACGTGCGGGAGATCGCCCGCAACCGTCCCCTGACGCGCCCGCGCCCCGGGCACGCCGACCTGATCGGCATGCGCAAGTACGCGTTCGACGACGCCCGTCCGGTCCTGGAGCGCGCCTCGGCGCGCGAGACCGCGACCCGCGTCGCGCTCGGGGTGGCCGCCGCCAGGTTCCTCGAGCAGGCCGTCGGGATCCGCCTGGTCTCGCACGTCGTGGGCATCGGCACGGTCGACGTCCCGCAGGACGCGGCCCTCCCGCACCCCGACGACGTCGCGCGCCTCGACGCCGACCCGGTGCGCTGCTTCGACGCTGCCAGCTCGGCGGCGATGGTCGCCGAGATCGACGAGTGCCACAAGGACGGCGACACCCTCGGTGGCGTGGTCGAGGTCCTGGCGTACGGCGTCCCGTCGGGGCTCGGCACCTACGTGCAGTCCGACCGCCGCCTCGACGCGCGCCTCGCTGCCGTCCTCATGGGCATCCAGGCCATCAAGGGCGTCGAGGTCGGCGACGGCTTCCGCACCGCGCGCCGTCGCGGCTCGCAGGCCCACGACGAGATCGTGCGCGGCGAGGACGGGCACCTGCACCGCCTGAGCAACCGCGCCGGCGGCGTCGAGGGCGGCATGTCCAACGGCGAGGTGCTGCGCGTCCGCGCCGCCATGAAGCCCATCTCCACGGTGCCGCGCGCCCTCGCGACGGTCGACGTCGCGACGGGCGAGCCCGCCAAGGCCCAGCACCAGCGCTCGGACGTGTGCGCCGTGCCGCCCGCAGCCGTCGTCGCCGAGGCCATGGTCGCGCTCGTCCTCGCCGAGGCCGTCCTGGAGAAGTTCGGCGGTGACTCGGTCTCCGAGGTCCGCCGCAACGTCGAGGGCTACCTCGCGTCGGTCCCCGAGCTGCTGCGCTGAGATGACCACGAGCAGCGGCCCGCGCGTCGTCCTCATCGGCCCTCCCGGCAGCGGCAAGTCCACCGTCGCGCACGTCCTGGCCGAGCGCCTGGGCCTCGCGGCACGCGACACCGACAGCGACGTGGAGACCCTCGCGGGCAAGACCGTCGCAGACGTCTTCCTCGAGGACGGCGAACCGCACTTCCGCGACCTCGAGCGCGAGGCCGTGACCCAGGCGCTCGCGGTCCACGAGGGAGTCCTCGCGCTGGGCGGCGGCGCCGTCCTCGACGAGCACTCCCAGGCCGCCCTCGAGTCCTACTCGGTCGCGGGGGGCACCGTGGTCTTCCTCGACGTCTCCCTCGCCCACGCCGGGCCGCGGGTCGGGTTCAACCAGGCGCGCCCCCTGCTGCTCGGCAACCCCCGGGCCAGGTGGCAGGCGCTCATGGAGCAGCGCCGCCCCGTCTACGAGCGGCTCGCCACGGTGCGGGTCGTGACGGACGCGCGCACCCCCCGCCAGGTGGCCGGGGAGATCGAAGCAGCACTCGGCGGCGCGTCCCACGACGCCCCGGCCGACCAGACGAGGAGCGAGCAGTGAACGACCAGCAGACGACCGGGACCGACGGGTCGTCCGGCGACGCCTCCACCACCGGCGCCGCACCGGCGACGACGGCCCGCGTGCGCGTCGAGGGCGCCCAGCCCTACGACGTCCTCATCGGGCGCCACCTGCTCGGTGAGCTGCCCTCGATGCTGGGCCCGGACGTGCGCCGCGTCCTCGTGATCCACCCGGCCGCGCTCGCGACGTCAGCGGACACGGTCCGCGAGGACCTGCTCGCGGTCGGCTACGAGGCGTACATCGCCGAGGTCCCGGACGCCGAGGAGGCCAAGACCGCGCAGGTCGCGGCGTTCCTGTGGCAGGTGCTCGGCCAGGCCGACTTCACGCGCAGCGACGCGATCGTCTCGGTCGGCGGCGGCGCCACGACCGACCTCGCGGGCTTCGTCGCCGCGACCTGGCTGCGCGGCATCAAGGTCGTGCACGTCCCGACGACGCTGCTTGCCATGGTGGATGCGGCCGTGGGCGGCAAGACGGGCATCAACACGGCCGAGGGCAAGAATCTCGTGGGCGCGTTCCACCCGCCCGCGGGTGTCCTGTGCGACGTCGCGGCCCTCGAGTCCCTGCCGAAGTTCGACTTCGTCGCGGGCCTCGCGGAGATCGTCAAGACGGGCTTCATCGCCGACCCGCGCATCCTCGAGCTCGTCGAGGAGAACGTCGAGGAGCTCAAGAGCTGGGGCGGCGCCGAGGTGCCGGCCTCGACGTGGGCCGTGGTCGTCGAGCTCATCGAGCGTTCCGTCGCGGTCAAGGCACGGGTCGTGGGCGAGGACCTCAAGGAGGCCGGCCTGCGCGAGATCCTCAACTACGGGCACACCCTGGGCCACGCGGTCGAGCTTACCGAGCGCTACGCGTGGCGCCACGGCGCGGCTGTGTCGGTCGGGATGGTCTTCGCGGCCGAGCTCGCACGCCTCGCGGGCCGCCTCGACGACGAGACCGTGGACCGCCACCGCGCGATCCTCGGCAGCCTCGGCCTGCCGCTGACCTACCGCGGCGACCGCTGGGAGCAGCTCCTGTCCGCGATGCGCCGCGACAAGAAGTCGCGCGGCGACATGCTGCGCTTCGTCGTGCTCGACGGCCTGGCCAAGCCCGGGCGCCTCGAGGGCCCGGACCCGGCGCTGCTCGCGGCCGCGTACGCCGAGATCTCGATCGACGCGCCCCGCGGTGGCCCGATCGCCCTCTGACGCGCCGCAGTCGGGCCGTCGCGCCGGCACGGGTCACGGCCCGCCTCCCCGTCCGGGGAGGCGAGCCGTTCGTCGTCCGGCCTCGTGACGCCGGGCGGGAGGAGGCAGCAGCCGTCAGCCCCAGCGGCCCCGCGCGGCCAGCACGTCGCGCAGCAGGTCCGCCCGATCGGTCACGATGCCGTCCACACCCAGGTCCAGCAGGCGTGCCATCTCGACCGGGTCGTTGATCGTCCACACGTGCACCTGGCGACCGGCGGCGTGCGCGGCGGCCACCGTCCGGGCGTCCACGACGCTCACGCGTCCGTGGGCCACGGGGACCTGCAGGCAGTCCGCGCCCCGCAGCGCCCACGAGGCCAGGGAACCGAACGGGCCTCGGGGAGCACCCGCCCGGGCAGCGAGGAGGAACGTCGCGACCTCGCTCGTCCCGGTCGAGGTCGCCACGGGCCGGTCCAGGAGCGCGACCGTCCGACGGCGCCGGCCGGGGGAGAAGGACGTCACGCACACGCGCTCGTGCGCCCGGGTGCGCTCGATCGCGCGCGCGACCGGCCCGACGGCAGAGTCCGCCTTGACGTCGATGTTGACGCGCAGGTCAGGCCAGGTCCCCAGGACGTCCTCCAGGAGCGGCACGGGCTCGACCCCGCCGATCCGCGCCCGCCGCACGGACTCCCAGGGCAGGTCCGCGACCAGACCCGTGCCGTCGGTCGTACGGTCCAGGCTCGCGTCGTGCAGGGCGACAGCGACGCCGTCGGACGTCGCGTGCGCGTCGGTCTCGACGTACCCGAAGCCCAGCGCCCGGGCCGCGGCGAACGCCGCGAGCGAGTTCTCCAGCCCGTCCCGGGAGAAGCCACGGTGCGCGAGCGCCACGAACCCGGTGGGGGAGTCGAGGTAGGGGTGGTGCCAGGTACCCGGGCGTCCGCCGCGGGCGTCAGGGCGGCTCACGGGGCGTTACCCGCAGCGCGCCCGTCGCCCTGCCCGTCGCTCTGGCCCACCCGGTCACCGAGCCAGCCCAGCACCGCGTCCAGGTAGGCGCGCCGCGGACCGTCCGCCGACAACGTCAGGTCGTGCACCCCGCCGTCGAACGCCCGGACCGTCACGTCCGCCCCCGCACGCGGGGCGAGCCGCTCGATCTGGGCGACGTCCAGGACCGTGTCCTGCGCGTCCAGCAGGGGGTTCGCCAGGTCGTCCGGCCCGGAGTGCGCGCTGTGGGCGACCAGCACGGGACACGCCACGTCCAGACCCCGCGCGAGGCGTGCCTGCCCCTGCCGCACCGCACGCAGCCACCCCGCCCGCACCGGCAGCCCGTCGGGACGCTTGAGCGTCGGGTCGAACTCCCACCGGCCCCCGTTCGCGGCCAGCAGGTGCGCCGCGTACGCCGACGGAGCGGCGCTCAGCACCGCGAGCGGAGACCACGGCCCGACGGCGTCGAGCACCCGGGTGGCGATCGTCCGGTTCAGCCAGCTCGAGTCGAGGTCGAGGAACGGCGAGTCCAGCACGAGCGCGTCGACCAGCCCCTGACCGCGGTGGGCGTGCGCCCACAACGACGCCACGAGACCACCCGTCGAGTGCGCGTGCACGACGACCGGCAGCCCCGGGTGCAGCCCCCGGACCGCAGCGACCGCGACCGACAGGTCCGTCGCGGGCTCCCGCAGGTCCTCGACAAAGTGTGGGACCTGCCCCGGACGCCACGACCGACCCGCGCCGCGCAGGTCCACCGCGAAGAACGCGTAGCCCGCGTCCTCGACCGCCCGCGCGAGGTGCTCCTGGAAGAAGTAGTCGTTGTACCCGTGCACGTGCAGGAAGACACCACGGTGGGTACCTGTGGCGAGCGTCCCGGGCCGAGGCACTCGCCGCACGAGGGTCGCGACGGGTGCAGGGACCGCCTGGGCCGTCGCGGGCCCAGGGTCCGCATCACGGTCCGCGGCGGCGCTCGCGGCCCGGCGGGGCAGGGGCGGGACGAGCGAGAGGAGTCCGTTCCGCGCCGCGGGCGGGGGCCCACCCGTCGCCAGGGTCGCGGCCTCGAACCCGGCGAGCAGGGGGTCGGGCGCCCACGGCAGCGCGGTGCCGTCCGTCCCTGCTGTGCCTGCTGTGCCTGCCGTGCCTGTCATGACCGGCTCCACCTTCCTCAGACCTCCGTGCTCGCCGATCCTGCCGTCCCCGCGGGCACTGCCGCGAGGTCCTTGCCGCCGTCGACGCCGTCCCCGGCGGGGAAGCGCACGAACAGCATGAGCACGAGGCCCACGAGGATCACGGCGACGATCCCCAGGATGCCCCAGTACTGCTGGCCGGACACGGCGACCATGGTCGCGAACGCCATGGGGGCGAGGAAGCTCGCCGCGCGCCCCGTGGTCGCGTACAGGCCGAACGCCTCGGCCTCACGGCCCTCGTCGCTGATCCGTCCGAGGAGCCCGCGGCTCGCGGACTGGGCCGGGCCGACGAACGCGCACAGCAGCAGGCCCCACAGCCAGAAGACGCTCGCGCCGCCGTCGTGCTGGACGAAGACCGCGGTGCCGGAGATCACGAGGCCCACGAGCGAGGCGAGGATCACCCGACGCGGGCCGATCCTGTCGTCGAGCCAGCCCGCGGCGATCGTGGACAGGCCCGCGACGACGTTCGCCGCGATCGCGAACACGATGACCTCGCTCGCGCTGAAGCCGAACGTGCCCGACGCGATCACGGCGCCGAACGTGAAGACGCCCGCCAGGCCGTCACGGTAGACGGCGCTCGCGACGAGGTAGCCGAGCGTCGAGCGGCGCGTGCGCCACAGGTGCACCAGGTCGCGGCCGAGCTTGCGGTAGGCGCCCACGACGCCGATCGGGGTCGACCCGCCGCGGCGCGGCGACTCGGGGACCGCGAGGAGCACGGGGATCGCGAACACCGCGAACCACACGGCGGACAGCAGGACGCTGACCCGGATGTCCATGCCGTCGGCGCCCGTGATCCCGAACCAGCCCACCTCGGGGTTGATGAATCCGACGAACAGCACGAGCAGCAGGACGATCCCGCCGACGTACCCGGCGCCCCACCCGATGCCGCTGATGCGCCCGATCGTGCGCGGCGTGGAGATGTCGAGCAGCAGGGCGTTGTACGCGACCGAGGCCAGCTCGAAGAAGACGTTGCCCGCCGAGAGCAGCACGACGCCCAGGATCACGGCGTCGGACAGCGACCCGGGGGTCGGCTGGACGAAGAACATCGCGACCATGGCCGCGACGGTCGCCGCGGTGTTGACACCGAGCCACACCTTTCGCCGACCGGAGGCGTCCGCGAGCGCCCCGAGCGCGGGGGCGAGCAGCGCGATGAGGGCCCCGGCGATGGTGAGCCCCCAGCCGAGCCATGCGGTGTGGTCGGCCATGACGGCCTGGGGGTCGCCGGCGCCGGCCTCGACGAACGCGTCGCTCGTGATCCAGCGCGTGAAGACGAAGGTCGTGACGACGGCGTTGAACGCGGCCGACCCCCAGTCCCACAGGGACCAGGCGAGGACCTGGCGACGCCCGACAGCAGGACGTGGCGCGGGGGAGCTGCGGCCCTCGTCGGGGGTCCCGGTGGCGTCGTGGTCGGGTGTGGCGGGGGTCACGTTCGTGTGATCTGGCACGCGCGCATCGTAGACCGTCCGGCGGGCGGGTTGGTGAACACGGGGCGGCCGGCCGGGTGGGCGGGCGCCCGCTCGCCGAGTGTGCAGTTCGGGCTGTCATGCGCGGCGATCGACAGCCCGAACTGCACACTCGGCGCATTCCTGTGCGCGGACGGTCGCCGCGGGGGCGACCGTGGCCCCGCTAGGCTTCCCGCATGACTCGTGTCCTCATCCTCAACGGTCCCAACCTCGGTCGCCTGGGCGTCCGCGAGCCCGACGTCTACGGTGCGGCGTCCTACGCCGACCTGGTCGCGGCGGGGGAGCGGTGGGGGGCGGAGAACGGCCTGGAGGTCCAGGTGCGCCAGACGGACGACGAGTCGGAGCTCGTCGGGTGGCTGCACGGCGCGGTCGACGACGGCGCGCACGTGGTGCTCAACCCCGCGGCGTTCACCCACTACTCGTACGCCCTGCGCGACGCCGCGGCGCAGGTGACCAAGGCGGGCCTGCTGCTGGTCGAGGTGCACCTGAGCAACCCGGCCGCGCGCGAGGAGTTCCGGCACAACTCGGTCATCGGTGGGGTCGCGACGGGGACGGTGGCCGGCTTCGGGTTCGACTCGTACCGCCTGGCGGTGCTCGCGATCGTGTCGAGGCTCGCGGACTAGATCCCACCTGCTCAAGCCTGAGGCATTGATAACGGCTGATCAAGCCCCAGGCCTTGTGAGTGGCCTATCAACGGTCTACCGTGGAGGGATGTTCGTCCTGACCGTGGACCAGAAAGCCAGCACCCGCCGAGGAGACCTCGTGCCGGAGGTGCTGGCCGCGCTCGCGCCCTTCGACGCGCGTGACGGGGTCGTCATCGGCTTCGACCGCACCGTGGGTGACGAGATCCAGGCCGTGCTCGACGACGCCGCGCTCGTCGTGGAGATCGTCCTCACCCTGGGCAGGTGGGGAGGCTGGAGCACGGGCCTCGGCATCGGGGCCGTGCTGCCGGGGCCGGGCGGGCGCCTGCCCGAAGCCTCGCGCGAGGCGTCCGGGTCCGCGTTCGTGCACGCGCGGGCCGCCGTCGAACGGGCCAAGACTCGCGGCACCCACGTCCCGCTGGCGGTCGAGGGGCCGGATCCGGCGGCGGCAGGGGAGGTCGAGGCGCTCCTGCGGCTCCTGCTCGCCGTGGGCGCCCGCCGCACCCCGGCGGGGTGGGAGGTCGTGGACGCGCTGGCGCGTGTGGGTGGCACTCAGAAGGATGTGGCCCGAGACCTCGGGATCAGCGAGCAGGCCGTGAGCCAACGGCTGCGCGCGAGCCTGTGGGCCGAGGAAGCGGCCGTCCGGCCGGTAGCGACGAGGCTCCTCCAGGAGGCGGACGCATGAGCTTCACCCCAGGGTTGGCCGTCGCAGGGGTCGTGGTGGCGACGCTCGTGCTGAGCGTGCTCGGCGGCATGCTCGTGACACCGTGGGTCCTGCGGGCAGCCGCCCGCCGATCGGAGGCGGAGGGGGAGGTCCCGCCCGTCCGGGACCCCGGGCCCGTCCCTCCGCCCCCGGGCCGCGTCGTCCCGGCCGCGGGGGCCGTCGTGGCGGCGAGCACTCCCGTGCCCCCTCCGCCCGCGGCAGGGCCGTCCGCACCGGCCCCTGCCACGCCCTCGGCGCCCAGCCCGTCCCACGTGCCCGCCGCGCCCGACCCGGCGACCGGTGCGACGCCGTCGGACCCTGGGGGGCCCGTGGGCACCGAAGCCGTCCAGACGCTGCGCGGCGGGACCTGGATCGGGATCCTCGAACGCCTCGCGATCACGGGCTGCCTGCTCGCCGGGTACCCGGCCGGGATCGCGGTCGTGGTCGCCATCAAGGGCCTCGGACGCTACCCCGAGCTGCGCGAGCACCCGGTCGGCGCCGAGCGATTCCTGATCGGCACGTTCGCCTCGACGATCTGGGCCGCGGGGACCGGACTGCTGGGCGCAGCGATCCTTGGACTCCTCCGGTAGACTGGACCGGGCCTTTCGCGGCCCCCGAGGACCCCGCTGCGCCTGAGCGCGCCGAGGTCGCCCCGGGGAGCCCGCCAGGGAAGGCCGGCTACCGCCAGGGCGCGCACCCGAACGTGTGCGCATCAGTGGCTCGCCCGCGGATCACGCGGTGAGGCACCCCGACGGCAGCACCATGACAACGCGACAGGAAGACCGAACGTGGCGACGACCAACGACATCAAGAACGGCACCGTGCTCAAGCTCGACGGCCAGCTGTGGACCATCATCGAGTTCCAGCACGTCAAGCCCGGCAAGGGTGGCGCCTTCGTTCGCACCAAGATGAAGAACGTCCTGTCCGGCAAGACCGTCGACAAGACCTTCAACGCCGGCCTCAAGATCGAGACCGCGAACGTCGACAAGCGCGACATGCAGTACCTGTACAAGGACGGCGACGACTTCGTCTTCATGGACACCTCGACGTACGACCAGATCACGGTCCCGGCCGCGACCGTCGGCGACGCCGCCGACTACATGCTCGAGAGCCAGAACGCGCTCGTCGCGACCAACGAGGGCGTCCCGCTCTACATCGAGCTCCCCCCGTCGGTCGTCCTCGAGATCACCTACACCGAGCCGGGCCTGCAGGGCGACCGCTCGACCGGTGGCACCAAGCCCGCGACCCTCGAGACCGGCGCCCAGATCCAGGTCCCGCTCTTCCTCGAGCAGGGCACCAAGGTCAAGGTCGACACCCGCGACGGCTCCTACCTGGGGCGCGTGAACGACTGACGTGGGTGCACGAACCAAGGCACGCAAGCGCGCGCTCGACGTCCTCTTCGAGGCCGAGCAGCGCCAGCTGGACCCGCAGACCCTCCTTGCCGACCGGGTCGTCGACTCGGGCACCCAGACCCCCCTGCCGCAGTACAGCGTGGACCTCGTCGAGGGTGTCCTGGCGCACCGTGAGCGGATCGACGAGCTGCTCGAGACCTACTCGCACGGGTGGACGCTCGACCGCATGCCCGCGGTCGACCGGGCGCTCCTGCGCATCGGCAGCTGGGAGATCCTCTACAACGACGACGTCCCCGACGCCGTCGCGATCGACGAGGCCGTCGACCTGGCCCGCGAGCTGTCCACGGACGACTCGCCGAGCTTCGTCAACGGCCTGCTGGCCCGTATCGAGGAGATGAAGCCGACGATCCTGGCCTGAGGCCGGGACGTCGTCGGGCGTCTCCCGGGCGCGCGGGCCCACGGCCCGCGTCCAGGTGACACCACGTGCCGTCGTGTGCCGGTCCCGCCCTCGCGGCGGGGCCGGCACACGTGCGTCCGGGCCGCGGGCCTCTGCCCTCGTTGCGTGGCCGGGGCGGGGCCGGGGCGGGGACCGGGCCCGCAGGCGCGGGCGCCGGACGCCCGGCGGCCCCCGGCGCCGCAGTGTGACCAACGACGCCCGTCCACCCTCCGAGAAGCACCGGGGCGGGGTCCGGGCGGGCGGTAGGGTGAAGGCGTCAGATTTCCTTTAAGGCCCGTCCAGTGAGGCGGGGAAGGAGGTCACCAGAATGAGTTCTGGGCCTGCTGTGCCATCTTCCGAACCGACCGTCACCCCCGAGGACCCCTCGGACGGCGTGACCACCGTTCTCGGTGAAGCCGAGATCGCGCGGGCACTGACCCGCATCGCCCACGAGGTCGTCGAGCGCAACAAGGGCGCGCACGACGTGGTCCTCCTGGGCATCCCGACGCGCGGCGTCCCCCTGGCCGAACGGCTCGCCGAGCGCCTCGCGACGATCGAGCCCGGCCTCGTGCCCGCGGACGTCGTCGGAGAGCTCGACGTCACGATGTACCGCGACGACCTCCACAAGCACCCCGTGCGGACCATCGGTGCCACGCGCCTGCCCGCGTCGGGCATCGACGGCAAGGTCGTCGTCCTGGTCGACGACGTGCTGTTCTCCGGCCGCACCATCCGCGCCGCGCTCGACGCGATCAGCGACATCGGCCGCCCCCGGGCGGTCCAGCTCGCCGCGCTGGTCGACCGAGGGCACCGCGAGCTGCCGATCCGCCCCGACTACGTGGGCAAGAACCTGCCCACGTCGCTCTCCGAGCGGGTGAGCGTGCGCCTCGTCGAGACCGACGGCGCACCCGCCGCGGGCGAGCCCGCCACCGACGCGGTCCTCATCAGCCAGCGGCCCACCTCCACCTCGAGCGAGGGCACCCGATGAAGCACCTGCTGTCCACCGCTGACCTTGCGCGCGCCGACGCCATCCGCATCCTCGACACGGCCGCCCAGATGGCCGCCACGCAGTCGCGCGAGATCAAGAAGCTCCCGACGCTGCGCGGTCGCACGGTCGTCAACCTGTTCTTCGAGGACTCGACGCGCACCCGCATCTCGTTCGAGACCGCGGCCAAGCGTCTGTCGGCCGACGTCATCAACTTCTCGGCCAAGGGCTCGAGCGTCTCCAAGGGCGAGTCCCTCAAGGACACGGCCCTCACGCTCCAGGCCATGGGCGCCGACGCGGTCGTGATCCGCCACCAGGCATCGGGTGCGCCGCACACGCTCGCGCACGCGGGCTGGGTCGACTCCGCCGTCGTCAACGCGGGCGACGGGATGCACCAGCACCCGACGCAGGCGCTGCTCGACGCCTTCACGATGCGCCGCCACCTCGTTGGGCGCGGCGCCGCGGGCGCGTCGGTCGCGGGGGACCCGACCGGCCAGGACCTCGCAGGTCTCAGGATCGCGGTCGTGGGCGACGTGCTGCACTCGCGCGTCGCGCGCTCGAACGTCCACCTGCTGCACACGCTCGGCGCGCAGGTCACCCTGGTGGCACCGCCCACGCTCGTGCCCGTGGGCGTCGAGACGTGGCCGTGCGAGGTGTCGTACCACCTCGACGAGGTCCTCGCCGAGACCGCCCCCGACGCCGTGATGATGCTCCGCGTCCAGCGCGAGCGCATGAGCGGCTCGGGCGCCGGCGGGGGAGCGTTCTTCCCCAACCCGCTCGAGTACACGCGCAACTACGGGCTCGACGGGCGCCGCCTGGCGCTCCTGCCGGACCACACGATCGTCATGCACCCCGGCCCCATGAACCGTGGCCTGGAGATCTCCGCCGAGGCCGCCGACTCACCGCGCGCGGTGATCGTCGAGCAGGTCGCCAACGGCGTGGCGGTCCGCATGGCCGTCCTCTACCTGCTCCTCGCGGGCGACGCATCGAAGGAAAGGGCTGGACTCGAATGAGCGAGCAGACCACGAACCCCACCTACGTCCTGCAGGGCGCGGCCCCGCTGGGCGCCGACCCGGTCGACCTCGTCCTCGCGGGCGGCGTCATCACCGAGGTCCGCGCGGCGAACAGCCCCGTGGCGGACGACGAGACGGCCGTCGACGCGACCGGCCTGGTCGCCCTGCCCGGCCTCGTCGACCTGCACACGCACCTGCGCGAGCCGGGCCGCGAGGACGCCGAGACCATCGTCTCGGGCACGCGCGCCGCGGCCGTGGGCGGTTTCACGGCCGTGCACGCCATGGCCAACACGACCCCGGTCGCGGACACCGCGGGCGTCGTCGAGCAGGTGTGGCGCATCGGGCGCGACGCGGGCTGGGTCGACGTCCACCCGGTCGGCGCGGTCAGCGTGGGCCTCGAGGGCCACCAGCTCGCCGAGCTCGGCGCCATGGCGGACTCGGCCGCGCGCGTGCGCGTCTTCTCCGACGACGGCAAGTGCGTCTGGGACCCGATCCTGATGCGCCGCGCGCTGGAGTACGTCAAGGCGTTCGACGGCGTCGTGGCCCAGCACGCGCAGGAGCCGCGCCTCACGGAGGGCGCCCAGATGAACGAGGGCGTCGTGTCGGCCGAGCTCGGCCTCGCGGGCTGGCCCGCGGTCGCCGAGGAGGCGATCATCGCGCGTGACGTGCTGCTCGCCGAGCACGTGGGCTCGCGCCTGCACGTGTGCCACCTGTCCACGGCCGGCTCGGTCGAGATCATCCGCTGGGCCAAGGGCCGCGGGATCGACGTCACGGCGGAGGTCACCCCGCACCACCTCGTCCTGACGGACGAGCTCGCCCGGGACTACGACCCGACGTTCAAGGTCAACCCGCCGCTGCGCACCGCTGCCGACGTCGAGGCCGTGCGCCAGGGGCTGGCGGACGGCACGATCGACATCGTCGCGACCGACCACGCGCCGCACACGCGCGAGGACAAGGACTGCGAGTGGGCTGCGGCCGCGTTCGGGATGACCGGTCTGGAGACGGCGCTGAGCGTCGTGCAGCAGACCATGGTCGACCCGGGTCGCATGACCTGGGCCGACGTGGCCCGCGTCCTGTCGGCGGCGCCCGCGCGCATCGGCCGCATCGACGAGGGCCCGACGGCGCAGGGTCGCCCCCTCGAGGTCGGCGAGCCCGCCAACGTGGTCCTCGTGGACCCGGCGGCCCGCCGCGTGGTCGACGGCCGCTCGCAGGCCACGGCCAGCACCAACACGCCTTTCCACGGCTACGAGCTCCCGGGCCGTGTCGTCGCGACGTTCCTGCGCGGTCGTGCGACCGTCCTGGACGGCGCGCCCGTCGAGCAGGTCGCGGGGGTCCGCTCGTGAACCTCCCCCTGCCCGTCGCGGTCGGCATCTGGGTCGTCATCGGCCTCGTCCTGCTCGCCGTCGTCTTCGTGGGGCTCAAGCGCCTGACGACCCGCACGGCCCAGACCGTCCCGGCCCCGCCCGCCGTCCCGGACGGCGACCTCGGCGAGGTCGTCGCCGGACCGCTCACCGCGGTCTACGTGTCCAGCACCCTCGCGGGGGACTGGCTCGCGCGCGTCGGGGCCCACCGGCTCGGCTTCCGGTCCAACGCGACCGTGACCGTGCACCGCGGCGGAGTCCTGATCGCCCGCCAGGGTGCGCCGGACCTGTTCGTGGCCGCGAGCGCCCTGGAGGCCGTCGCGCTGGCCCCGGGCATGGCGGGCAAGTACGTCGGCAAGGACGGCCTGGTCGTGCTGACGTGGACGGTGCCCGCTGCCGGGGACGCCCCTGCCACCCGCTTGGATACTGGACTCCGGACCCAGCTCGCCCCGGACCGTGCCACCCTCCTGAACGCAGTCCGCGAGCTTCTTCCCGCCGCCGACAGCGCACCGAACGACGACTCGAAGGAGCCGCAGCAGTGAGCATCTCGACCCCCAGCACGGACGCCCTGGACACCGACCGGACCGCGGTCCTGGTCCTCGAGGACGGGACGACCCTGACCGGTCGCGCCTACGGGGCCCGCGGCACGACGTTCGGCGAGATCGTCTTCAACACCGGCATGACCGGCTACCAGGAGACGTTGACCGACCCGTCCTACCACCGGCAGATCGTCGTCATGACGGCCCCCCACATCGGCAACACCGGGGTCAACGACGACGACCCCGAGTCGCGCAAGATCTGGGTCAGCGGCTTCGTGGTGCGCGACCCTGCGCGCCGCCCGTCGAACTGGCGCTCGGCCGGCTCCCTGACCGACGAGCTCGTCGAGCAGGGGGTCGTCGGGATCAGCGACGTCGACACGCGTGCGCTGACCCGCCACCTGCGCGACCGTGGCGTGATGCGCGCCGGTGTCTTCTCGGGCGACGCGCTGGTGCGTGAAGGCTACCGGCGCCCGGTCGAGGAGCTCGTCGAGCTCGTGCGCTCGGCCCCCGCGATGGCCGGGGCGGACCTGGCCCGCGAGGTCAGCACCCCCACGGCCTACGTGGTCGAGCCCTCGGGGGAGTTCGCCGGCAAGGAGCCGCTCAAGACGGTCGTTGCGGTCGACCTCGGCATCAAGTCGATGACCCCGCAGCGCCTGTCGGAGCGTGGCATCCGCGTGCACGTCGTGCCCTCGGCGTCGACGATCGAGGACGTCCTGGCCCTTCAGCCCGACGGCGTGTTCTTCTCGAACGGCCCGGGCGACCCGAGCGCCGCGACGCACGAGGTCACGCTGCTGCGCGAGGTCCTCGACCGCCGCCTGCCGTACTTCGGCATCTGCTTCGGGAACCAGATCCTGGGCCGTGCGCTGGGCTTCGGCACGTACAAGCTCGCGTACGGCCACCGCGGCATCAACCAGCCCGTGATGGACCTCGCGACGCGCAGGGTCGAGATCACGTCCCAGAACCACGGCTTCGCGGTCGACGCCCCCATCGGGGAGCAGGCGACCGCGCCGCACGACGGCGGTCGCTACGGCCGTGTCGTCGTCTCGCACATCGGGCTCAACGACGACGTGGTGGAGGGGCTCGAGTGCCTCGACATCCCCGCGTTCTCGGTCCAGTACCACCCGGAGGCAGCCGCCGGCCCGCACGACGCCGCCTACCTCTTCGACCGCTTCCTCGACCTCATGACGTCCGGCGCGGCCTCTGCCGCCGGCCTCTCGGCCGCCACGCCGTCGACGTCCGCAAAGGAGAACTGACCAGTGCCTCGCAGAACTGACATCAACAGCGTCCTGGTCATCGGGTCCGGCCCGATCGTCATCGGCCAGGCCTGCGAGTTCGACTACTCGGGCACCCAGGCCATTCGGGCGCTCAAGGAGGAGGGCCTGCGGGTCGTCCTGGTGAACTCGAACCCGGCCACGATCATGACGGACCCGGAGTTCGCGGACGCGACGTACGTCGAGCCGCTGACGACCGAGGTCCTGACGACCATCATCGCCAAGGAGCGCCCGGACGCGGTCCTCGCGACCCTGGGCGGGCAGACGGCGCTCAACGCGGCGATCGCGCTCGACGAGGCCGGTGTGCTCGCGAAGTACGACGTCGAGCTCATCGGGGCGAACATCGCCGCGATCGAGAAGGGCGAGGACCGCCAGCAGTTCAAGGACGTCGTGGAGAAGTGCGGCGGCGAGTCGGCCCGCTCGGAGATCATCCACACGGTCGAGGAGGCCGTCGCGGCCGCCGACTCCCTGGGCTACCCCATGGTCGTGCGCCCGTCCTTCACGATGGGCGGCCTCGGCAGCGGCATCGCGTACGACGAGCAGGACCTGCGCCGCATCGTCGGCCAGGGCCTGCACTACTCGCCCACGACCGAGGTCCTCCTCGAGGAGTCGATCCTCGGGTGGAAGGAGTACGAGCTCGAGCTCATGCGCGACACGGCGGACAACGTCGTGGTGATCTGCTCGATCGAGAACGTGGACCCGGTGGGCGTCCACACGGGCGACTCGATCACGGTGGCGCCGGCTCTCACGCTCACGGACCGCGAGTTCCAGCGGCTGCGCGACATCGGTATCGCGGTCATCCGCGAGGTCGGCGTCGACACGGGCGGCTGCAACATCCAGTACGCGGTGCACCCGGAGACGGGGCGCGTCATCGTCATCGAGATGAACCCGCGCGTGTCGCGCTCGTCGGCGCTGGCCTCGAAGGCCACGGGCTTCCCGATCGCGAAGATCGCCGCGAAGCTGGCCATCGGCTACACGCTCGACGAGATCCCCAACGACATCACGGGCTCGACGCCCGCGTCGTTCGAGCCGACGCTCGACTACGTCGTGGTCAAGGTGCCGCGGTTCGCGTTCGAGAAGTTCCCCGCCGCGGACGACACGCTCACGACGACCATGAAGTCGGTGGGCGAGGCCATGGCGATGGGCCGCAACTTCACCGAGGCGCTCGGCAAGGCGCTGCGCTCGATCGACAAGGGCGGCGCGGTGTTCCACTGGGACGGCGAGCCCGTGTCGGGCGAGGCGCTCGACGCCCTGCTGGCGGAGATCGCCCGCCCCACGGAGGGCCGCCTGATCGCGACCCAGCAGGCGCTGCGCGCCGGGGCGAGCATCGAGCAGGTCTTCGAGGCCACCAAGATCGACCCGTGGTACCTCGACCAGATCCAGCTCGTCAACGAGGTCGCGGACGAGGTCGCGCGCGCCGACGCGCTGACGCGCGACGTGCTGGTCCAGGCGAAGCGTCACGGCCTGTCGGACGCGCAGGTCGCGAAGCTGCGCGGCATGGGTGCGGCGGGGGAGTCGACGGTCCGCGAGGTCCGGTACGCGCTCGACGTGCGCCCGGTCTACAAGACGGTCGACACGTGCGCGGCCGAGTTCGAGGCGAAGACCCCGTACCACTACTCGACGTACGACCTGGAGACCGAGGTCTCCCCGCGCGAGCGCCCGGCCGTCCTGATCCTGGGCTCGGGCCCGAACCGTATCGGGCAGGGCATCGAGTTCGACTACTCGTGCGTGCACGCGACGCTCGCCCTCAAGGGCGAGTACGAGACCGTGATGGTCAACTGCAACCCGGAGACGGTCTCGACCGACTACGACACCTCGGACCGCCTGTACTTCGAGCCGCTCACGTTCGAGGACGTGCTCGAGGTGTACCAGGCCGAGCTCGCCGCGGGTCCGGTCGCGGGCGTCATCGTGCAGCTCGGCGGCCAGACGCCGCTGGGGCTCGCGCAGCGTCTGGCGGACGCGGGCCTGCCGATCCTGGGCACCTCGCCCGAGGCGATCGACGCCGCGGAGGACCGTGGGGTCTTCGGCCGCGTGCTCGCCGAGGCGGGTCTGCCCGCGCCGGCGTTCGGCACGGCGACGTCGCTCGCCCAGGCCCGCGAGGTCGCCGAGGGCATCGGCTACCCCGTTCTCGTCCGCCCGTCCTACGTGCTGGGCGGGCGCGGCATGGAGATCGTGTACTCGGCGGAGCAGCTCACGGGCTACGTCGAGCGTGCGCTGCACGCCGCAGCGACCGACGACCGCACGACGACGGGCTCGCTGCCCGCACCGCTGCTCATCGACCGCTTCCTCGACGACGCCATGGAGATCGACGTCGACGCGCTCTACGACGGCACCGAGCTGTACCTGGGTGGCGTCATGGAGCACATCGAGGAGGCCGGCATCCACTCGGGCGACTCGGCGTGCGTGCTGCCCCCGGTGTCGCTGAGCGAGGCCGAGATCGAGCGCATCCGCCGCTCGACCGAGGCCATCGCCAAGGGCGTGGGCGTGCGCGGCCTGCTCAACGTGCAGTACGCGCTCGTCTCGGACGTCCTGTACGTCCTGGAGGCGAACCCGCGCGCCTCGCGCACGGTGCCCTTCGTCTCCAAGGCGACGGGCGTCTCGCTGGCCAAGGCCGCGGCCCGCGTCATGGTCGGCGAGACCATCGCCGACCTGCGCGCGAGCGGTGTCCTGCCCGCGGAGGGCGACGGCGGCCTGCTCGACATCGACTCGCCCATCGCCGTCAAGGAGGCCGTGCTGCCCTTCAAGCGCTTCCGCACGACCGACGGCGTCGTCGTCGACACGGTGCTCGGCCCGGAGATGCGCTCGACGGGTGAGGTCATGGGCTTCGACCGTGACTTCCCGCGCGCGTTCGCGAAGTCGCAGGCGGCGGCCTTCGGCGGCCTGCCGACCTCGGGCTCGGTCTTCGTGTCGGTCGCGGACCGCGACAAGCGCTCGATCGTCTTCCCGATCAAGCGCCTGACGGAGCTGGGCTTCGAGATCCTCGCGACCCAGGGCACCGCGGGTGTGCTGCGTCGCAACGGCATCCCGGCCACGATCGTGCGCAAGTTCTCGTCGGGCCGCGGCGCCGACGGCGAGCCCACGATCGTCGACCTCATCACCGAGGGCAAGGTCGACATGGTCATCAACACGCCGTCGGGCCAGGGCGCGCGTGCGGACGGCTACGAGATCCGTGCGGCCACGACCGCGGCGGACAAGCCGATCGTCACGACGACGCAGCAGCTCGCGGCCGCGGTCCAGGGCATCGAGGCGGTCCTCGCGGGCCCGTTCGACGTGTGGAGCCTGCAGGAGCACACGGCCGCCACGGCGGCGCGCAAGGCCGAGGCGGACGCGTGAGCGCTGTGAGCGCGGCGCGCCGTCCCTTCGGGGAGCGGCTCGCCGAGGCCATGGACGCGCACGGGCCGCTGTGCGTGGGCATCGACCCGCACCCGGGTCTGCTCGCGGCCTGGGGCCTGCCCGACGACGCCACGGGGCTCCGGGAGTTCGGCCTGCGGGTCGTGGACGCCGTGGGCGGGCAGGTCGCGGCGCTCAAGCCGCAGTCGGCCCTGTTCGAGCGGCACGGGTCGCGCGGTGTCGCGGCTCTCGAGGACGTGCTCGCGGCCGCGGCGGCGGCAGGTCCTTCCGGGACGCTGACGATCGTCGACGCCAAGCGCGGGGACATCGGCTCGACCATGGCCGGGTACGCGGACGCCTACCTGCGGGACGGGTCACCGCTCGCGGGCGACGCCCTGACCGTCTCCCCGTACCTGGGCTTCGGGTCCCTGACCCCGGCAGTGGAGGCGGCGCTCGCCACGGGGCGCGGACTGTTCGTGCTGTGCCTGACGTCGAACCCGGAGGGCGCGCAGGTCCAGCACGCCCGCACGGGGGCGGGGGTCGGCGTCCGGTCGGTCGCCGCCCGCATCGCCGCGGAGGCCGCGGCGGTCAACGAGGGGGCCGAGCCGCTCGGGTCGATCGGCCTGGTCGTGGGCGCGACGATCGGTGACGCTGCACGCAGCACCGGGGTGGACCTGCCGGCCGTCAACGGGCCGCTCCTGGCACCCGGGGTCGGGGCGCAGGGCGCGGGTGCCGCCGAGCTGGCCGCGGTGTTCGGCGACGCTCGCCGCCAGGTGCTCGCGTCCTCGTCCCGCGGCGTCCTCGCCGCCGGACCGGACGCCGCGTCGCTGCTCACGGCGGCGCGGACGGCCTCACGTGAGGCCGCTGACGCGCTGCGCGGCTGACGAGCCTCGTCCGAGCCCCGAGGGGGCGTCCACCGAGCCGGTGGGCGCCCCCTCGGGCGTCTGCGGGGGCAGCGGGGGAGCCGGCGACTCACCGGGGGGTCGGCACCGGGCCGTCGACCGCGCGGCCTGACAGACTCGTCCCATGACCTCCTCCCTCGCCGCCTCGGACCGGCAGACCCCCGACGCCCTCGACATCCCCGGCACCTGGAACGCGCGCGACGTCGGTGGCCGCGCCGTGCCTGCCGGTGCCACCGCCCCGCTGCGCACGGGTGTGCTCGTGCGGACGGCCAGCCTGTCGCGGTTGACCCCTGAGGGCGTGGCTGCGCTCGAGGCGTTGGGTGTGACGCTCGACCTCGACCTGCGCGGCGAGGACGAGGTCGCGCGTGACGGGCAGGACGTCGTCCCGGCGACCACGCGCGTGGTGCCGCGACGGATGGACCCGGGCGTCGGCGTCGGGCATGCGCTGGGCGGCGCCGACGAGCCCGCCCCCACCGGCACCCCGGGCCACGAGGGCGCAGACGACCCCACGACCGAGGAGCGCTCGGCGGACACGGCCGCGATGATCGGGCGCCTGCTCGGGGCGAAGGACCCGCAGGCGCTCGCACGAGCCATGATGCACGGCGTCTATGCGACGTTCGTCACGGACGACACGATCCGCCGGACCGTCGGGGCGGCCCTGGGGGACGTCGCCGAGGCCGACGGGACGGTCGTCGTGCACTGCTCGGCGGGCAAGGACCGGACCGGCTGGATCGTCGCGCTCGTCCAGCACGTGTGCGGCGTGGGCGAGGAGGACCGGCTCGCCGAGTACCTCGCGAGCGGCGCGGCCGTCGAGGGGCTCGCGGCCGTCGTCCCCCCGATCCCCGGCCTCGACAAGGACGCCCTGACGCCACTGCTGGGCGTCGAGCCGGAGTACCTCCAGGGCGCCTGGGCGCTCGCAGAGAAGGAGTTCGGGAGCATCGACGGCTACCTCGACGCGTGCGGCGCCGGGCCTGCGACCAGGGCGAAGATCGCCAGGAAGTTCGCTGCTCAGGGCGTGTGAACGTTGCCTGACCTGCCAGGTGTGGCTAGTTTCGAGGGTGTCGAGGTCGCCACCGGGGGCATCAGATCCGGTCGGCGGCCCCGGTGCACGTGTGGGCCCATCCGTCTGAGGACAAGTAGGTGACTTGCGTGGCACTACCATCCCTGACCCCCGAGCAGCGCGCGGCGGCACTCGAGAAGGCGGCCGAGGCCCGTCGGGTGCGGGCCGAGGTCAAGAACCGGTTGAAGCACTCCCAGGGCTCCCTCGCCGAGGTGATCGAGCAGGGGCGCACGGACGACGTGATCGGCAAGCTGCGCGTCGTCGCGCTGCTGGAGTCGCTGCCTGGCGTGGGTAAGGTGAAGGCCCGGGCGATCATGGAGGAGATCGGGATCGCCGAGACACGTCGTGTCCGCGGGCTGGGACCCCACCAGTCCGCGGCGCTCATCGAGAGGTTTGGCTGACATTTCCGCTTCACCCGTCGAGCAGGCCGCCCCGGCGCCTGCCGCACCACCGACCCCTGCCCGCCTGACCGTCCTGGCGGGGCCCACCGCCGTCGGGAAGGGGACCGTGTCGGCGGACATCCGCGCGCGGTACCCGCAGGTGTGGCTGTCCGTGTCCGCGACGACCCGTGCCGCTCGTCCCGGCGAGGTGGACGGCGTCCACTACCACTTCATCAGCTCTGAGGAGTTCGACCGGCTGGTCGAGGCGGGCGAGATGCTGGAGTGGGCCGTGGTGCACGGGCGCAACAGGTACGGGACCCCTCGCCGGCCGGTCGAGGAGAAGCTCGCGGCGGGGGTCCCGGCGCTGCTCGAGATCGACCTGCAGGGTGCGCGCCAGGTGCGTGCGTCCATGCCCGAGGCCCGGTTCGTGTTCCTCGCCCCACCGAGCTGGGAGGAGCTCGAGCGCCGGCTCGTCGGGCGCGGTACGGAGGGTCCCGAGGAGCGCGAGCGTCGCCTCGCCACGGCCCGTGTCGAGCTGGCGGCCGAGCCCGAGTTCGACGTCGTGATCGTCAACGACGAGGTGCACCGGGCGACCGACGCGCTCGTCGAGGCGATGGGCCTGACGCCCGTCGCGTGACCGCCGAGGTGCCGGCGCCCCGGGCCTGGGCACCACGACGATTTGTGCCTGCCCAGTAGACTGGTCGTCAGGCGTGTGCGTCATGAGCGCGCGCAACCTCTTTGATCCATCCTGCGGGCGACCGTCTGAGCCGCCGCAGGCCCCCCTGACTCACGGAGTGAGACTGTGTCTGGAACCATCGCCGCCCCCGAGGGCATCACCGACCCGCCGATCGACGACCTGCTGGAGCGCGCCGACTCCAAGTACGCGCTCGTGATCTACGCCGCCAAGCGCGCGCGCCAGATCAACGCGTACTACTCGCAGCTCAACGAGGGCCTGCTGGAGAACGTGGGCCCGCTCGTCGAGACCCGCAACCAGGAGAAGCCGCTGTCGATCGCGATGCGCGAGATCAACGAGGGCCTGCTCACGATCGAGACCGTGGAGGCCCCCGCCTCCTGACCGCCGGGCCGCCTGCGGGCGGCTCAGCGGTCCGGGTGGGCGCGGCGTGCGTGGCACAGAGGGAGGGCTCGTACCGATGAGGATCCTTCTGGGGGTCTCCGGGGGAGTGGCGGCCTACAAGGCCGTGCTCCTGCTGCGGCTCCTGCGCGAGCAGGGGCACCAGGTGCGGGTCGTGCCCACCGCGTCCGCCCTGCGTTTCGTCGGGGCGCCGACGTTCGAGGCCCTGTCGGGCGAGAAGGTCAGCACCGAGGTGTTCGACGACGTCCCGCAGGTCGCGCACGTCGCGCTCGGCCAGGGCGCGGACCTCGTGATCGTCGCGCCCGCCACGGCGGACCTCCTCGCGCGCGCGGCTGCGGGCCGCGCGGACGACCTGCTCACCTCGACCCTGCTGACCGTGTCCTGCCCGGTCGTCATGGCCCCGGCCATGCACACCGAGATGTGGCAGCACCCGGCGACCGTGGCCAACGTCACGACGCTGCGCTCGCGCGGGGTGCACGTGATCGAGCCGGCGAGCGGTCGCCTCACGGGCAAGGACTCCGGTCCGGGCCGCCTGCCGGAGCCCGAGGACATCGCACGGATCGCCCTCGAGGTGGCCGCGCGGGGCGCTGCTCCCGCGGCGGCCCGGGACCTGTCCGGTCTGCGCGTGGTCGTCTCGGCCGGCGGCACGCGCGAGCCGATCGACCCGGTGCGCTTCATCGGGAACCTGTCGAGCGGTCGACAGGGCATCGCCCTGGCCCGTGCCGCGCAGGAGCGGGGCGCAGAGGTGACGCTCGTCGGGGCGAACCTGACCGAACCCCTCGACGACGTCGCCGACGTCGTCCGGGTCGGCTCGACCGCCGAGCTGCGCGAGGCCGTGCGTTCGCTGGCTCCGGGGGCCGACGTGGTGGTCATGACGGCCGCGGTCGCGGACTTCCGCCCGGCCCGCACCCCGTCGTCGAAGATCAAGAAGGTCCCCGGTCAGGGGCCCGCCCCGATCGAGCTGGTCGAGAACCCCGACATCCTGGCGGAGCTCGCGCGCGAGCGCCTGCGCCCGGGGCAGGTCGTCGTCGGGTTCGCGGCCGAGACGGGCGACGACGCGGGAGACGTGTGGCACCACGGCCGCGCCAAGGCGCGCCGCAAGGGCGCCGACCTCCTCGTGATCAACCCCGTGGGCGACGGCAGGGGCTTCGGGACCGACACCAACGAGGTCCTGATCGTCGACGCACAGGGCGAGACCGTCGCTCAGGCCCAGGGCACGAAGCGTGAGGTCGCGGACGCGGTGTGGGACACGGTCCTCAAGGTCTCTCCTCCGATCGCGCCGACCACGGACTGAGATCTCGTTCACGTCTCAGTGGTCGGATGCCGGGTATCACCTAGCGGGACAGTACTCTGGTTCCCATGAGTTCTGACCTGCGCCTGTTCACGTCCGAGTCCGTGACGGAAGGCCACCCGGACAAGGTCTGTGACCAGATCTCCGACGCGATCCTCGACGCGCTCCTCGAGCAGGACCCGTCGTCGCGCGTGGCGGTGGAGACCATGGTCACGACGGGCCTCGTGCACGTGGCGGGCGAGGTCACGACCAACGCCTACGTCGAGATCCCGCAGATCATCCGTGAGGTGGTCCGGGGGATCGGCTACACCTCCTCGGCGATCGGCTTCGACGGCGACTCGTGCGGCGTCTCGGTCTCGATCGGCCAGCAGTCCCCGGACATCGCCCAGGGCGTCGACAAGAGCATCGAGCAGCGTGACGACACCAGCGACCTCGACCCGCTCGACGCCCAGGGTGCCGGTGACCAGGGTCTGATGTTCGGCTACGCGAGCGACGAGACCCCCACGCTCCTGCCCCTGCCGATCTTCCTCGCGCACCGCCTCGCGGAGCGCCTGGCCCTGGTCCGCAAGGACGGGTCGTTGCCGGGCCTTCGCCCCGACGGCAAGACCCAGGTCACCATCGGGTACGACGGCGACCGCGCGGTCCGCCTCGACACAGTGGTCCTGTCGACCCAGCACGACGAGGACGTCCTGCAGGAGACGCTGCGCGCCCAGGTCGCCGAGCTCGTGGTCGCGCCCGTCGTCGAGGGGCTCGACCTGGACGTCGCGGACTTCCGCCTGCTCGTGAACCCGACCGGCAAGTTCGTCATCGGTGGCCCGCAGGGAGACGCGGGGCTCACGGGTCGCAAGATCATCGTCGACACCTACGGCGGCATGGCCCGTCACGGCGGTGGCGCGTTCTCGGGCAAGGACCCGTCGAAGGTCGACCGCTCGGCCGCCTACGCCACTCGCTGGGTCGCCAAGAACGTCGTCGCGGCGGGTCTGGCACGCCGCTGCGAGGTGCAGGTCGCGTACGCGATCGGCAAGGCGCACCCCGTGGGCCTGTACGTGGAGACGTTCGGCACCGAGACCGTCCCGGTCGAGCGCATCCGTGCCGCGATCGACGCGGTCTTCGACCTGCGTCCAGCGGCGATCATCGCCGACCTCGACCTGCTGCGGCCCATCTACTCGCAGACGGCCGCGTACGGGCACTTCGGACGCGAGCTGCCCGACTTCACGTGGGAGCGCACGGATCGCGTGGCGGCCCTCCAGGCCGCGGTCTGAGCCTCGGCGCGCGGGTTGGCCCGCCGTGGGTGGCGCGTGCTGAGATAGGGCGATGACCAGCCAGGACGCCGTGCACCAGGACGCGGGGGAGCAGCTCACGCTGCTCCCCGCGCCCCAGCCGCGCCAGGCGCCGCGTGGCGGCCGCACGGGCAGCAAGGCCGCTCGCCCGGTGGGTGCGCTCGAGATCGCGAGCGACCTGCCGGTCGCGCGGGTCGTCCTGGACCTGGTGCCGCACCACCTGGACCAGACGTTCGACTACCTCGTCCCGGCCTCCATGGCCGGTGACGCGCAGCCCGGTGTCCGGGTCAAGGTGCGGTTCGGCCCGCAGGAGGTCGACGGGTTCGTCCTGGCCCGGGCCGGCGAGAGCGACCACGACGGGCGGCTCGTGCCGCTCAAGCGCCTCGTCTCGCCCGAGCGGGTGCTCACCCCGCAGGTGGCACAGCTGTGCCGCACGGTCGCCGACCACTACGCGGGCACCCTCTCGGACGTGCTGCGCCTCGCGATCCCGCCGCGCCACGCGCGGGCCGAGGCGGCGCCGTCGGGCAGCGAGCCGCCCACCGGGGACGCACCGGCGGACCCGAGCACCGAGACACCCCCGGGTGCGGGAGCCCAGGAGGCCGCGCCCGCTCGCCCCTCCGAGTGGGCCCCCTACCGCGGCGGCGCCGCGTTCCTGAACCACCTGGTCGGCGGGTCGGCGCCGCGAGCCGTCTGGACGGCCCTGCCGGGCCGCGTGGCCGACGGCGTGCCCGTGCAGGACGCACAGGCCCCGGGCGGGCGCGGCGCGGGCGACGAGGACCCCGCGCAGGCCGTCCAGCACTGGGCTCTGGCCCTTGCCGAGGCCGTGCGTGCCACGGTCACGGGCGGCCGGGGCGCGCTCGTGGTGCTGCCCGACGCGCGCGACGTCGACCAGATGTGCCTCGCCCTCGAGCTCGCGGGCTACGCCCCGCACACGGCACGCCGTGACGGGCAGTTCGTGCGCCTGACGGCCGACGAGGGCCCCTCGCCCCGGTACCGCAGCTTCCTGGCGGCGCTGCGGGGCGACGTGCGGATCGTCGTGGGGACGCGCGCCGCGGCGTTCGCACCCGTCCAGGACCTGGGGCTCGTCGCCTGCTGGAACGACGGCGAGGAGACCCTCGCCGAGCCCCGCTCTCCCTACCCGCACGCCCGGGAGGTCCTCGCCCTGCGCAGCGAGCAGGAGGGGGCCGCGTTCCTGCTCGGCTCGGTCAGCCGGACGGTGCAGGCCCAGGCGCTCCTCGAGTCGGGGTGGGCCCGGGAGGTCGCGGCCCCGCGCGAGGTGCTGCGCTCGCGCGCGCCCCGGGTGCGGGCGCTGACGTCGGTCGAGCTCGCGGCGGAGGGAGCCGGGGCCGCGGCCCGCTTGCCGAGCGCCGCGTGGCGGGCCGTGCGGGACGCCCTGGGCACCGGGCCCGTGCTGGTCCAGGTCCCCCGGGCCGGGTACATGCCCGTCGTGGCGTGCGCGCGCTGCCGGACGGCCGCGCACTGCGGCACGTGCCACGGGCCCCTGATGCTGCCCGGACCGGGCGCACCGCCGCAGTGCGCGTGGTGCGGGGCGCTGGCCGGGGCGTGGTCGTGCGACGAGTGCCGCTGGACGGGGCTGCGCTCGGTGCGCGTCGGGTCCGGTCGCACGGCCGAGGAGCTGGGACGGGCCTTCCCGGGCGTCGCGGTGCGCGTCTCGGGGGCGAGCGCACCGGGCGGGGTGCTCTCCGCCGTCGGGCCGCGCCCGGCCGTGATCGTCGCGACCCCGGGTGCCGAGCCCGTCGCGGAGGGCGGCTACGCCGCCGCGCTGCTGCTCGACGCGGCGCTGAGCACAGCGCACGTGGGCCTCGCGGTCGCCCAGGACGCGCTGCACCGCTGGCTCGCGGCCGCGGGCCTGGTGCGCTCGGCGCGCGAGGGCGGGCAGGTGCTCCTCGTGGGGGACGCGGCCCCCGGGCCGACCAACGCCCTGGTGCGCTGGGACCCGGCCGGGTTCGCGGACCGCGAGCTGGCCGAGCGCCGCGAGCTCGACCTGCCGCCCGCGGTGCGGGTCGCGGCGGTCACGGGCGACCGGCAGGCCGTGGACGCGGTCGTGGCGCGGGTGGGCCTCGCGGACCCCTCGACGACCCTGGGGCCCGTGGAGGTCGCCGAGGCCGCAGGACGCCCCGCCCGGGCGGGGGCCGGGCGCGACCCGTCGCTGCAACCTCCCGTCCGCACGATCGTGCGCGTGCCGCTGCGCGAGGGTCGGCGGCTCGCGCGCGAGCTCTCGGCCTCCCTGGCGGTCCGCTCCGCGAAGCGCGAGGGTGGGAGCGTACGCGTCCAGCTCGACCCCAAGGAGATGTTGTGAGCACCGTCCCGCACGAGAACCCGTCCGAGAGCTCGACCCGGCCCACGATCGACACGGTCCTGCTCGACTTCGGCAACGTCCTGGTGACCTGGGACCCCTACGTCGCCTACGCCGGGCGCATGGACCGGGCCGACGTCGAGGCCTTCTTCGAGGCCGTCGACTTCCCCACGTTCAATGCCCGTCAGGACGCGGGCAGGTCCTGGGCCGACGCGCGCCGCGAGCTCGCCGAGCACCACCCCGAGCACGTGAGCACGCTCGACGTGTACACCGAGAACTTCGCCGCGAGCCTCGTGGGGCCCGTGCCGGGCACCGAGGAGGTCGTGCGCGAGCTGCGCACCCTCGGGGTGCGGCTGTACGGCCTGACGAACTGGTCCGCGGAGATGTTCCACGAGGCCGAGCCCGCGGCGCCCGCGATCGGCCTCATGGAGGACGTCCTGGTCTCGGGGCGCGTGGGGCTCGTCAAGCCGGACCCGCGCATCTTCGAGGCCGCGATCGAGCGCTTCGCCCTGGACCCCGCGCGGACCCTGTTCGTCGACGACTCCGTGGCGAACGTCACGGCCGCCGCCGGGCTGGGCTTCCGCACGCTGCACTTCGTGGACGCCGCGGGGCTGCGGGCGACGCTGCGCGACCTCGGCGTCGGGGTGCGCGAGGCCTGAGCCCTCGCCGGCCGGTGCACCCGGGCGGGCCCGCCCTCGGTCCGTCCCGGGCCCGTCCCGGCGCGGGCCGGGAGGGCCGCACCGCCTAGACTCGCCCCATGCGTGTGCTCTTCGCCGGAACCCCGGACGTGGCCGTCCCGGCCCTCGATGCCCTGATCGACTCCCGGCACGAGGTGGTCGCCGTCCTCACCCGCGCCGACGCGCCCTCCGGCCGTGGGCGGAGGCTGACGCCCAGCCCGGTGCGCGTGCGTGCCGAGGAGGCCGGGATCCCGGTCATCACCGACCGCCCTCGCGGCGAGGAGTTCGTCGCGCGCCTCGCGGCCCTGGAGGTCGACTGCGCGCCCGTCGTGGCGTACGGGGAGATCCTGCGCCGCGAGGTGCTCGACGTGCCCCGCTACGGCTGGGTCAACCTGCACTTCTCGGTCCTGCCCGCCTGGCGTGGCGCGGCCCCGGTGCAGCGAGCGATCATCGCGGGCGACGAGGTCACCGGAGCCACGACGTTCCTCATCGAGGAGGGCCTGGACTCGGGTCCCGTGCTGGGCACCATGACCGAGACCATCCGCCCCCGTGACACCGCGGGCGACCTCCTGGGACGCCTCGCGACCTCGGGGTCCGGGCTGCTCGTCGCGACCCTGGACGCGATCGAGGACGGCCAGGCCTCCCCGGTCCTGCAGCCCGCGGAGGGCGTCAGCACGGCCGCGAAGCTGACGCCCGAGGACGCCCGCGTGCGCTGGGCGCTCCCCGCGCTGGCGATCGACCGTCAGGTGCGCGGCTGCACGCCCGCCCCCGGCGCCTGGACCACGTTGCCCGACGGCGCCCGCCTGGGCCTGGGGCCCGTGACGCCGCGCCCCGACGTCCACGACCTGGCGCCCGGCGAGCTGCGCGCCGCCAAGCGCGAGGTCCTCGTGGGCACCGGCACGCACGCCGTCGCGCTCGGCGAGGTGGCCCCCGTGGGCAAGAAGCACATGGCCGCGACCGACTGGGCCCGCGGCGCCCGCCTGGGCGAGCACGTCGTCCTGGGCACCCCTGACGAGACGAAGGACCAGGCATGAGCGGCGAGGCACGCACCGGCGGCACCCCCGGGCAGGACGGGCACGGCGCGCACGGTGGCCGTGACCGTCGCGACGCGCGCGGCCGGGAGCGCGGCTCGGCCCGTGCCCGGGGGGCCGGCCAGCGTTCCGAGGCGGCGCCCTCGCAGCGCGCCAAGGGCGCCGACCCGGCGCGCAACGTCGCGTTCGACGTCCTGCAGGAGGTCGCGACCTCCGACGCGTACGCGAACCTGGTCCTGCCCCCGCTGCTGCGCTCGCGCGGCATCCGCGGGCGCGACGCCGCGTTCGCGACCGAGCTCGCCTACGGCACCCTGCGCCTGCGCGGGCGCTACGACGCGATCATCGCCCAGTGCGTGGACCGCCCCCTCGACCAGGTCGACCCGAACGTGCTCGACCTGCTGCGCCTCGGCGCCCACCAGCTCCTGGGCATGCGCGTGGCCCAGCACGCGGCCGTCTCGGAGACCGTGGGCCTGGCCCGGGCCCGCGCCGGGGCGGGCAGCGCCCAGTTCGTCAACGCGGTCCTGCGCAAGATCTCCCGCTCGACCCTCGAGGAGTGGCTCGAGGCCATCACGCTGGACGCGCCCGACGACGTCACGCGCCTCGCGATCACCCAGTCCCACCCGGTGTGGATCGCCCGGGCCCTGCGCGAGGCCCTCGTCGGCACTGGACGCTCCGCCGACGACCTGGCCGAGCTCCTCGAGGCCGACAACACCGCGCCGCGCGTGACGCTCGTCGCCCGACCGGGCCTGGTCAGCCGCGAGCGCCTCGCGGGCGAGGTCACGCACGACGTGCGCGGGGACGCCACGACCACCCCCGGGCGCTGGACGCCCACGGCCCTGGTCCTGTCGGGCTCGGACCCCGCCGCGATCCCCGCGGTCCGGTACGGGGCCGCCGGGGTCCAGGACGAGGGATCCCAGCTCGTGACGCTCGCGTTCGCGGCAGTACCGACGCTGCCCACGCTCCCCGTGGCCTCCGCAGGTGGCACCGGTGGCGCGGGCGGCGCCCGGCCCGACGGCGCAGCGAACCCCGACGAGCGCTGGCTCGACCTGTGCGCGGGCCCGGGCGGCAAGGCCGCGCTCCTGGCCTCCCTCGCGGGCGAGCAGGGCGCACGCGTCGTCGCCAACGAGGTCGCCCCCCACCGGGCCCGCCTCGTCGAGCAGGCGCTCGCGGCCGTGCCCGCCGACGCGGTCGAGCGGGTCCAGGTCGGCGACGGGCGCCAGGTGGGGGTCGAGGAGCCGGGCGCGTACGACCGCGTGCTCGTCGACGCCCCCTGCACGGGCCTGGGGGCGCTGCGCCGCCGCCCCGAGTCGCGCTGGCGCCGCACCCCGGGGGACATCGCGACCCTCACGACGTTGCAGCGCGAGCTCCTCGGCTCGGCCCTGGACGCCGTGCGCCCGGGCGGCGTCGTCGGGTACGTGACGTGCTCCCCGCACCTCGCGGAGACCCAGCTCGTCGTCAAGGACGTCCTGGCCGGGCGCGACGACGTCGAGGTCCTCGACGCGGCCGCCGCCGTGCGGCAGGTCGCGGGGGACGACATCCCCCTCGCGGACCGCACCGACGTGCAGCTGTGGCCCCACGTCCACGGGACCGACGCGATGCACCTGACGCTGCTGCGCCGTCGGGCCTGAGACGACCCCGTCCGCGGCTGGGCAGGGTGGTGAAGGCCACCCGGCCCGGCCGTCGTGCGTCCCCCGCACGGCGCACGGACGCCCTCTAGGCTGGTGCCCATGTCCGCACTCATCGCCCCCAGCATCCTGTCCGCCGACTTCGCGAACCTCGAGCGCGACCTGGGCGCGATCTCGACCGCCGACTACGCGCACGTCGACGTGATGGACAACCACTTCGTGCCCAACCTGACCCTGGGGCTGCCGATCTTCGAGCGCCTCGCCCAGGTGTCCCCGGTGCCGCTCGACGCGCACCTCATGATCGCCGACCCCGACCGCTGGGCGCCCGGCTACGCCGAGGCCGGCGCCGCGTCCGTCACGTTCCACGCCGAGGCCGCCACGGCCCCCGTGCGCCTGGCCCGCGAGCTGCGCCGCCTGGGCTCGCGCGCCGGGCTCGCGCTGCGCCCCGCGACCTCGGTCGAGCCCTTCCTGGACCTGCTGCCCGAGTTCGACATGCTCCTGGTCATGTCCGTCGAGCCCGGCTTCGGAGGCCAGTCCTTCATCGACGGCGTCCTGCCGAAGATCCGCCGCATCCGCGACGCCGTGTCCGAGGCGGGGCTCGACGTGTGGGTCCAGGTCGACGGCGGCATCTCGCGCGCCACCATCGAGCGCGCGGCCGAGGCGGGCGCCAACGTGTTCGTCGCCGGATCGGCCGTCTATGGGGCGGAGAACGTCCCCGAGGAGATCGCGGCACTGCGGGCGCTCGCGGACCAGCACACGCACTGACCGCCGCCCGACCGGCCACGGGTCGGCGCGGGGCCGCGTCGCCCACCCCCCGGTCGACGCCGCGCGCGCCTGGTTCGGTGCGCCACCGAGCCCGGCCACGTCGTCGCCGTTCACATCGGTCCAGCCCGCGGGACGGGCCGGACCGGGTACCTGCCGGGCACCCCCGGTGTGGCATGCTGGGAGGAGACGAGACGCCGGACGCAGCGCACCCGCGCGGGGCCCGGGTCTCGACGGCAGGCAGAACGAGAAGTACGCACACACGTGCTCCGGGGTCGGTGCAATTCCGAGCCGGCGGTGACAGTCCGCGACCCGCGCCTCGGCGTGGTTGACCTGGTGGAACTCCAGGACCGACGGTGAAAGTCCGGATGGGAGGAAGTACGTGGCGGTGCGGGGCGAAGCCCTGTGCCGTGGTGTCGTGACGTCCGTGGACCCTCGGGTCCCGTGACGTCGTCGACCCCCTCACCCCGGAGCGTCGTGCTCACCGGGAGGAGGACGCATGGGCGCCAGGCCCACCCTGACGATCGACGCCGCGATGGTGCGCGCGCTCGAGCTGGCCGCGCACGGCCCTGCGCACGGCCCCAACCCCCGTGTGGGGTGCGTCCTGCTGGGCCCCGCCCCCCGACCGCTGGACTCCCTGCCCGACGGCGCCGCTCCCGGCCCCGTGGACTCCTCGCCCCGGGTGCTGCTCGCCGAGGGCTTCCACCGTGGCGCCGGCACCCCGCACGCCGAGGCGGCCGCGCTGGCCGACGCCCGCGGGCGCGACGTGGACGTGCGCGGCGCGACGGCCGTGGTGACGCTCGAACCGTGCAACCACACGGGGCGGACGGGACCGTGCGCCCTGGCGCTGCTGGAGGCGGGCGTGGCCGAGGTGGTCTACGCGGTCGCGGACCCCAACCCCGTGGCGACCGGCGGTGGGGAGCGTCTGCGCGCGGCAGGGGTCCTGGTGGCCTCCGGGCTGCGCGAGGCCGAGGGGGAGCGTCTCCTGGGCCCCTGGCTGGTCGCCGTGCGCCGCGGGAGCCCCTACGTGACCCTCAAGCTCGCCTCGACCCTCGACGGGCGCGTCGCGGCCGCCGATGGCACCTCGCAGTGGATCACCGGTCCCGCGGCGCGCGAGCACGCCCACCAGGTGCGGGCACAGGTCGACGCGATCCTCGTGGGCACCGGCACGGTCGTCGCGGACGACCCGTCGCTCACGGCGCGCACCAGGCCGTCTGCGAGCGCCCCGGGGGAGCCGGCGCGCGGGCTTGCCGACCACCAGCCTCTGCGTGTCGCTGGTGGGGTGGTCGGGCCGGAGCCCGGGCTTGCCGACCACCAGCCCCTGCGTGTCGCTGGTGGGGTGGTCGGGCCGGAGCCCGGGCTTGCCGACCACCAGCCCCTGCGCGTCGTCGTCGGGCTCCGTGACCTTCCTCCGCACGTGCGGCTCGCGCCCGGTGGCGCCTGGACGACCGACGGGGGCGGCCCGGTGCTGCACGTGCGCACGCACGACGTCCACGCGGTCCTGGCGGAGCTGGCCGCCCGCGAGGTGCGCCACGTCCTGGTCGAGGGCGGCCCGGGCCTGGCGACGGCGTTCCTCGCAGCGGGTGTCGTCGACGAGGTCCACGCGTACCTCGCACCCGTGCTCCTGGGGGCGGGCCTGGGTGCCGTCGGCGACCTGGGCGTGACGACGCTCGCCGGCGCCCTCCGCTTCGGCGCGCACGACGTGCGGCGGCTGGGGGAGGACGTCCTGGTCGTGGCACGGGCCTCGGCCCCCGCACCTGACCTTCCTGCACCTGACCTCCCCGCGCCGGGGCCGCCCGCGCCGCCCGCCGTCCCGACCTCCCCCCATGCCAGCACCCACCGCACCACCCCCGAACAGGAGAGCTGATGTTCACCGGAATCGTCGAAGAGATCGGCACGGTCCGCGAGATCGCGTTCCCCGGGGGTGAGACCTCCGACGCCGTCCTGACCGTGCACGGCCCCCTCGCCACCTCGGACGCCCACCTGGGCGACTCGATCGCGGTCGACGGCGTGTGCCTGACCGTCACGGGCGTCGGACCGGACGGCACCTTCACGGCCGACGTCATGCCCGAGTCTCTGCGCCGCACCGCCCTGGGCGACCTGCGCCCCGGGTCTCCCGTGAACCTCGAACGGGCCGTGCGCGCCGACACGCGCCTGGGCGGGCACATCGTGCAGGGCCACGTCGACGGCGTCGGGGCCCTCGTGAGCCGGGCCCCGGGGGAGCGGTGGGACGACCTCGTCCTGTCCGCACCCCCGGGCCTGACGCGCTACGTCGCGGAGAAGGGCTCGATCACCGTCAGCGGCGTGTCCCTGACGGTGACCCACGTGGACGACACCTCGTTCGGGGTGTCCCTGATCCCCACGACGCTCGAGGCCACGGTCCTCGGCTCCCTGGCCCCCGGGGACCGGGTCAACCTCGAGGTCGACGTCCTCGCGAAGTACGTCGAGAGACTCCTCACGGCCGGTACCACCACCCGCCTGGCAGACCCGGACGGTCGGGCGCTCGCGGGCGCCGACGAGCCCGCGAGCGCCAACGGCCCGGCGGGCGCCCTCAGGGCCCGCGCAGCACAGGAATGAGCACCACCATGAACCCCCAGCCCGACGCCGGCCGGCCCGGCGAGGCCACCCCCCACCCGCCCGAGCACCCCGGGCACGTGCGCACCGGCACCATCGAGGAGGCCCTCGACGCGATCCGCGCCGGGCGCCCCGTCCTGGTCGCCGACTCCCCGGACCGCGAGAACGAGGCCGACGTGGTCTTCGCGGCCGGGACCGTGACCCCCGAGTGGGTCGCCTGGACCATCCGGCACTCCTCCGGCTACCTGTGCGCGCCCATGCCGGCGGCGCGGGCCGACGCCCTGGACCTGCCCCTCATGGTGCCCCACAGCCAGGACCCCCGGCGCACGGCCTACACGGTCACGGTCGACGCCGCCACGGGCGTCACGACCGGGATCTCCGCCGTGGACCGGGCCAGGACCCTGCACGTCCTGGCCGACCCCGCCTCGGGCGCGGTCGACCTCATCCGTCCCGGGCACGTCCTGCCCCTGCGCGCCGTCCCCGGCGGGGTGCTGCACCGTGCCGGGCACACCGAGGCGGCCGTGGACCTGGTCCGCCTGGCCGGTGCGGGCGAGGTCGGCGGCATCGCCGAGCTCGTCAACGACGACGGCACCATGATGCGGCTCGACGACGCGGCCCGGGCGGCCGAGGACGCCGGGCTGGTGCTCATCACGATCGCGGACCTCATCGCGTGGCGCCGCGAGCACGACCCCGCCGTCCCCGAGCAGGACACCCAGCCCACCACCGCGCCCCGCGTGCAGGCCACGAGCGTGGCCGACCTGCCCACCGCGCACGGGCACTTCCGCGTCCACGGGTACCGTGACCTGCGCACCGGGGCCGAGCACGTGGCCCTCGTGCCCGTCGCCGTCCCCGCCGGGGGAGGTGCCCCGACCGGCCCCGGGCAGGACGGTGCGCCCCCCGCGCCCCTCGTGCGCGTGCACTCCGAGTGCCTGACCGGGGACGCGTTCGGGTCGCTGCGCTGCGACTGCGGCCCCCAGCTCCAGGCCTCCATGGAACGCGTCGCCGCGATGGGCGGGGCCGTGGTGTACCTGCGCGGGCACGAAGGACGCGGCATCGGCCTGCTCGCCAAGATCGGCGCCTACGAGCTCCAGGACGCCGGGTTCGACACCGTCCAGGCCAACCTCGAGCTCGGCTGGCCCGTCGACCGGCGCGAGTACGGCGCCGCGGCCGCGATCCTGCACGACCTCGGCCTGGACCGCATCACGCTCCTCACGAACAACCCCGCCAAGGTCACCGGGCTCGCCGCGCACGGCATCGACGTCGCCGACGCCCACCGGCTCGAGGTCGGGCACGGCCAGCACAACCACGGCTACCTCATGACCAAGAAGGTCGCCATGGGCCACCTCCTGGACAGCCTCGAGATCACCCCCGACCACACCACCCCCACCACGAAGGAGAGCGACCGATGAGCGGCGCAGGAGCACCCCAGATCACCGTCGACGGCAGCGGGCTGCGGATCACCGTCGTGGCCGCCAGCTGGCACACCGAGGTCATGGACGGCCTCCTCGCCGGGGCCCGCCGGGCGCTCGCGGCCGCGCACGTCACGCACGTCACCGAGATCCGCGTCCCCGGGTCGTTCGAGCTGCCCGTCGCGGCCGCACGCGCCGCCGAGCACGGCGCGGACGCCGTCGTCGCGCTCGGCGTCGTGATCAGGGGTGGCACCCCGCACTTCGAGTACGTGTGCTCGGCCGCCACCACCGGCCTGACCGACGTCTCGGTCCGCACCGGGGTGCCGGTCGGCTTCGGGGTGCTCACGTGCGACGACGAGCAGCAGGCCCTCGACCGGGCGGGCCTGCCCGGGTCGCGCGAGGACAAGGGCGCCGAGGCCGTCGAGGCGGCCGTCGCGACGGTCGTGGCGCTGCGCGACCTGTGAGCACCCGCTGACGGCGCACGGCCCGACGGCGCGGTGCGCCCCTCGACGCACCGGTCACCGAGGGGCGCACCGCGCCGCCCGGTGACCGGTGGGCGGGACAGGTCGGCCCACCCACCGCGGGGCGACTACCCTGGTCGGGTGAAGACGTTCGAAGGGCTGTTCGCCGAGCTCACCGAGAAGGCCACCACCCGACCCGCCGGTTCCGGCACGGTCGCGGAGCTGGACGCCGGTGTCCATGCGATCGGGAAGAAGATCGTCGAGGAGGCCGCCGAGGTGTGGATGGCGGCCGAGTACGAGGGTGACGACAAGACGGCCGAGGAGGTCTCCCAGCTCCTGTATCACGTGCAGGTGCTGCTCCTGGCCAAGGGCCTGACCCTGCAGGACGTGTACAAGCATCTGTGAACCCGGCCAGGTCCGGGTCCAGGGGGAGGCGCACGGAGGCTCACGCCACCGGGTCGCTTCCCTCACGCATGTCCGTCGTCCGCAGTCGTCCACCGTCCGTCCCTGCGCGCCCGCCGTCGCCGGCGCGCCGACCGGGTGATCGGTCGCCCTGACCGCCCCGTCCCCCCGAACTCCCCAAGAAACGCGAGGACCCCGTGCTCCGCATCGCCGTTCCCAACAAGGGCTCCCTGTCCGAGCCCGCCGTCGACATGCTCCGCGAGGCCGGCTACCGCCAGCGCCGCGACACCCGTGAGCTCGTGCTCGCAGACCCGGACAACGACGTCGAGTTCTTCTTCCTGCGCCCCCGGGACATCGCCGTGTACGTCGGCACCGGGACGGTCGACGCCGGCATCACCGGCCGCGACCTGCTGCTCGACTCCGGCGCCGAGGCGGTCGAGCACATGCAGCTCGGCTTCGCCGGCTCCACGTTCCGCTACGCCGCCCCCGTCGGCACCATCACGTCCCTCGACCAGGTCGACGGACTGCGCGTGGCCACGTCCTACGAGGTCCTGGTGGAGAACCACCTGCGCGCCAACGGCGTCACGGCGTCCGTGGTCCACCTGGACGGCGCCGTCGAGTCCGCCGTCCAGCTCGGCATCGCCGACGTCGTCGCCGACGTCGTGTCCACCGGCACGACCCTGCGCGGAGCCGGCCTCGAGGTCTTCGGCGAACCCATCCTCAAGTCCGAGGCCGTCCTGATCCGCCCGGCCTCCGTGACCGACGACGCCGTCTCCGCAGGCCTGGAGACCCTCACCCGTCGCCTCCTGGGCGTCCTCACGGCCCGCCAGTACGTCCTGATGGACTACGACGTGCCCGCGCACCTCGTCGAGGCCGCAGTGGCCCTCACGCCGGGCCTCGAGTCCCCGACCGTCTCACCGCTGCACGACCGCGACTGGGCAGCCGTGCGCGCCATGGTGCGCCGCGACCAGACCAACAAGCTCATGGACGCCCTCTACGAGGTCGGGGCACGCGCCATCCTCGTGACCTCCATCCACGCCTGCCGCCTCTGAGCCTTCCCTCCAGGGGCCCGCAGCCCCCGGGAGGGAGCCAACGGACCGGGCCGGCCCGACCGGCCCCCTACGCCCCGAGGAACCGGTCGACAACACCCACCGCCCGGGTACCACGCGTCAGCGCGTCGGTACCCGGGCGACGTCGTCCCCGGCCGCTCGCGTGCCCGACGCGGGCGGGGAAGCAGGTCACGGGGTGCTCGCCGCGCCGGGGACCGTGCAGAGGCTCTCCTGGTGGAGCACCACCCGCGAGCATGGACCGCTCCCCGGAACGCTCGGGCAGGGACAGAGGGAGGATAGGAACGTGAGCAGCAACGTCGCACCACCCCCCGAACCCCTGACCGGCGACCCCTACGCCACCTTCCGCCCACGCTGGGGCACCGCCGCCGCCTACACCGCCGCACTCGTGATCCTCGCCGGCTGCACCTTCGTCGCCCTCGTCGCGACCGGCCCCGGCACCGACTCCGGATGGAACAAGGCAGCCACCATCGGCGTCGGCGCCTTCTGCGCCCTCGTCCTGTGGCGCCTCGGCCAGGTCCGCGCCACCGTCACCCCCGAGCACCTCACCGTGCACAACATCGTCTTCACCCGCCACCTCGACTGGCCCCAGGTCGTCTCCGTACGCTTCGGCCCCGGCGACCCCTGGGTACGCCTCGACCTGTCGGACGGCAAGGCGCTCGCGGTCATGGGCATCCAGCGCGCGGACGGGGCCCGGCGCAGCGAGAACGAGGCGGCTCGCCTGGCGGCCCTCGTCGCAGCCCACGGCGAGGCGCACGAGGACTGACGCGACGCCGTCGGGCACGGTGCGCCGCTCCGGTGCGGCACACCACGATCCCGACGACCCGACGAGGAAGGGCCCCCGGAACCAGGTGGTTCCGGGGGCCCTCTCGTCGTGCTCAGCAGGCCCGTTCAGGACCCGACGGTGCGCTCAGCGCTCACCGGCGCGGAACCGGGGAGCCTTGCGCTCCCCGCCACGCTCGCCACGCTCGTCGTAACGACCGGCCGGGCCGTGACCCGAGTGACCACCCGAGTAGCCGCCCGAACGAGGCGCCGAAGCACCCGCACGCGGGCCACGAGCACCCTGAGGCGCACCCTGGTCCACCTGGATCCGCAGCGACTTGCCCGCGACACGGGCACGCGAGATGCGGTCGATCGTGGCGGCGTCGAGCGGCGTGGCGATGTCCACCAGCGAGAAGCTCGGGAAGATGTCGATCTTGCCCAGGTCCTTGCCGTTGAGGCCGCCCTCGTTCGTCAGCGCGCCGACGATGCCCGACGGCTGCGCGCCGTGCGTGTGCCCGACGGCCAGACGGTAGCGGGTACCGACGGCGTCACGACGGATGCCGCGCTCCCCGCCACGCCCACCCTCACGGGGGCCGCGCGAGTCACGCTCACCATAGGGGCGCGACTCGCGCTCACGACGGGCGTTCTTCGCCTCGGCACGCTGCGCCTCGAAGAGCTCCTGCTCCTCGCGCGCCTTGGGGCCGTCGTCACCGACCGACAGGGCGACCAGCACAGACGCGAGGTCGATCGGGTCGATGCCCGACTCCGCGACGTGCGCCGCGACCAGGTCGCGGTACATCGACAGACGACCGGCAGCCTGACGCTCGGCGACCTGCCCGAGGATGCGACGAGCCTTGTGCGCGGAGACGTCCGCGGGGGAGGGCACGTCGACCTCCTCGAGGCTCGCACGGATGGTCTTCTCGATGAACTTCAGACGGTTGCGCTCACCCGGGGTCACGAAGCTCAGGGCCTCACCCGTACGCCCCGCACGCCCCGTACGGCCGATGCGGTGCACGTAGGCCTCCGGCTCGCCCGGCAAGTCGAAGTTCACGACCAGGCCGATGCGGTCCACGTCCAGGCCACGAGCCGCGACGTCCGTCGCGACCAGCACGTCCAGAGCGCCCGAGCGCAGACGCTCGACGATCTTCTCGCGGTCCTTCTGCGCCACGTCACCCGAGATCGTCGCCGCCGAGATGCCGCGCTCGACGAGAGCCGACCCGACCTCCTCGGCCGCGCCACGGGTACGGGTGAACACGATCGCCGCGTCGGCGTCCGACGTCGCGAGGACACGCACCAGGGCACCCGTCTTGTGACGGAACGGCACCACCGAGTACGTCTGGCGCACCGACGTGACCGTCGAGGACTGGCGCGTCACCGCGATCTCGACCGGGTCGTTCAGGTGCTGGGCGGCCACCCGACGGATCGGGGCCGGCATCGTCGCGGAGAACAGCGCGACCTGACGCTCCTTGGGAGCCTGACCGAAGATCTTCTCGACGTCCTCCGCGAAGCCCATGCGCAGCATCTCGTCCGCCTCGTCCAGGACGAGGTAGCGGATGTCGTCGAGCACGAGGCTGCGACGCTCCAGGTGGTCCATCACACGGCCGGGGGTACCGACGACGATCTGGGCACCGCGCTGCAGCGCACGCTGCTGAGGCTGGTACGGCGACCCGCCGTAGACCGCGACGACCTCGATGCCCGGCACATGCTTCGCGAACGACTCGATGGCCTCGGCCACCTGCATCGCGAGCTCACGGGTCGGGGCGAGGACCAGGCCCTGGACACGACCCAGGTTCGGGTCGATCGCAGCGAGCATCGGCAGACCGAACGCGGCAGTCTTGCCCGTACCGGTCTGGGCGACGCCCGTGATGTCGCGACCGGAGAGCAGCGCGGGGATCGCACGCTCCTGGATCGCGGAGGGGATCGTGAAGCCGAGGTCCGTCACGGCCTTCAGGATGTTCGAGGGCAGACCCAGGTCTGCGAACGTGGGGCCCGACTGCTCGGCCGGAGCCGGCGTCTGGGCGGCCTCGACCTGGTCGAGGGCGTGCGAGGGCGCAGAGGTGTCAAGAGACATGGAGATGTGTTCAACCGTTTCGCTGAGGGTGGGAGTTACGCGTGGTCGCCAAGTCGGCTCTCCACTGGCCGCACTCCCGAACACACACCGGTGACTCGCCCGCGCAAAGACAGCGGCGGGCCACACTCACACGAACACACGGGAACAGCGACGAACTCCAGATTGTGCCGCCAGTCTACGCGACACCCGCCCTCGAGGGAGAACCTCGGCCCGGTGACGTCGAGCACAGAGCCCTCCCCGCCAGGGCAGCGGCACGGTCGGACGCACCGACGCCCCAGAGGCAAGCCTCTGTCACGCACGCCACCCACGGGCAATACACCACGAACCGGAAGAACCGACCACAACGCCCCGCCCGAACCCCCGAAATGCCAGCACTCCACACCCACCCGGCCCTAGGATGGCCCACCGTAGGATGAAGACAGCAACAGGACGCACGAGACGCACGGAGCAACGGACGGTGGGCGTGGCAGCAGATCAAGAGGTCAGCTCACGCATCCTCACGATCCCCAACGTCATCAGCCTGCTCCGGCTCGCCCTCGTCCCCGTCTTCGCCGTCCTCATCGTCCGCGGCAACGACGAGTGGGCGCTCGCGGTCCTCGCGATCTCCGGAGCCTCCGACTGGCTCGACGGCGTCCTCGCCCGACGCCTCGACCAGGTCACCAAGCTCGGTCAGATGCTCGACCCGGCGGCCGACAGGCTCTTCATCCTCGTCACCCTCGTCGGCCTCGCGTGGAGGGACGTCGTCCCGCTCTGGGTCCTCGTCGTGATCCTGCTCCGCGACGTCACCCTCCTGTGCCTCCTGCCCGTCCTCACCCGCCACGGGTACGGCCCCCTCCCCGTCAGCTTCGTCGGCAAGGCAGCGACCTTCGCACTCCTCTACGCCTTCCCGCTCCTCCTGCTGGCCGAGGCCCCCGGCGCCCTCGGCGCGACCGCCTCCATCATCGGCTGGGCCTTCACCGGATGGGGGATCGGCCTCTACTGGCTCGCCGGCGTCCAGTACATCCGTCAGACCCGTCAGCTCGTCGCACCCCGCACCGACCCCCAGGAGACGGCCGCAGGATGACCTCCGCCCCCCGCAACGACGCGCACGGCTCCCGGCACGGGAAGCCGGCCCTCGACGCCTCCATGACCCTCCTCACCGAGGTCATGGACCGCCCGCTCGACGCCGGATACGCGGAGGCCGCCGCACGGCGCGCCGCCGGGGACGAACCACCGCGCAAGACCCGCACCTGGATCCTCGTCACCGCGCTCGCGATCCTGCTGGGCTTCGTGACGACCGCAGCGACGATCGACCTGCGCGCACCCCAGGGCGCCGCGATCGAGGCGCGCAAGGTGCTCGAGAAGGAGATCCTGAGCCGGCGGGACGACGTCGACGCACTGTCCGCGCAGGCCACGGCCCTCAGCGAGGAGATCGACACCCTGCAGACGGACGCCCTCGCCGACGTCGACCCCGTCCTGCTCGAGACCCTCCAGACCGACGGCGTCGCCAACGGGTCGATCGCGGTCACCGGACCGGGGCTCGTGATCACGCTCAACGACGCTGCGGCGGGCGTGGGCGCGGACGACCAGTCCCACAACAAGAAGGTGCAGGACGGCGACCTGCAGCGCGTGGTCAACTCGCTCTGGGCCTCCGGCGCGGAGGCCATCGCGATCAACGGGCAGCGCCTCACGCCGCTCAGCGCCGTGCGGAGCGCGGGCGAGGCGATCCTCGTGGACCTCCAGCCCCTGATCGCCCCCTACAAGGTCGAGGCGATCGGGGACCCCGCCACGCTCGAGACCGAGTTCGCCCGCTCGGCGGCCCCCGGGTACCTGAGCACCATCAGCTCGACCTGGGGGATCCAGTACAGCCGGATCGCGCAGAGCAAGCTCTCGTTGCCCGGCAACGGGATCCAACGTCTGTTCTACGCGCACGCCGTAGACTCCACGGCAGCCACAGGTGACGAGCCTGCGGCGCCGACCGGGCAGGACGGCGCGTCGACGGGGGAGACGGAGAGCCCCGCGTCGACGACCGGTCCCACCGGAGCCGACAGTTCACTCGCAGGGCAGGAGAGCACGGAATGATCGCAGTCGTCGGACTGGTCCTCGGAGTCGTGGCGGGGCTCGTGCTCCAACCCACGGTCCCCGTCGCCCTGCAGCCCTACCTGCCCATCGCGGTCGTCGCGGCGCTCGACGCGCTCTTCGGCGGCCTGCGCGCCATGCTCGACGGGCTCTTCAACGACAAGGTCTTCCTCGTCTCGTTCCTCTCGAACGTGGTCGTCGCGGCGCTCATCGTGTTCCTCGGAGACCAGCTCGGCGTGGGTACGCAGCTCTCGACGGGCGTCGTCGTCGTCCTCGGGATCCGCATCTTCTCCAACGCGGCCGCGATCCGTCGGCACCTGTTCAAGGCGTAGGTGACGCGATGACGACGAGCCCGCCCCCCGAGGGCAACGGTCCTGCGGACCCCGAGACCTCCGAGGCCCCCGAGGAGGCTGCGGTGCCCGTGACCGACGTCCCCGCCGGAGGGACGGAGCACCTCGACGAGGACGCCGCGGCGCAGACCGCTCCGGCCGCTTCGACCGCTTCGACCGTCGACACGGAGGAGACCGGTCCCGGCGACCCGTCCGGTCCCGACGTCGAGGAGGCTGCGGCCGAGGCGCCCGTCGCACCAGGTCCTGCCGCTGTGCCTGAGGCACCTGCTGCGCCCTCCGTGCTTCCCGTGGTGCCCGCCGCGCACGACGCTCCCGACCGCGCCGCTCCCGGGACCGGGCGCGGGGAGGCCGCGCGGGACGACGCGCCGCCGATCGACGGTCCGATCGCCGACACGGTCGCCTCTGTCGCCTCTGTCGCCTCTGCCGAGGCGACACCCCCCGCTCCCGACATCACCGACGTCGCTCCCGGCGCCGGGAGCGAGACCCCTGCCACTTCTCGGGCCGCGGCTGCTCCGCCCGTGGGACCGGACAGGCCGCACGGGCGGCACGAGGCGAGCGGAGACGCTCCTGCCACGCCCGCGGCGACGCCCACCGGCTCCTCGGGCGGCTGGGCGAAGCTCGGTCGCGCCATGAGGCCGACGGTCACCCGTTCCCAGCTTCTCGCCGGTCTCCTGTGCGCCCTGCTCGGGTTCGCGCTGGCCGTGCAGGTGAGCCAGACGCAGGAGCAGCAGCTCTCGTCGCTGCGTCAGAGCGACCTGGTCCGCCTCCTGGACGACGTCACCCAGCGCGCGAACGATCTCGAGAGGCGCGTGGAGGGGCTTCAGGACACGCGTGACGAGCTGAGCTCCGGGTCCGGGCAGCAGCGCGCCGCGCTCGAGCTCGCCCAGCGTCAGTCGCAGACGCAGGGGATCCTCTCGGGTCGCCTGCCCGCGGAAGGCCCGGGGATCACGCTCACGATCACCGAGTCCGACCAGCGGATCCCCGCGAGCAAGCTCTTCAACATCCTCGAGGAGCTGCGCAACGCCGGTGTGGAGGTCGTCGAGGTCAACGGGGTCCGCCTGGTCACGAGCAGCTACTTCGAGGAGACGAACCGGGGGATGGTGGTCGACGGGCAGAAGATCTCGTCCCCCTACACGTGGCAGGCGATCGGCGACCCGTCGACGCTCGAGACCGCTCTCGAGATTCCCGGCGGAGCGATGTCGTCGGTCCGCAACGAGGGCGCAGACCCGAAGATCACCCAGGAGGACCTGATCACGATCTCGTCGACGCGTGAGCCGGAGACCCCCGAGTTCGCGACACCCGTGCCCGCAGAGGGCGGAAGCTGACCCCTCGGGGGCTCGTGACGTGGGCGGATACTTTTCTCCGACCCGCCCGGCGGGGTAGGTTGGACGGGTTGGACGGGTATTGCCCGCATCCCCACCCTCAGGAGGGGCGCGCGGGAGCGTGCTGTACCTTTCAGCCCAACGCATTTTGCTCTGAATGCGTCAAAACTCCCGAGGAGGCGAGATGACCACTCCAGGTGAATCTGCGGAGCCACGCCGGGGAGGCAGCGACACGACCGTCACGTTCGGGCGGATCGAGCTGCCGATCGAAGAAGGTGCGCAGCCCGGAGGCCTGACCGCCGAGGAACAGGCTGCGATCTCGGCGTTGCCGCGCCACTCTGCGCTGCTCGTGATGCAGCGCGGCCCTTCGGTCGGCTCGCGCTTCCTCCTCGACGCCGAGCGGACCGTCGCCGGCCGGAGCGAGCACGCGGACATCTTCCTCGACGACGTCACGGTCTCGCGCAAGCACGCGGAGTTCGTCCGGGACGACGATCAGTTCGTCGTCCGTGACATCGGCTCGCTCAACGGGACCTACGTCAACCGCAACCGCGTGGACGCCGTGGCTCTGGTCACTGGCGACGAGGTGCAGATCGGCAAGTACCGCCTCACCTTCTACACCAGCCCCGTCCTCGGGCAGCCCGTGGGGTCGGCGGAAGGCGCGGCAGAGCACCCGTGAACCAGCCGGCACGCTCCCCGTGGGGACATGAGAACCGGTTCGACGGCACGGGCGCGCTGACCGCACGACCGACCGACGAGGACGACGTCGAGCAGTCCGCCGAACCCTGGCCGCAGGGCATCTCGCGACGCGCCACGATGCGTATCTCGGACGTCCTGCGCGCCTTGCGCACGGAGTTCCCCAGCGTGAGCCACTCCAAGCTCAGGTTCCTCGAGGAGCAGGGGCTCATCGACCCGGAGCGGACACCGTCGGGGTACCGGCAGTACTCTCCGGCTGACGTCGAGAGGCTGCGGTACGTCCTGCTCGAGCAGCGCGACCGCTACCTGCCGCTCAAGGTCATCAAGGAGAACCTCGCTGCGCTCGACGCCGGCGAGGTGATCGAGAACCCCGCTCTCCGGCTGGCGGCGAGCGACGGCGAGACCGAGACCACGACCGTCCGGCAGCGGTACACCGTCGAGTCGCTCGCGAGCGCCGCAGGGGTGGACGGCTCGCTGGTCGAGGGGCTGATCTCGGCCGGAGTCCTTCGTCAGGCCCCGGGCGGACAGCTCGACGCGTGGTCCCTCGAGGTCGTCCAGCTCGCGGCAGCGCTCGGTGAGTACGGGATCGAGCCGCGTCACCTCCGCCTGCTGCGCACGTCGGCGGACCGTCACGTGGGCCTGGTCGAGCAGGTCGTCGCCCCGTGGCGCAGCCAGCAGTCCTCCTCGGCGCGCGCCCACGCGGGAGCCCTGGCCGGTGAGGTGGGGGAGCTCTTCGCCAAGCTCCACACGGTGTGGCTCCGGCAGGGCGTGGGAGACCTCACGAGCTGAGTCGCACCCGTGCGTCCTTGGACCGCACGGACATGGGGACGTACGGTCCCGGGGCCGGGCGTGCGCCTCCTCCTGACGGACTGCGCCCGCCGTCGTACGGTGGACGGGTGAGCAACGAGGTGCCGATGGTCCCGGTCGAGGTCCTCGGCGTGCGCCAGCAGCAGGGGGCCGGGCAGGAGATCGTCGTGCTGCTGCTGGACCCCGCGGCCGAGCTGGTCGTCCCGATCATCATCGGCCCCCGTGAGGCGAGTGCGATCGCGATGGCGCAGGCACACCTGACGGCACCCCGACCGATGACGCACGACCTGCTCCGTGACGTCCTCGAAGCGGTGCACGTCGGCCTGCTGCGGGTGGAGATCGTGGCTCTGGACGACGGGATCTTCTTCGCCGAGATGGTCCTGAGCACGGGGGTCCGGGTCGACGCCAGGGCGTCGGACGCGATCGCCGTGGCCGTGCGCACGGACAGCCCCGTCATGTGCTCGGCGGAGATCATCGCCCTGGCGGGGGTGGAGATCGTCGACCCGGAGCAGCAGCGCGAGGTGGCCGAGTTCCGCGACTTCCTCGAGCACGTCTCGCCCGAGGACTTCGGGCCTCCGGAAGCGGGGGAGGGGCCCGGGGGGCGGTAGCCGGTCTGCGCGACACGCTCACCCTCTTCGGGGCCCCGGTCGTTGACGCTCCCGGGCCCCGGGCCTAGCGTGGAGTCCACATCATCCTTGGAGGCACAGTGAACAGCAGCGGCAGAGCTGGAGCGGAGCCGGGGGCTCCCGCTTCCCACGCGGCCCAGGGACTGCTGTTCGGCGAGGACATCACCGAGCACGACACCACGACCGGCTACCGCGGCCCCACGGCGTGCCGCGTCGCGGGCATCACCTACCGGCAGCTGGACTACTGGGCCCGTACCGGCCTGGTCGAGCCGACCGTCCGCTCCGCCTCGGGTTCGGGGACGCACCGGCTCTACGGCTTCCGGGACATCCTCGTCCTCAAGATCGTCAAGCGGTTGCTCGACACCGGGGTCTCTCTGCAGCAGATCCGCACCGCGGTCGAGCACCTGCGTGAGCGTGGCGTGAACGACCTCGCACAGATCACGCTCATGAGCGACGGTGCGAGCGTGTACGAGTGCACGTCTCCGGACGAGGTCGTCGACCTGGTCCAGGGCGGTCAGGGAGTGTTCGGCATCGCCGTCGGCCGCGTCTGGCGCGAGGTCGAGGGGACGCTGAGCGACATGCCGGCCGAGTCCCTCGGGGATGACGAGACCCCGGGTGTCCCGACCGAGGACGAGCTCGAGCTCCGCCGTCGGGCACGAAGCGCCGGCTGATGCGCCCTGCGCCACCCAGGCGCCCGTGACCCCAGGACCCCGCCCTCGGCGGGGTCCTCTCGTGTGCCGACCGGGGCCGGCCGCCGCGTGGCGATGAGCACCTTTTCTCCCGCTCGCCCCCTTCCGGTGACGTCCTGCCCGTGCGGCCGTGCGAAGATCGCCTGTGGGCGTCCTGGCTCGTGCCGGAGCGACGCCCGTGACGAGCGGGTGCGTGGACCTCTTCTCGCGACGGTCCCGTACCCGACCCACGATGACGGATGGGGTACTTGGTGTTCTCGAAAGTTCTGGTCGCCAACCGCGCGGAGATCGCGGTCCGGGCGTTTCGCGCAGCGTACGAGCTCGGCTCCCGGACGGTGGCCGTCTTCCCCTACGAGGATCGAAACTCCGAGCACCGGCTGAAGGCCGACGAGGCGTACCGGATCGGCGAGGAGGGGCACCCCGTCCGGGCCTACCTCGACATCGAGGAGATCGTGCGCGTCGCCAAGGACGCGGGCGCCGACGCGATCTACCCCGGCTACGGCTTCCTGTCGGAGAACCCGGAGCTCGCACGGGCCTGCCAGCAGGCGGGCATCGCGTTCGTCGGACCGCCCCCGGAGGTCCTCGAGCTCGCGGGCAACAAGGTGCGCGCGCTCAAGGCCGCCAAGGAGGCGGGCATACCGGTCCTGTCGTCGAGCGAGCCCTCGTCGGACATCGACGAGCTCATCGCTGCCGCCGACGAGATCGGTTTCCCGATCTTCGCCAAGGCCGTCGCGGGCGGTGGCGGGCGCGGCATGCGCCGCGTCGACCGCCGCGAGGACCTCCCCGAGGCGCTGGCGGCCGCGATGCGCGAGGCGGACGGCGCGTTCGGCGACCCGACCATGTTCCTCGAGCAGGCCGTCCTGCGCCCGCGTCACATCGAGGTGCAGATCCTCGCCGACGGTCAGGGCAACGTCGTCCACCTGTACGAGCGCGACTGCTCGGTCCAGCGGCGCCACCAGAAGGTCATCGAGATCGCGCCGGCACCGAACCTGGACCCGGCGATCCGCGACGCCCTGTGCGCCGACGCGGTGAAGTTCGCCCGGTCCATCGGGTACCAGAACGCGGGGACGGTCGAGTTCCTCCTCGACACCGTGGGGGAGCGGGCCGGTCAGCACGTGTTCATCGAGATGAACCCGCGCATCCAGGTCGAGCACACCGTGACCGAGGAGGTCACGGACATCGACCTCGTGTCGTCGCAGATGCGCATCGCGGCGGGAGAGACCCTGGAGGACCTGGGGATCCGTCAGGAGGACGTGCATGTCAACGGCGCGGCGCTCCAGTCCCGCATCACGACCGAGGACCCCTCGAACGGGTTCCGCCCGGACACCGGCCGCATCGTGGCCTACCGTTCGCCGGGCGGCGCGGGCGTCCGTCTCGACGGTGCGACCGCGACCGCCGGGTCGGAGATCTCGGGCCACTTCGACTCGATGCTGGTCAAGCTCACGTGCCGTGGCCGGGACTACCCGACGGCCGTGCGCCGCGCCCGGCGTGCCCTGGCGGAGTTCCGCATCCGTGGCATCCGCACGAACATCCCGTTCCTGCAGGCCGTCCTCTCGGACGCCGAATTCATCGCCGGGAACCTGTCGACGTCGTTCATCGACGAGCGTCCCGAGCTGCTCGCCGCACGTGAGAGCGCCGACCGCGGCACCAGGCTCCTGAGCTACCTGGGAGACGTGACCGTCAATCGTCCGCACGGACCGGGCACCGGCGCGATCGACCCCGTGGCCAAGCTCCCGGCCGTCGACCTGTCGGTGGCGCCCGTCCCTGGCAGCCGCCAGCAGCTCCTCGAGCTGGGACCTGAGGGCTTCGCCCGGGCGCTGCGCTCGGAGACCGCGGTCAGGGTCACGGACACCACGTTCCGCGACGCCCACCAGTCCCTGCTGGCGACCCGGGTCCGCACGCACGACCTGCTCGCCGTCGCCCCGTACGTCGCTCGCCTGACGCCGCAACTGCTCTCGGTCGAGGCCTGGGGCGGCGCGACGTACGACGTCGCGCTGCGTTTCCTCGGCGAGGACCCGTGGGCGCGCCTCGCTGCGCTGCGAGAGGCGATGCCCAACGTCGCTCTCCAGATGCTGCTGCGCGGTCGTAACACCGTGGGCTACACGCCGTATCCGACCGAGGTCACCGAGGCGTTCGTCCGTGAGGCGGCGGCCACGGGGGTCGACATCTTCCGGATCTTCGACGCGCTCAACGACGTCGAGCAGATGCGCCCGGCGATCGACGCGGTCCGCGCGACCGGCACGGCCGTGGCCGAGGTCGCGCTGTGCTACACGGGCAACCTCCTCGACCCGACCGAGTCCCTCTACACGCTCGACTACTACCTCGAGCTCGCCGACCGCATCGTCGACGCGGGCGCCCACGTGCTGGCGATCAAGGACATGGCGGGCCTGCTGCGCCCCGCTGCTGCGGCGCGCCTGGTCACGGCGCTGCGCGAGCGCTTCGACCTGCCCGTCCACCTGCACACGCACGACACGTCGGGCGGGCAGATGGCCACGCTCATGGCCGCCGTGGCCGCGGGGGTCGACGCGGTCGACGTCGCGAGCGCCGCGATGGCGGGCACCACGAGCCAGCCCTCGATGTCCGCGCTCGTGGCGGGCCTCGAGCACACCGAGCGTGACACGGGTCTGTCCCTGCGCGCGGTGTGCGACCTGGAACCGTACTGGGAGGCCGTGCGTCGCCTCTACGCCCCGTTCGAGTCGGGCCTCTCGAGCCCGACGGGTCGTGTCTACGAGCACGAGATCCCGGGTGGTCAGCTCTCCAACCTGCGCCAGCAGGCCATCGCGCTCGGGCTGGGCGACCAGTTCGAGCAGATCGAGGCCACGTATGCCGCGGCCGACCGCATCCTCGGTCGCCTCGTGAAGGTGACCCCGTCCTCGAAGGTCGTGGGCGACCTGGCGCTGCAGCTCGTGGCCCGCGGCGCGGACCCGGCGGACTTCGCCGAGAACCCTCAGGACTACGACATCCCCGACTCGGTCATCGCGTTCCTGGGCGGCGAGCTCGGGGACCCGCCCGGCGGCTGGCCAGAGCCCTTCCGCAGCAAGGCCCTCGCGGGCCGCGTCGTGCGCACGCCCGTGACGCCGCTCAGCGAGGAGGACCAGGCGGACCTCGACGGCGACTCGGCCGCTCGCCGCAACCGCCTCAACCACCTGCTGTTCGCCGGGCCGACCAAGGACTACGAGACGACGCGCGCGGCGTTCGGTGACGTGTCCGTCCTGGGCACCCAGGCGTACCTCTACGGGCTCATGCCCGGCCAGGAGGTCGAGGTCTCGCTCGAGCGTGGCGTCAAGCTCCTCGTGGGCCTCGAGGCCGTGGGTGTCCCCGACGAGCGAGGGATGCGCACCGTCATGTTCACGCTCAACGGCCAGCTGCGCCCGCTCCAGGTGCGTGACCGTTCGATCGAGGTCGACGCGTCGCTCGCCGAGAAGGCCGACCCTGCCGCGCCGGGTCAGATCGCCGCCCCCTTCGCGGGCGCCGTGACGCCCGTCGTGCACGAGGGCGAGGTCGTGACGGCGGGGCAGACGGTCGCGACGGTCGAGGCCATGAAGATGGAGGCCGCGATCACGACCCCTGTCGGGGGCACCGTCCAGCGCGTCGCGATCGGCGCGGTCCAGCAGCTCGAGGGCGGGGACCTGGTGCTCGTCATCGTGTGACCGCGTGCCGGGCAAGCAGCTTGAGGCACGGCGGTCAGCGGGCCGGGCGGGAGGCGCAGAGCCTCCTGCCCGGCCCGTCGCCGTCGGCGGGGATGTCAGTCGGCGACGATCCGTGCCGCGAGGCGTGGCGCCACGCGATGGATCGCGAGCAGAGGCTTCACGGCGCCCACGTGGACCCTGTCCTTGCGTCGGGCGAGCGCGGTCAGGATGGCGGCAGCGGCGGCGTCGGGCGTGATCTTGCGTGCACCGCGGCCCGCCGTCATCGCGGTGTCGACGAGGGGGAGCGCGACCTCGATCGCACGGACGTGGGAGGCCGTGGCGCGGAGCTGGTACCGGAGCGACGTGGTGAAGGCGCTCAGGCCGGCCTTGGCCGCGCAGTAGACGGGCGCCGAGCGCTTGGGGACGGTCCCGAGCGCGGACGTGACGGAGACGACCGCCGCACGCGGTGCCTCCGCGAGGACCGGCAGGAGGTGCGCGGTCAGGTGCAGGGGGGCGCCGAGGTCGGTGGCGAGCTCGGTGGTCGCGTCCCGCACGAGGGGGCCGGTCTCCCCGAGCCGCGGTGTGACGACCCAGTCACGGTCGAGCTGGACGGCGGCGTTGTGCACGACGAGGTCCAGGCCGGGCAGGTCGGCTGCCGTGCGCGCGAGGCGGGCGACGTCGTCGGGGTCGGAGAGGTCCGCGACCAGGGTGCGCAGGCCGGGGACCTGTGTCGCGGCGTCCGCGAGGCGCCCGGGATCGCGCCCGCACACGAGGACGGTCGTGCCGTCCGACACGAGGCGTCGGGCGAGCGCCAGCCCGACGCCGGAGCTCCCGCCGGTCACGAGGGCTGCGGTCCAGCGAGGGCCGGGGGAGTCGCGTCGGGTGTCGGCCCCGCTGTCAGGCGACTTATCTGTAACGCGCGTTACACTCATGGAGTCAACGTAGGCTCGCACCGTCCCACCGTCAACCCCTCGGAGCGCCCGTGCCACGCACCCCCGACGAAGAACGCCGCGCCCAGCTCGTCTCCGGTGCGCTCGACCACCTCCAGACCACGGGCCTCGGCGGCTTCACGCTGCGATCCCTCGCACCGACGCTCGGTACGAGCGCGCGGATGCTCGTGCACTACTTCGGGACCCGGGACGCCCTGCTCGACGCCGTGCTCGCCGAGCACCGTCGCCGCATGATCGAGGCCCTCGACTCCGTCCCGACCGCAGACCCGCGTGTCACCGCGCGCTCCGCCTGGGCCGGTATGACCGATCCTGCCCACGCCGGACACTTCACGCTCATGCTCCAGGTGCTCACGACGTCCCTCGAGGACGGCAACCCGCACCACACCGTCGCCCAGGACGCCGTGGACGCGTGGGTCGAGCACGTCGAGGGACTCCTCGTGGGCATCGGCCGCTCGCCCGACGCCGCCCGCATCGACGCCACGCTCCTCACCTCCGGCCTCAAGGGCCTCCTGCTCGACCGCCTCGTCACGGGCGACCTGGAGCGGACGGACGCGGCGGCCTGGCGGCTCGTCGACCTCCTGCTCGCCCCCTGACCTGTCGCGCGGCACACTGGAACCACCCCCAGCCGACCCACCGAAGGCGACAGATGCGCATCACGTTCCACGGTCACTCCTGCGTCACGCTCGAGCACGCAGGCACGATCCTCACCCTCGACCCCGGCACCCTCGCGGACACCGCCTCGGCGCTCGCCAGGCCCGGGACGCTGCTCGTGACGCACGCGCACCCCGACCACCTCGACGTCGACGCCGTTCGCGCCGCGCTGGCGACGCACCCCGGGCTGCGCGTCCTCGGACCGGAGGCCACCTTCGAGCAGCTGGGGGAGGCCCCCGACGGCGAGCGGTTCCAGGTCGTCGAACCGGGCGACGTCCTGACGATCGGGTCGTTCTCGGTGCTGGTCGGGGGAGGGCAGCACGCGCTGATCCACCCGGACGTGCCACGAGTCGCCAACGTCACGTACCTGGTGGCCGGCGACGGGGTGCGCACCTACCACCCGGGCGACTCGTTCAGCCCGCCCCTGACCGACGACCGTCTCGACGTCCTCCTCGCCCCGGTGGCCGCGCCCTGGATGAAGGTCGCCGAGGGCATCGACTTCGTCCGGTCGCTCGATCCGCGGACCGTGATCCCGATCCACGACGCGGTCCTCTCGTCGGCGGGCCTCAGCCTCGTCCACCGGTTGTTCGGCGTCGGACGCACGGGCGGCACCTACGACTACCGCCCGCTCGAGGTGGGCGGGCATCTCGACGTCACCACGAGAGGCGAGGAGCGCACCATGACCCACGAGCCCGTCCCGCACCGCGATCCCGACGCGGTCGCCGACGCGATCCTGCGCGAGCACCCCGAGTTCGACGAGGTGCCCACCATCGAGGTCGACGAGACGGTCCCTCCGCGCCCCGAGGAGGAGGTCGCGGACGCGACGCGGGAGTAGGTGCCGTGGGCGGCTACAGCAGCGGCCGCAGCGGTGAGAGCGCGACCTCGCCGAGCTTCGCCGCGAGCGACCGCCCGGACCACTCCTCGAGCGTGAGCTCGCGGCAGTTGCTGAGGTCGACGTCGTAGACCTTCTCCATCTGCGCCGCGATGCCGGCATCGACGATCTCGAGGTTGACCTCGTAGTTCCCCGTCAGGCTGAGCCGGTCGATGTTGGCCGTGCCGATCGTGGTCCACCGGCCGTCGATGGTCGCCGTCTTCGCGTGGACCATGGCGTCCTTGTAGAGCCAGATGGTCACGCCACCACGCAGCAGGGTCGTGTACAGGCCCTTGGAGAGCCAGTCCGCCACGACGTGGTTGGAGCGCTCGGGCACCAGGACCCGGACGTCGACGCCGCGCTGCGCCGCCATGAGGAGGGCGTCGAGGATCTCGCGGTCGGGGATGAAGTACGCCTGCGTGATGTAGATGTGGTCCGACGCCCGGTCGATCGCGTCGAGGTAGATGCCACGGATCGGGAAGACCAGGTGGGCGGGGGCGTTGCGGGCCGCGCGGAGCTCTGGCAGCCACAGCCGTGACCCCGGGTCCTCGAGGAGGGGCTGGCCCGGCTTGCGGTTCGAGTTCCAGAAGTCGACGAACGCGTTGCGCAGCTCCCAGGTCGACGGCCCCGCGAGCCGGATGTGGGTGTCGCGCCACTGCGTCGCGTACATGGCACCGATGTTGTACCCGCCGACGAACCCGATCTCGTCGTCGACGACGAGGATCTTGCGGTGGTCGCGGCCCGACTTGCGGACGTTGAGGACCAGGACGCCCGGACGGAAGACCGGGTAGCGGATCACGTGGATCGGCGCGGGGAACGTCAGGAACTCGCGGGGGACGACGAGGTTCGCGAAGCCGTCGTAGATCACGAAGACCTCGACGCCGCGCTCGGTCGCCTCGACGAGCGCGTCCTTGAACTCCTTGCCGAGGTCGTCACCCTTCCAGATGTACGTCTCGAGCATGATGCGCTTCTTTGCCCCGCGGATCGCCGCGAGCATCTCGCGGTAGAGGTCGTCGCCGTAGGTGAAGATCGTCGTCGTCGTCTCGCCGATGCTCGCCTCGGCCGGGGCGGAGCGGGGGAACTTGCTGGGGTCGGTGACGCGTCGCTTGCGGATGGCGTCGGCGATCACCAGCCCGGTCGCGACGGTCACGGGGACCGCGACCGCGAGCACTGCTGCGCGGGCCATCACCGTTCGGGCGAGCTGGACGGGAGAGGTCTTCGAGGGGCGCACCTGCTCACCGTAGCCTCAGGTCGCCGTGAGCACCCGGAGAAATGGGGTGACTTTGGTCGTTTGGGTCGCCGGGCCCGCTCGTCACGTCTCGGGCGTGGCGTTTTCTTCGCCTATGTCCGTTTCTGGGAGTCCTTCGCTGCCCATCTCCGCAGGCAGGCCAGTCGACAGGGGGTGGGAGCGGATCGCGGCCGCGAGCTCGCCCTCGATCCTGTCGAGGTAGACGCCCGTCGTGGCGATCGACGCGTGACCCAGGAGCTCGGCGATGACCTTGACGTCCCAGCCCTGGGCGACCAGGAGGGTGGCGGTCGTGTGTCGCAGGGCGTGGGGGGTGGCGGCCCGGCGGTACTCCTCGGGCATGCGGGCCACGCACCGGTTGAGCAGTGCGCGGATCGCCTGGGCATCGATGCGTCGGCCTCGCCAGGTGAGCAGGAGAGCCCGGGCGGCATCGGCGTCTCCCGGCCTGCGCGCGAGGAGCGAGGGGCGGAGCGCGGCGAGGTACTCGTCGAACGCCCGCGCGAGGGGTTCGGACAGGCTGACGGTACGGACCGTGCCGCCCTTGCCCTTGATGCGCCAGCGGGTCTGGTCGGGTTCGCGGACGAAGTCGTCGACGTCCGCGCGGGCGACCTCCGAGACCCGCGGGCCCAGGATCAGCAGGAGCGCGATGATGAGCCGGTCCCGCACGGCGAGGTCATGGTCGGGTCGAGGCCGACCCGCACCGCTCGTCACGGTGGGGGACGCGCCTTCCGCCGGTCGCGGCTTGGTGCTCGCGGTCACGAGGAGCGCCTGTGCTGCCGTCGCCGACAGCGCGGTGCGGGCGACGCGCAGGCCGCCGCGGAGCCGGGCCGGGGGAGCGGCCCACTGCATCGGGTCGGCTTGGACCCATCCGTCGCGGGCCGCGTGCGTGAAGAACCGGGAGATCGACTGGCGAAACCTGTTCACGGTCGCGGCCGAGCGGCCCGGGCCGTCGGGCTTGGTCCGTGGGTCGGTGTACCGCCCGTCCGGGGTGATCTGGTACCGCAGAAGGAAGTCGTCGATGTCGGCGCCGGTGATGTCGTCGAGGACGGTCTCGGCACCGGCGAGAGAGGAGAACTCCCGCAGGTCGCGCTCGTAGTTGCGCTGGGTCGTGGGGGAGAGGACGCCACGGAGCGTCTCCGCCGACACGGAGGAGAGGTACGTGGAGACCGCCTCGGCGACGGTGACGCGGCGAAGGCGAGGAGGGGCGACCACCGAACAGCTCCTGAGGACGGGACGAGACCGGACATCCGGAGCATAGGGGGCGGCACTGACACGACAGCGAGCGGTCGAGCGTCGAGTGCACGAGGTCTCACCACGGTGTTGTGCTAAACACAATGGTTTGTTACGTATGTCCCAATTGAAAGAGCGTACCGCAGCGCCGTGACATCACGAAGGAGCGTGGGCCACGTGTCCTCAGGTGCCCGACGGCGCCGCGACGGCTCGCTGCTCGTCTCGCCCCGTCGAGGCGAGCAGCAGAGCACCGGACCCCGAGGGGGACCGGTCGAGCAGCGGGGCCAACCACAGGCGACAGGCCCACCAGGGTGCCGTGACGACGGCGACGACCGCTGTGAGCACGGCCGTCAGCACCGTGACGGCGAGCACGGCCGCCAGGAGCGTCGCCAGGAGGACGCCGCGTGCCGCGCGGCCGACGACCGAGGCGCCGGAGCCGCGCACAGGACGTCTGAGCGAACCGAAGGATCCTGCAGGATCCACGGGACGTGTGGCCACGAACGGTCCTGAGCTCATTCTCGACTCCAGGTCTCGGCGGGCGCTCCTGGTCGACGCCCTTGCGATGCAGGGAGCGCGTGACCGTCCCGTGTGATGCAGTACCGCCGCGGCCGGGGCGGTGCCGGATGGCGCGCAGGCGGTCGATCGGCGCGAGATCAGCCGCAGATCAGCCGCTCTCGGCGGGGTTCTCATGTCGGAGAGGGGCGGGGCCAGATCGTCGTAATGACATAATGTACATTATCGGCGTCACGTCGACGTGCCCGAGAGGGGCTCACGGTCGCACGGCGCGGGACCTCACGGTGTCGGTCTAGTCGCCGACGAAGTGCAGCTCGCGCGCCCGGTCCGCCGCGCAGCGTGCGGCGAGCTCGCGGACCTCGGCGACGATGCCCGACGCCTGCCCGTGAGTACCGCCGTCGAGCGACCGCAGCTCAGCGATGAGCTGCTCCATCTCCGACGACGTCAGCACGAGATCCCCGTACGGGTCGATCTTCGTCAGCATCGGCCGACCGCTCGTCGCACATCGGCGGACGAGCTCGCCGTCGTTGTCGGTGGCCGCTGCGAGCGTCGCCACGGTGCGATGGCGAGTGCTCGACCCGCGCTGCGAGACGGCGACCAGGAGGATGTCGAGAGCCATGGGAGCCATTCTCGCAGCAGATTCCCTGCGCGGCCCGAGCCCGGGGAAATGTGTCTCCCACTCCCCCGGGCAATCCTCTGGAATCATGCGTCTCCGCAGGTCAGAGGTGGTTTTTGGGCACTTCTGCAGAGGCTGCGTACTGCGGCGAACGCCCGGCGTGCGATCAGCCCGCGGCCTTCTTGACGAGGTCCGCGATCTTCGTCTCGTTCTCCGGTGTCAGCTCCGTGAGCGCGTACGCGACGGGCCACAACGTCCCGTCGTCGAGCTGTGCAACGTCGTTGAAGCCGAAGGTCGGGTAGCGCGCCCCGAACTTCTCCGCAGGCTGGAAGAAGCACAGGATCTTGCCGTCCTTGGCCCAGCCAGGCATCCCGTACCAGGTCTTGGGTGCGAGCGAGGGCGCGTGCTCGGCGACCAGCTCGTGGATCCGCGAGGCCATGGAGCGGTCGGGTTCGGAGAGCTCTGCGATCTTCTCGAGCTGGGCCTTCTCCGCGTCGGCCCTGTTCGCGGACGCCTTGAGCTCCTTGGCCCGCTCCTTCATCGCGGCGCGCTCCTCGGCCGAGAAGCCTTCGTAGGCCTTGCTGGTCGTGGTCGACTTCGTGGTGCCGGTCATCGCGTTTCCCCTTCGTGGTGTGTCTGCCCGGTGTCTGCCGTCAGGATCGACGCTACTGAGGGGCGACGGTGCGCGCTTCTCCAGATCTGCTCGATCCCGCTGCCGCGACACCGTGGTCGATTCTCCGCGAGCGTTGATTCGTGTGGTCGGGCCTTTTCGATCGGTGCGGTGGACGGAGAAGGATGACGTCGAGGAATGCATCCCGTGCCGTCCGGAATTCCGGGCGGCACGGCGGCTCCCGAATTCTCGGTGCTCTCTGCGGTGAACGCGCCGGGCGCGGCGGACGAGGCGATGCACTGCGATCAGCAATATTCCCTCCTCACGTGCGGGGGTGCCGTGCTAGCGTCGCGGTGATCGTGAACCGTCGAGGAGGTGAGCCCCGTGAACGCAGCATCAGTACCGGGTGCTCCCCCGCAGCCCACGATCGCGCGACGGCGCTAGTCGCCACCGGGAGCGCTCGCCAGACACCTCGCGAAAGGCGACTCCCATGAACACCTCTCCTTCTTCATCCTCCCGCTCCCCCGCAACGACCGGCCTCGGCCTGCCAGGACGTCCCTCCGGCGGACGGGCCCTGGTCCTCGGCGGCGGCGGCTCGACCGGCAACGCGTGGCTGATCGGCGTCGTCGCCGGCCTGTTCGAGGGCGGTGTGGACGTGACCGCTCCCGACCTGACCGTCGGCACCTCGGCCGGATCGACCGCCGCAGCGCAGCTGGCGGGCGCGGCCCCGGCCCACCTGCTGTCCTCCCTTCTTGATGCCACCCCTCCGGAGCGACGGGTCCCGGCGGGAACCGGCCGCGAGAGTGCCTCGACCAAGCCGGTCGTCGACCACCTGGAACGGATGCATGCCCTCATCGCCTCGGCACACGACCCGGCTGACCTGCGCAGACGTGTGGGTGCGACCGCGCTCGAGCGGGCGGCGGCGTCGGACGGCTCGTGGCAGGAACGGTGGCGCACCACGGTCGCGTCGCGACTTCCCAGGCAGGCGTGGCCGGGGCGAAGGGTCCTGCTCACGGCCGTCGATGCCGAGACCGGCGACCCGGTCGTGTTCGACCGGGACAGCGGGGTCGACCTGGTGGACGCCGTCGCGGCGAGCTGTTCGAGCGGGTTCCCCTACGAGATCGCGGGTCGCCGGTACCTCGACGGAGGCTACCGGCGCAACGAGAACGCCGACCTCGCCGAGGGGTACGGACGGGTGCTCGTGCTGTCTCCGTTCGGCGGCCGGTCGCTCACGCCTCCGGCGTGGGGCCTGCAGCTCGCGGCGCAGGTCGACGAGCTGCGCGCGCAGGGCAGCGAGGTCGAGACGATCTTCCCGGGTGCCGGCTCCGAGCATCTGTTCGGTGCCGACGCGATGAACCTGTCCCTCCGTCCGCCGGCTGCCCGCGCCGGGTACGAGCAGGGCCTGGCGGAGGCGGAGCGACTGACGCCTTTCTGGCTCTGACTCCCCGAGAAGAATGTCGTGTCCTCGGTCGCGTGGTGCTTTTCGCGCCCCGCGACCGAGGAATGCCGAGCATTCACCGGGAGAATTCAGGTCAGCCGTTCGGACAGGTGGACGTTCACCGTGTCCCCGACCTCCTTGCCGAGCTTCTGACGGAGCTTTGCGCTGATCGAGAGCATGTGGCCACCGCTCCCGGTCGGCATGAGTCCGGCCGTCAGGTCGTGGCCGTCCACGGTCGCGACCACGCGCACGGCCTTCCCCGTGCCCAGGAGCTCCACCGAGTCGGGCACCTCGACGCACGACCACACGTCGTCGCGCACCCTCACCCCGATCGGTGCGGAGAATGTGACGTCCATCGGACCCGGACCTGTGCTCACCATGCGATCCCCTCGTCGTCGACGGAGCACTGCGCGCCCGTCGTGCGTCGTCCGACTCTACCGAGCGCCGCCGGGCACGAGACAGGCCGATGCCCGATCAAGTCTCTTGATGTCGACAGACTTCTCCAGGAAGCCCTGAGAGCGGCGGTGCGTCTTTCGCGTTCGGTGCATCTCGGGCGCCGCGCCGCACGTGCGGGACCGGTCGCGAATGTCCGTTGTGCGCCTGGGGACAATGTGCCCCGTGAGTTCTAGACCCACGGGGCGGGAGTGACCACTCCCTCGCAAACCGTTGCCATGTCAACGATCTGTGGAGCATGCGCGCACCGCCGAGGAGCCTCGTGGGCACATGATGGGCACTAGCCGGACGAGACCGCGCGCAGTCGAGCCGTCTCCAGGGCGACCGCGACGCCGTCGAGGTCCTTCTCGAAGAGGTCGGCGTAGACGTCGAGCGTCATGCTCGCCGAGGCGTGTCCCAGCATGCGCTGGACGGCCTTGACGTTCGCCCCGGCGGACACTGCGAGGCTCGCTGCGCTGTGGCGGAGGTCGTGCGGGGTGAGGTGGTCGTCGATGCCCGCGTCGCGGGCCGCGCGGGAGAACCAGCCGGTGCGCGACTTGGATCGCTTGAGGTAGGTGCCGCGGTCTCCGTCGAAGACGACGTCGTCGCGGCCCTTGCCCTCGCACGCCGCTGCGAGGGGCAGCGAGAGGAACGCGGGGAACGGGACGGAGCGCCGCTCGTGGGTCTTGGGGGTTCCGACGACGATCGCGGAGCCGACCTCGACCGCGTTCTGGTTGATGCGCAGGCGCTGCCGGAGCATGTCGAGGTCTCGGACGCGCAGGCCCGCGGCCTCGCCCCAGCGCAGCCCGCAGTAGGCGAGGACCAGGACGAGGGTCTCGTGCCGGCCGGCCGCGGCGGCGAGCGTGGCGACCTGCCGGTGGTCGAGGTAGGTGTGCTCGCGCCGGACCTTGCGGGGCAGGTTGACCCCGCGCGCCGGGTTGGTGAGGATGCGCCGGTCGTCGACCGCGTCGTCGAGCAGCGACGCGAGGGCGCCGTGCGCGCGGGCGACCGTCGTGGCGCTGTAGGTGGCGCTCAGGTCGGAGACCCAGGCCTGCACCGCGGTGCGCCGGATCTCCGCGACGGGCACGCTCCCCCACCGGGGCACCACGTGCAGCCGCCACGAGCTCTCGATCGCGCGGGCCGTCGAGGGCTTGAGGTGGGTCTGGCGTCCGAGCCACGCTCCGCCGAGCTCGTGCACGGTCGAGCGGGCCGCCGTCGGGTCGATGAACTCGCCGCGGAGGATGGAGACCTCGAGCGAGGACGCGAAGGCCTCGGCGCTGCGCTTGGTCTTGAAGCCGCGCTTCTTGGTCTGCTTGCGCTCGGGGGTGCGGTAGCGAACCATGTACCGTCGCCCGGCGGTCGTCTCGTACGCCTCAACGGTCGCCATGTCGTTCCGTCCCCTGTGCGCCGTCTGCCTGGTTCCTCACAGCACGAACGGTACCGCGATCCGTCGCATCGGTGACGATCCGGACAGTCGTGCGGCGCACGGTGAGGCAACGGAGCGACGGGCGTCCCGCTGTGCGAGGCCTCCGGAGGGCGCGCACAGGTCCCCTGACGCACCTCGCGTGCCTTGCCCCGGGCAACATCACACCGTCGATCATGCGTGTGGAGTTGCGCCGCCCTGCGAAAACCGGAAACCTGGTCGGTGGTCTCGCGGGTGTGCGCGTCCTTCCCGATGCGTGCGGTCTGCTGGGCAGCCTCGACGGGTGGGTTCGGCGTGCTTCCCCGCGTTCACCGGACCTTCACGCCCCTCCGGAACACGCGCATCCGGTGGGACGTTGACCCCCATAGACAACCCCTGCCGCTACCCCTTGGAGGACGACATGCCAGACCGGTCCCTACGTGGAATGAGCATCGGTGCGAAGAGCATGGAGTCCGACGCGGGCGTCGACTTCGCCCCTCGTTTCCAGGCGCACTACGACTGCCCCAACGGGCACACCATCATCCTGCCGTTCTCCACCGAGGCCGAGGTGCCCGCGGTGTGGGAGTGTCGCTGCGGCGAGGAGGCGCTCCTGCGTGACGCGGAGCGCCCCGAGCCCAAGGCGGGCAAGCCTGCCCGTACGCACTGGGACATGCTGCTGGAGCGTCGCACGATCAAGGAGCTCGAGGAGCTGCTCGACGAGCGCCTCGGTCTCCTGCGCGCCGGCAAGCTGCGCCGCAGCGCCTGACCTGCTGACGCGAAGGGCCCGGAACTCCTCGGAGTTCCGGGCCCTTCGTCGTCCCCGGGGTCGCGGTCCGCTCCCCCGCGCACCTGCCCACGCCCCGCAGGTGCCTCGTCCCGGCCGACGGCGCCGCGCACCCGACCGGTCCGTCGCACCCGGGTGGTGCTCGCCGTCGGGCAGGACGGGCCGGCGGGGGCCGCCGGCCCCGCGGGGAGGCTAGCGGCGCGCTGGCCTGGGCGCCGGGCGCTTGGCCGCAGGCTTGCGCGCGGGAGCCTTCACGGCCGGGCGCGAGACGTGGGACACGACCCCGGCGACGACGAGCAGGACCGTGAGGCCGCCCGCGATCCACCCGGGCCAATATCCGGCACGCACTGCCGGGGTCAGGGAGTCGCGCAGGGGCAGCGTCGCGATCATCTGGTCGGCCGTGAAGAGGTCGGTGCTCTGCAGGAGCGCGCCGTTGGGGGCGATGACCCCGCTGACGCCGACGGTCGAGATCTGCACGGTCGCCCGCCCGGTCTCGATGGCGCGCAGGCGCGACATGGCGAGCTGCTGGGTGGACTCGGCGCTGTACCCGAAGGACGCGTTGTTGGTCGGGACGACGAGCATCTCGGCGCCGGCGTTCACGGCGTCGCGGATGAGCTCCTCGTACGCGACCTCGAAGCAGATGACGGTGCCGAGCGGGACGGTGCGCCCGAGGCGTTCGGAGGGCAGGTCGACGACCGCGACCTCGTCGCCCGCGATCATGTCGGTGGTGACGCGGTCCACCTGGTCGGAGAAGATGCGCACGAAGCTGCGCATCGGGATGTACTCGCCGAACGGTGCGGGGTGCTGCTTGGCGTACCGGTCGATGACGCCCTGCCCGGGCGCCCACAGCAGGGACACGTTGTACCGCCCACCGGTCTCGGGGAACTCCTGCGCCCCGACCAGGATCGGCGCGCCGACGGCGGTCGCGGCCGCATCGATGTCGGCGGCGACGTCGGGGGTGGTCTGCGGGTCGAGGTCGGAGCCGTTCTCGGGCCACAGGACGACATCGAGCTCGCCGGGGTCGACCTCGTCGAGCAGGGCGAGCGTGCCGTCGACGTGGTTCTGCAGGACCTCGCCACGGTTGGCGAACGACCCGAGGCCCGGCTCCCCGACGTTCCCCTGGACCGCGCCGATCTTCAGGGTCCCGGTCTCGGCGCGGGTGTCGAGCGGGACGACGAGGCCCGTGCCGAGGAGCACGGCGGCCGTGCCGAGCGCGCACAGCGCGGGCAGGGCGCGGACACGGCGGGCCTCGAGCAGGAACACGGCGACCAGGACGCCGATCGCGGCGGTCAGCAGGGAGACGAGCAGCCCCCCGCCGAGCCAGGCCGTGCGCCCCAGCAGGGAGTCGACCTGGGAGAACGCGAGCCGGCCCCACGGGAACCCGCCGAAGGGGAACTCGGACCGCCACTGCTCGACCGCGACCCACAGCACCGAGAACGTCACGACCTGCCACGCGAGGTTGCGGGCGACCGCCCCGATCCGCCGGACCCACGTCCACATCGCGCCGAACAGCGCGAGGAAGACCGCTTCGAGGACGCTCAGGGCGAGCCAGGGCACGGTGTCGGTCGCGATCTGCGCCCACTGGATGTGCGGGAGGAAGAACGCGAGGCCCCACACGAGCCCGACGAGCGCGTTCCACCAGACGCGGTCCCGCCGCAGCGCCAGGAAGAGGGCCGCGACCCCGACGAAAGCCATGGGCCACCACCCACGGTCGGGGAAGGCGGTGTTCGTCAGGAAGCCGCCACCGGCGGCGAGAAGGATCAGCAGCCAGCGGCTCGGCTCACGGGTCGACACCAGTGCAGGGTACGCCACGTACCTGCAGGTCGGCCGGGAGATGTGGGCCGACCCGCGCGTCCTTCGGACCACGTCGCACCGCCACCGGTGAGGCCGTGTTGTCTACTGAACGCGCGGGTCGAGCCGATGCACGTCAGAGCACGCAGGACGAACGGTGAGATGGTGGCTCGAACCCCTGCGGCCCTGACGGCCGGAACACGTCATCGAACTTACCGCCCCTCACGGAGGTGTCAATCCGAAGGCTTGCCCTGGCCCGGCGCGACCCCGGTCGCGCCCCGGTGACCCGCCGGGGTGCGACCGGTCTCACCCGCACGAGGGCGCGGCGCACGACGCGCACGTGGCGCGACCGGCCCGGCCGGTGGCTCAGTCGAACGTGTCGTACAGCACGACGCCGTCGCGCACCGTCTGCAGGCACGTCGGGTCGGGCGCGTCGTCGGTGAGGTCCGGCAGCAGGGGCGTCCCGGAGCGGGCGTCCGTGCTCCAGGACGACACCGACGTGCCCGTCCCCTGCACGGCGAGGTGCTCGGCACGCCAGACCGCGAGGTGGGCGGGCGCCCCGACGCGCAGCTGGCCCGCTCCCGTGTGGTCGAGGCCCGCGATGCGCCAGCCCCCGCGCGTGTGCGCACGGAACGCGGCCCGCGCGGAGATGCGCTGGTCGGGGTCGGCGTGCGACATCGCGGCCCGGACCGCGGACCAGGGGTCCATCGCGGTCACGGGAGAGTCGGAGCCGAACGCGAGCGGGACGCCAGCCCCGGCGAGGTCCGCGAACGGCGAGAGGCCGGCGACACGCGTGGGCCCCAGGCGTGCGGCGTACATGCCGTCGGGGCCGCCCCAGGCGGCGTCGAACACCGGCTGGATGGACAGCGACACCCCGAACAGCAGGAGCGTCGAGAGGGCGTTGGTGTCGACGAACAGCGCGTGCTCGACGCGGTGCGCCGCACGACGGTGCGCGGCCGCGCCGTCCGCCTCGGCCGCGGCGCGCAGGCCCACGAGGAACTCGTCCATGGCCCGGTCCCCGATGACGTGGAACCCGCCCTGGGTGCCCGCAGCGGCGACGGCGGACAGGTGCGCCGCGATCTGCTCGGCGGTGAGGTACTGGTTGCCGCGCCCGTCGGGCCCCGCCTCTCCGGGAGTGCCCGTGAGGTCGGAGTACGGGTGCCGCAGCGCCGCGGTGCGGGACCCGAGGGACCCGTCGACGTTCAGGTCCCCCGCGATGCCCGCCAGGCCCGGCAGGTCGGCGAGGAGTGCGCGCGCGTCGTCGGGGGTGGTGCACAGCTCGCCCCGGTACGCGACCAGGTGCGGCAGCGCGCCCTGCGGGTCCCCCGTGAGGGCCATGAGCTCGCGCAACCCGTCACGGGTGTCGATCGAGGGGGCGCTGTTCTCGTGCACCGACACGATGCCGCGCCGCGCGGCCGCGTCCAGCGCCGCACGGTAGACCGCGGTGCGACGCTCAGGGTTCATGGCACGGGCCGCGTCCCGGGCGGCATGGTGCGCGTCCAGCGTGACCCAACCGCTCTCCGTCCACCCCTGGCGCCCCTCGAGGCCCGCCCGCTGCGCGAGCGACGTCGAGACCACGGCGGAGTGCACGTCGACGCGCGCCGCGTACACGAGCGCTCCCCCGCACGCCGCGTCGAGCTCGTGCCGCGTCGGGGCCCGGTGCTCGGGCCACTCCTGCTCGTCCCACCCGAACGCGAGGACCACGTCGTCCGCCTCGGAGGCCGGGCGAGCCTCGACCGCGGCGTGCAGCGCGTCGAGCGCACCGGCCAGGGACGTGACGCCGGCGCTCGCGGACAGCTCGACGCCCGCGAGGGCGAGGCCGGTCTCGAGGACGTGGACGTGGGAGTCGACGAACCCGGGGGCGACGAGTGCGCCGTCGAGGTCGACGACGCGGTCGGCGCGGGCGGCGAGCCCGGCGGCGGTGTCGTTCGCGCCGATCCAGGTGATCACCCCGCCGTCGACGAGCATCGCCTCGGCGAAGGGGTCGGTCGAGGAGTGAATGACACCGTTGCGGTACAGGGTGGAGGCCACGAAACCACACGATAAGCCACGCCGTGCCCGGCGCGCCCCTTTCGCGGGGTGCGCCGGGCGTGCGTGACGCGAAGGTCACACGCTGGAGTAGGCCACGACCCCGCGGCGGACGGCCTCGATGGCACGGACGGCGGTCTTGCGCATCGCCGGGGTGGGGGCGGCGGTCGCGAGCTGGTCGAGCACGTCGATGATCTGCTTGCACCAGCGCACGAAGTCCCCGGCGGCGAGCTCGGAGCCGCGCAGGACGGCGTCGAGGCTGCGGCCGCTGGCCCACCGGTGCACGGCCGCGACGATGCCGAGGTCGAGGGTGCCGGTCGCGTCGATGTGGTGGGACTCCTCGAGGTCGTCGACCTCGGACCACACGACGACGGTCTGGTCGAGGGCGCGCGCGAGCTTCCCCTGGGGGCCGCCGGGGACGTAGGGCTCGCCCGCCTCGTCGCGGCGGGCGGAGAAGACGAGCGTCGAGACGACGGCGGCGAGCCCGGCGGGGTCGAGCTCGTCCCACACGCCGCGGCGCAGGCACTCGGCGAGCAGCAGGTCGTTCTCGGCGTAGAGCCTGCGCAACCACTGCCCGGCGTCGGTGATCCGGACGTCGGGTGCCGGGGCGCGCCCGGCCCGGGGGCGCGGGGTGGCGGGTTGGGCGCCGTCGACCGGGGCGTCCACGAGCGCTCCTCCGCCGGCCGGGTGGGGGTCGATCTCCAGGTACCCGAGGCCCGTGAGGATGTCGCAGATGCGGTCGAAGACGCGCGCGATCGAGCCGGTGCGTCCTTCGACGCGCCGCACGAGGGCGTCGTGCTCCTTCTTGAGCTTTGCCCACCGCTCGGACCAGCGGGCGTGGTCCTCGCGCTCGGGGCAGTCGTGGCAGGGGTGGGCGCGCAGGGCCGCGCGGAGGCGGCTGAGCTCCTTGTCGTCGGCCGCGGCCGACCGCACGGTGGGCGCCGCCTTGCCGCGGGCGGGGGCGCCGGGGGTGTCGACGAACGCGCCGAGCGCGTTGCGCAGCGAGGAGGCCAGGTCGCGGCGGGCGGCGGGCACGCGCGGGTTGAACGACTTCGGGATGCGGACGGTGCCGACCGTGCGGATCCCGGAGGGGGCGTCGGCGACGGTGAGCTTCTTGACGTGCTTGTCCTCGGTCAGGACGGTGGGGCGGGGGCCGTCGAAGCCGCCGTCCTTGCCGGGGTCGAGCACGACGACGTACCCGGCGCGCCGCCCCGTGGGCAGCTCGACGACGTCGCCGACGCGCAGGTTCTCGAAGTCTGCGACGACCTGGGCGCGCCGCGCCCGCTGCGCAGACTTCGACAGGTCGGCCTCACGGGTCGCGATCGCACGCCGCAGCCTGGCGTACTCGCCGAAGTCGCCCCGGTCGCACGTCATGGCCTGCGCGTACCCCTCGAGGGCCTCGGCGTGCGCCTGCGCCTGCTTGGCGAGGCCCACGACGCCACGGTCGGCCTGGAACTGCGCGAACGACGTCTCCAGGACGTCGCGGGCACGCTCCCGGCCGACCTGCGCGACGAGGTTGACGGCCATGTTGTACGTGGGGCGGAACGAGGACTTGAGCGGGTACAGGCGCTTGGACGCGAGGCCCGCGAGGGCGACGGGGTCGAGGCCGGGGTGGTCGACGACGACGGCGTGCCCCTCGACGTCGATGCCGCGGCGCCCGGCGCGGCCCGTGAGCTGGGTGTACTCCCCCGGGGTCATGTCGACGTGCGAGGTCCCGTCCCACTTGACCAGCTTCTCGAGGACGACGGAGCGGGCGGGCATGTTGATGCCGAGGGCGAGGGTCTCGGTCGCGAACACGACCTTGACCAGGCCCCGGCTGAACAGGTCCTCGACGATCTCCTTGAAGATGGGCAGCATGCCCGCGTGGTGGGCGGCGACGCCGCGCGCGAGGGACTCGCTCCACGTCCAGTACCCGAGGACGTCGAGGTCCTCGGCGGGCAGCGTCGCGCTGCGGGCCTCGACGGTCGCGCGGATCTCGGCCTCCTGCGCGGGCGTGGTCAGGCGCAGCCCGGCGGCCAGGCACTGGGTCACGGCGGCCTCGCACCCTGCGCGGGAGAAGATGAAGAAGATCGCGGGCAGCAGCCCGTCGGCGTCCAGGGCGTCGACGACGGCGAACCGGGGCGGGGTACGGCGCCCGCCCCCCTCGCCCGGTCCTCCCCGGTGGCTCCCTGACCCGCCGCGGCTCCCCCGCCCCCGGTAGCCGCGGTCACCGCCGCGCCCGCCCCGCCCCGGGTACCCGCCGTCGCGCGCCCCGCTGCGGAACGCCGCGAGCAGGTCGGGGTTGATGGGCGGGTTGACGCCCGGGTCGGTGGGGTCGACGTGCCCCGCGTACAGGTCGATCAGGTCGGCCCCGGTGCCGGGGCGCACGACCTCGCCCGGGGTGCGGGGGCCGCGGTGACGTGAGCCGACGAGGACGTGCTGCCACAGCGGGACGGGGCGGCGCTCGCTGACGATGACGGCGGTGTCGCCGCGCACCATCTCGAGCCAGTCGCCGAACTCCTCGGCGTTGGACACCGTCGCGGACAGGGACACGAGCTGGACGTCGTCGTCGAGGTGGATGATGACCTCTTCCCACACGGGTCCGCGGAAGCGGTCGGCGAGGTAGTGGACCTCGTCCATGACGACGAACGCGAGGCCGTCGAGGGCGCGCGAGCCCGCGTAGAGCATGTTGCGCAGGACCTCGGTGGTCATGACGACGATCGGGGCGTCGCCGTTGATGGACGTGTCGCCCGTGAGCAGGCCCACCTGGTCGGGTCCGTGGCGGCGAGCGAGGTCGGCGTACTTCTGGTTGGACAGCGCCTTGATGGGGGTCGTGTAGAAGGCCTTGCGGCCGCCGGCGAGCGCGAGGTGGACGGCGAACTCCCCCACGACGGTCTTGCCCGCGCCGGTGGGGGCGGCGACGAGGACGCCGCGTCCTTCTTCGAGGGCCTGGCAGGCGCGGACCTGGAAGTCGTCGAACGGGAAGCCGACGACCTCGCGGAACGCGGCGAGCTGGGTGCGGGAGGCGGCCTGGAGTGCGCGCGAGGCCGCGTACCGCTCCGCGGGGCTCGTCAGGCCGTCGGTGTCGTCGTGTCCTGCGGTGCCTGCGGTGCGGGGTGCTGCGGTCATGCCACCACCCTACGGTCCGGGGGTGTCGGTCCGTGGGGCTTTTCGGCGTCAGGTACCCGGAGTGCCGGTGACGCGCCCGTCGAGGACGTGCAGGGCGCCGGGGGCGATCGTGACGCGCACGGGCAGGTGGGAGATGCGTTCCCCGTCGGCGAACGCCGGGGGTGGTGGTCGGCCGTCGTCGGTGGCCTCGAGGAGGACGGTCGTGGCGCGTCGGACGTCGACGGCGGGGTGGTGCACGTGCTTGCCCTGGTACATGCCGGGGAACACGCGGGCGGCGCCGAGGCGGGTCAGGGGTCCGGCGGTGACCAGGTCGAGGAGCCCGTCGTCGACCTGGGCGTCGGGAGCGATCTGGACGCCGCCGCCGAAGCGGTGCCCGTTGGCGACGGCGACCACGGTCCCCGGTGAGGTCCACACGAACGGGTGAGCGACGTCGTCGGGCGCAGTGCCCGGGGCGAGGTCCGCGGTGATGCGGTACCCGTAGGGCCGGAACCGGGCGAGCTCGGACGCGACGGCGCGCACGTACTTGGCGCTGCCCCGCGGCCACGTCAGGGCGTTGGCGTGGGCGTTGACGGCGGCGTCGAGGCCCGCGGACAGGACGCCGCAGAACCAGCGGCCGCGCCCGGGGCGCGGGTTGAGGTCGGCGTCGAGGGGTTCGGCGCGGGCGGCGTCCACGACCCGCACGCCGCCCGTGCCCGTGCTGCGGGCCGACAGGGCGTCGAGGAGGAGCGTGACGGCGGCGGGGACGTCGTGCACGGGCAGGTCGAGGGCTGACGCGAAGTCGTTGCCCGTGCCGGCGGCGACGACGCCGAGGGGGATGCCGGTCCCGGCGACCGCGTTGACGCCGAGGTGGACCATGCCGTCCCCGCCGACGACGACGAGCGCGTCGACCGGGGCGGTGCCGCCCTGCCCGGCACCCTTCGTGCGCCCGTTCGTGCGCCCGGCGACGGCGTCGCGGGCGTTCTCGAGGGCGAGGGGCGCGTTGGGGGCGCTCAGGTCCAGGACGTGGTGCCCGGCCTCGCGCAGGAGCGCGAGGGTGCGCGCCCCGTCGCCCCGGCCCCGCCCGCGGTCGGCCGTCGGGTTGACGACGACGGCGAGGCGGGCGGGGCGGGGCTGTGCCCGGTCAGGCACCGGAGAGCGCGGCGGCGCGGCGCTTGTCGGTGCTGCGGTCGCGCAGGATCGCGATCCCGACGGCGCCGAAGTACAGGACGCAGATGGGCAGCGCGACGAAGATCATCGTGAGCGCGTCGGGCGTGGGGGTCATGACGGCCGCGAAGACGAACGCGATGAGGACGGCCCAGCGCCACCCGGCGAGCAGGGCCGTGGAGCGGACCAGGCCCGCGAAGTTCAGGGCGACCAGCACCACGGGCAGGACGAACGCGAGCCCGAACGCCAGGACCAGGCGCATCACGAAGCTCAGGTAGCCCTGCGCGTCGGTGAGGTTCGTCGCGCCCTCGGGCACGAACGCCGCGAGGATGTCGACCGCGTGCGGCAGGACCCACCAGGCCAGGGCGACACCGCCGAGGAACAGGGGCACCGATGCCCCCAGGAAGCCCACGGCGTAGCGGCGTTCCTTGCGGGTCAGGCCCGGCGTGATGAAGGCCCACAGCTGGTACAGCCACCACGGGCACGTCACGAGCACACCGAGGAACAAGGAGACCTTGATCTTCATGTCGAGCGCGGTCGCCATGCCCGAGTAGTTCAGGTTGATGACCTTGTTCTGCGCGGCCGCCGCCGCCTCGAGGGGCGCCTGGAGCGCAGACAGCAGCGGCTCGTACAGGAACCAGCCGCCGATCGCGCCCACGACGAGCCCGCACGAGACCAGGAAGAGCCGCTTGCGGATCTCGAGCAGGTGCTCGCGCAGCGGCATGCGCCCCTCGGAGGACCTGGCCGTCTTCGTCGAACCGGCCACGGATCAGGCCTTGGGGGCGTCGTCATCCTTGACGGCAGGCTCCGCGGGCTTGTCGTCGTCGCGCAGGTCCTTGACCTCGCTCTTGAAGATCTTGAGCGACTGACCCACGCTGCGGGCCAGGTCAGGAAGTCGCTTCGCCCCGAACAGGAGCAGGACGACGACGACAAGAACGATGATGTGCCAGGGCTTCAGCATGCCCATGAGATGGCTCCCTTGGAGTCGGACGCAAGTCTTGTTGTCGCAGATCCTACGCGTTGAATCGGCGCCACCGGTCCCACGTCACCTTGTTGCGGGTCCTGCGTCCCACCCGGCGCTCCGCGCGCTGCGCGCGCAGCTCCTCGACCCGCTCGTGCAGGAGGACCGGGTCGTCGAAGAGGGTGGGCGCCGTGCTGGGCGCCGACGCCGCCAACGACGCCGTGATCTCGTCCGTGCGCCGCACGAACCGGTCCATCACGAGCGCCGACTCCGACATCTGCGCGAACAACGCCCTGGCCTTGCGCCACAGGTCGCGCCCCAGGAAGAACGCGCCGACGAGCGTGCCGACGACCAGGACCGACCAGATGGTGAACCACATACGACCCAGCCTAGTTCGCCGATGCGCCCGCGGACCCCGCCGGCCCGGTCGCGCCGTCCCCGTCGCCCGTCCCGTACGCGGCCAGGGCGGCGCTCGCGGCCTGCGCGACGTCGTCGGCGACCTCCTGGGGAGCCACGGCCAGGACGTGGCGGGCGTGCTCGAGGAGCAGGCGGCGCAACCACACGGGATTGGTGACGCGCAGGGAGACCTCGAACGCGCCGTCGGGCAGGTTGCGGACCTTCTCGACGGGGACCTGCTCCGCGACCCAGCGCGCCGGGCTCGCGAACGTGATCGTCGCGAGCGGCGCGTCACCCGTGGGCGTGAAGTCGACCTCGGTCGGCAGGTCGTGCTCGCCCGCGGGGACGTCGAGCTCGGTCGCGGCCAGGAGCCGGTCGAGGCGGAACGTGCGCTGCCCCTGCGCACGGTGGCACCACGCGAGGAGGTAGGAGTACGCGTCCTGGGTGTGCAGCGCCACGGGGTCGATCTCCCGCTCGGACACGACGTCGGCGCTCGTCACGTACCGCACGCGCAGCCGGTGCCGGTTCGCCAGCGCCGAGGACACCGCCGCGACGACCTCGGGGGCGCCGTCAGGAGACAGGCGCACGTCCAGGGCCGCGGCCGCCTCGCCCGTCGCCCCGGTGAGCTTGTCCAGGACGGACGCGACGACGTCGGCCCGCGCCCGGTCCGAGCGCACCGCCGGGGTCTCCCCCATGGCACGCAGGGCCGCGATCAGCGCGACCGCCTCCCGCGTGCCCAGCCGCAGGGGCCGCGTCATGCCACGCGCCTCCGTGAGCCGCACCACGCCCCGCTCGAGGGAGTCCGCGTCGAAGTCGATCAGGTCGTCCGGCCAGTACCCGGGGGTGCCCGAGACCCACAGGGCGTCGACGTCCTCCACGATCTGCCGGGTCGTCACCCCGAACCGGGAAGCGAGCTCCTCGACCGGGACCCCACCCGCACCGTCCAGATAGCTGACGATGCCCAGCAGTCGCACCAACCGGTCGTCCGCGCGCTCAGCCACGCTGCTCCTCCGTGCTCGTCGTACCGTTCCCCTGCGCCCCCGCGCCCGGCGCCCGCCCCAGGCGGGCCGCCGCCACCAGCCGGCGCACCACCGCGTCCCGCAGCCCCGCAGGCCCCGCAGGGCTCAGGACCACGACCGCGTCCCCGTACCCCGCGATCTCGTCCGCGAACGCGTGCTGGTTCGTGAACGACACGTGCACGACGTCACGCCCGTCCGCGCGCGGCCCCGCGCCCGGACCGTCACCGTCGCTGCGCCCACGCGCCCGCAACGCCTCGGCCCGCTCCGGCCCGATCGCCAGGGCCGCCACCTGCTCCTGCCCGGCCCGCGCCCCCAGGAGCGCGTCCACGTCCACCCCGTCCGGGATGACGAACGCTCCCGCACGCCCCAGCAGACGCACCCGGCCCTCGATCCGGCTCAGCCGGTACGCACGCGGTGCCCGGCGCTCGCGGTCGAACCCGAGGAGGTACCACCCTCCGCGGCGGGCCGCGATCCGCCACGGCTCGACCGTGCGGTCCCGCACCTCGCCCGTGGAGGCCGCCCGGTACGTGAACGACACCGGGCGCAGCGCCTCGATCGCGTCGAGCAGAGGCCCGTACGCGTCACCCACCGCCCGCACCCGCGGAGCGAGGCCCGCGACCGCGTCGTTCGCGACCTCCCCCGCACCCGCCGCCCGCAGCTTCGTCAAGGCGCGCGAGATGTCCGTGCGCAAGGTCTTGTCCTGCCAGAACTGCGCCGCCAGGGACAGCACCCCGAACTCCGCCGGGGTCAGGTCGACCGCAGGCAGCGCGTACGCGTCCTGGTCGATCCGGTACCCGACGTCGTCGCTGTGCCCCCCGGCGTCGACCGTCACGATCGGAATCCCGAGGTCGCGCAAGGAGTCCTTGTCGCGCTCGAACATCCGCTCGAACGCCTCAGGGGACGGCGCATCGCCATACCCCGCGACACTCGTCCGGATCTGCTGCTTCGTCATCGACACGCTCGTGTTCACGAGGGCGATCACGAGGTTCAAGAGCCTCGTGGCAGGGTTGACTGGTTGACTCGTCTGATCAGGCATCGGCACCCACGCTAACGAACGCTATCCTCACCCGTGTGATGACGTGGCGTAGTGCAAGGGTGATCTCCCGCGGCAGGGCATGGCAAGGCGCGCAGGAAGTGACCGTCGAGCTCGACGAACCCCTGCCCGCCACCACCGCCCCCGGCACCGAGGAACGCCCCCGCACCGTGCGCGCCCTCGCCTACCCGCAGCTCGTCGGCGAACCCCAGGTCGGCGACCAGGTCCTCCTCAACGTCTCCGCGCTCGCCCGAGGCCTCGGCACCGGCGGGTACGCCCTCGTCGTCGCCCTGCCCGGAACGCTGCCCCCCGACCCCGCCCCCGGGCCCGGACACCTCGTCAAAGCCCGCTACACGCCCCTCCAGGCCCTCGTGCTGGGCGTCGACGAGCAGGAGTCCCCCCACCACGACACCCTGCGCGACGCCGACGACCTCCACGGCATGCCCGTCGTCGTCGCCGACCTCCACTCCGCCCTGCCCGCCATCGCCGCCGGCGCCCGCCTCGCAGCCGCCCAGGACGGACGCCCCACCCCACGCATCGCCTACGTCATGACCGACGGCGGCGCCCTGCCCGCCGCGTTCTCCCGCACCATCGCCGCACTGCGCGACGCCGACTGGCTCCACACCTGCCTCACCGTCGGCCAGGCCTACGGCGGAGACCACGAAGCCGTCACCGTCCACACCGGCCTCCTCGCCGCCCGCCACGTCACCGGCGCCGACCTCGCCATCGTCACCCAAGGCCCCGGCAACCTCGGCACCGGCACCCGCTGGGGCTTCTCCGGCGTCGCCGCCGGTGAAGCCCTCAACGCCGCCGCCACCCTCGGCGGACGCCCCGTCGCCTCCCTGCGCGTCTCCGGCGCAGACCCCCGCGACCGCCACCTCGGCATCTCCCACCACTCCCTGACCGCCTACGGCCGCGTGGCGCTCGCGGCCAGCGACGTCGTCGTCCCCCGTCCAAGCGCCGACATCGAGGCCCTCCCCGGGTGGGGATCCGCCCTCACCGCACGCATCACCGAGCAGGCCGCGCACCTCGCCGCACCCCACGGACGCCACCACCTCGTCCACGCCGACGCCGACGCCCCGCTCCTCGGAGCGCTGCGCACCACCCCCGTGGGCCTGTCCACCATGGGACGCGGGCTCGACGACGACCCCGCCGCCTTCCTGACCGCCGCAGCCGCCGGCGTGCACGCCGAGAGGAACCGACCAGCATGAGCAACCGGACGCGACTTGGGGGTGTCGTCGTCCTGATCGCCCTCGTCCTCGTCGGCGCCGCCGCCGGGAACCGCTGGAGCTTCCGGCTCGAGCCCGTCACGACCATCCCCAGCACCGTCGCACCCACCCCACCCGTGCTCCGCTCCGAGGACACCGCGCTCTTCCGCGAAGGCCTCGACGAGCGCGCGACCGGCCTCAGCATCGGCGAGTACATGACCTACCTGGCGATACTCGTCGCCGTCGTGCTCGCCGTCCTCGCGATCGTGCACCTGCGCCGCCGCACCCGCGAACCCGCCGCGCCCGCCCCCACCCCCCACGACCACGTCGCCACCGGCGCCAGCATCACCACCACCCCCGACCTCACCGTCCAGCTCCCCGCACTCCGCCGCGGCGTCCAGCACGCCCAGCACCTCCTCGACACCGCCGCCACCCCCCGCGACGCCGTCACCGCCGCCTGGATAGCGCTCGAGGACGCCGCCGCCGACACCGGCCACCGCCGGCACCCCGCACAGACCCCCACCGAGTTCACCACGACCGTCCTCGACGCCACCCCCGCCGACCCCGACGCCGTCACCACCCTCCTGAGGCTCTACCAGCGGGCACGCTTCACCACCCACCCCCTCACCCCCCACGACGTCGACGCCGCCCGCGACTGCCTCGCACGCCTCGCCGTCGCCTTCACGCCCCCCGTCACCCACCACAGCGACGAACCCCAGGACCACGCCACCACCGGCACACAGGCCCCCCGAGGAGAGACGCGATGAAGCTCCGACCCACCACCGACAAGAAGATCCTCACCCCCGCGACGCTCCTCGTCGCCACCGGCATCACCCTCGCCTACCTCGGACTCGACCTCCCCCACGCCATCGCCCTCACCGTCGCCCTCCTCATCGCCCTCGTCCTCGCCCGACGCACCGACGCCGGACACGACCCCCAGCACCACGCACTGCCCGACACCAACCGCGACGGCGCACGCCGCGACCTCTCCGACCTCACCTGGGCCATGCACGGAAGCCACGGACGCGTCAGCGAACGCGCACACCAACGCGTGCGGGCGCTCGCGGCCACGGCTCTCGCCGGCGAGGGCATAGACCTCCGCAGCACGGACCCCGACCAGGTGCGTGCGGCCTCGGCGAGGCTCGGCGAGCAGGTCCACCGGCAGATGACCTCCGACCTGCGCCCGCCGACCATGAAGGTCCTGCGCTCGTGGGTGGGCGCGATCGAGAACCTCGCGGACGGCACGCCCGTCGGAAGAGGTCGAGGCGCTCACGAGCAGCAGACCCGCGCCGACGCCTGACCAGCACGACGGTCGGCCGCAGCAGCCGACCCGCACGTCCAGCGCACGAACCAGCTCCCCGCACCGAGAGGCGAACCCGATGACGGACTCCCCTGCCCCCGCGCTCAGCATCCCCGAGGTGGCCGCGCACGGCCGCCGCATCCTCGACGAGGTCGGCACGGCCGTGGTCGGCATGCGGGACTCGCTCGAGCTCGCGCTCGCCACGATCCTGGCGGGTGGGCACGTCCTGTTCGAGGACGTGCCCGGGCTCGGCAAGACGCTCGCCGCACGGAGCCTCGCGACCGCCCTGGGGCTCGACTTCGCGCGGCTCCAGTGCACCCCGGACCTGCTGCCCGCGGACATCACGGGCTCCTCGGTGTACGACCCGGCCACGACCGACTTCGTGTTCCGACCCGGTCCGGTCTTCACGGGCATCTTCCTGGCGGACGAGATCAACCGGACGGCACCCAAGACGCAGTCCGCCCTCCTCGAGGCCATGGCCGAGCGGCAGGTGTCGATCGAGGGGAGCACGTACCCGCTCCAGCGGCCGTTCCACGTCCTCGCGACGTCGAACCCCGTGGAGTACGAGGGCACGTATCCGCTGCCCGAGGCCCAGCTCGACCGGTTCATGGTGCGCCTCGGCGTCGGGTACCCGGGCCGCGACGAGGAGCGCGAGGTGCTGCGTCGTCGTCTCGACCGGCGCGACGAGCAGGCGGAGGTCCGCCAGGTCGTCGACGCCCGGACCGTGCTCGCGATGCAGTCCGGGGTCGAGGCGACCGACGTCGACCCCGACGTCCTCACGTACTGCGTGGACCTCGTCGCGGCCACGCGCGCCGACTCCCAGCTCGAGGTGGGCGCGTCGCCCCGCGGGTCGCAGAACCTGGTGCTGCTCGCCCGCGCCGTGGCCGCGCTCGACGGCAGGGACTACGTGCTGCCCGAGGACGTCAAGCGGGTCGCGGTCCCGGTGCTCGCGCACCGCCTCACGCTGACCCCGACGGCCTGGGCCTCGAACGCCCAGCCGCAGACCATCGTCCGCGCCATCCTCGACCGCGTCCCCGGCCCTGCTGCGGTCGCTTCCGCGACGCGATGACCTCGCTCGCCACGGCGACGCGCCCGACGAGCTGGCAGCAGACGACGAGCCTCGCCGCCGGCGTCGTGCTCGGTCTGGTGCTCCTCGCCACGGGCCTGCTCGCGGGTCGCGCGGACATCGCCGTCCTGGGTGCTCCTGCGCTGCTCAGCGCGGTGTGGGGGTGGAGCGTCAGGCCGCAGGGCGAGGCCGTGGTGGCGACGTTCGAGCCCGTGCTCGACGCAGACACCCGTCCCGGCGACCTCAGGTCGCGGCTTCGTCTCGACGCGCCCGACGGCTCCACACCGGTCCGCCTGCGCGTCACCAGCCCGGGGAACGAGGACGCCGACGTCACGGTGCTGGTCGACGGGACACGGACGCTCGACCTCACGACGCACTCGGCGAGGACCGGACCGCACCGGATGTTCCGGGTGGACCACGTCGCGTCGGGAGCGGAGGGGGTCGTCGAGTCGGTCCCGGCGGCGGTCCAGTCCCCGGGGACGCTGGTCCTGCCGACCGCCCAACCTCTCGGCCTGCTCCCCCTGCCGCGCCAGCTCGCCGGGCTCACGGGTCCGCACACGACCCGGCGTCTCGGCGACGGGACCGAGCTCCGCGACGTCCACCCGTTCGCCCCCGGCGACCGTCTGCGCCGCATCGACTGGCGTGCGACCGCACGCAGGTCGCCCGGGCTCGAGACGCTGTACGTCCGGCGCACCCAGGCGACGGCCGAGGCGACGGTCGTCCTCGTCCTGGACTCGCGGGACGAGGTGGGTCCGGACGTCACGACGTGGCGGGGGCGAGGTCCCCTGCCGATGGATCGGGCGACGTCCCTGGACATCGCCAGGCATGCCGCGGCGTCGGTCGCCCAGGCCGCGCTCGACGGCGGGGACCGGGTCGGTTTCGAGGACCTGGGATGGATCCGACGCCCGCTCCCGCCTGCGGCGGGCAAGCGGCAGCTCCAGCGGATCGTCCACGCACTCGCCCTCGCCCATCCGATCGGGGAGCCTCGTCGGCGCATGCGGCCACCGCAGATCCCGGCGGCGGCGCTGGTGTACATGTTCTCGACGTTCCTCGACGACGAGAGCGCCATGATCGCGCAGACCTGGCGGGCGACAGGGCACCCCGTCGTCGCGGTCGACATCCTGCCGACCGTCGACGTCCCCCGGGACGAGCCGGGCGTCGTGCTCGCGTGGCGCATCACGCGCCTCGAGCGGGAGCAACGCCTCGAGGCCATACGACGCGACGGCGTCCTGGTCGTCCCCTGGACCTCCTCGATGAGTGCCGGTGGCGGGGCGCGTGCCGCGCTCGAGCTCGCCGCCCGCCGCCAACGCCGCAACCAGCGAGGGACGACCCGATGAGCGCGCCCATCACCGCCACGCCCGAGAAGCCTGCGGGCCCACCGGTGACAGAGGTGACCACGGGGCCCGCCGTCTCGGGGGACGTCCTGCGCGCCTTCATGACCGGGGCGACCTTCCTGTTCGGCGTCCTCACCGTGCACAGGCTCGTCCCGTCGCTGCTGGGGAGCATGGCCGTCGCCCTGGTCCTCGCCGCCCTCGTCACGGCACGCCCCCACACCCCGGTACCGCAGGTGGTGCTGTTCGTCGGTGCCCTGGCGATGCTCGGGGGCGGCGAGTCGTTCGACCCGCTCGTCTTCCTGCTCCTCCCGCTCGCGCACCTCGTGCTGCGGTCGTCGTGGTGGGCTGCCCGCGTGCCTCGCAAGGGCCGCGTCGAGCGCGCGGTCCTCGTCCCGGAGCTGCGCCGCGCGGCCGTGATCCAGCTCGTGTGCCAGGGGCTCGCGCTCGTCGGGCTCGCGGCCTCGAGCCTCGGCAGGAACGGGTTCTTCCTCGTCGTGGCCACCGTCGCGCTCGTCGGCCTGGTCGCCCTCGCCGTCCCGCGGACCTGGTGGCGCTGACCGACCGTGACCTGCACGACGAGGCCCCCTGCTCCCCGGTCGGAGCAGGGGCCTCGTCGTCCGGCCGAGGGTCGACCCCGCTCCTCCGGGCTGTTCGGTGGGTCGACGGACCAGGTGGGATGTGTCGTCTCTACGCTTGGCACACTATTTTAACCAGTGAAGAGATCGACGAGCAGTCCGCCACGGGCTGACCTACCGTGGCCGCATGGCCGACAACCCGACCCGTCCCGTCCTGCAGCTGCGCTTGGTCGTCGAGGCGCAGGACTACGAGCAGGCGCTCGCCTTCTACCGCGACGCCCTGGGCCTCCCCCAGCTCGAGGCGTACACCGGTGACGGCGACGCACGGGTCGCGATCCTCGACGCGGGTCGCGCCACCCTGGAGATCGCCAACCCCGCGCAGAAGCGCATGATCGACGACGTCGAGGTCGGCAGGCAGGTCGCTCCCCGGCTCCGCGTCGCGTTCGAGGTGACCGACGCGGCCGGCGTCACGACCGACCTGGTCGACGCCGGGGCGTCGCTCGTGGCAGCACCTGTCCGCACCCCGTGGGACTCGCTCAACGCGCGACTCGACGCCCCGGCCGGACTGCAGATCACGGTCTTCCAGGAGCTCGGCCCCTCCCCCGCGGACGATCCGCACGAGGGGTGACCTCCCCCGTCGGGCCGCGCCCTGCTACCCCTGCACGGGCTGGGCCGCCGGCTCCGCCGCAGCCTCCGCGTGCCACGCCCGACGGACCTGCTCGAAGCGCGTCGGCAGCGGCGGCCGCACGCCGCCGTACCGCGCGTTGGTGCGCTGCACGAAGCGCCGCCAGGACAGCACCAGGCCCTGCTTCGTGATGGGCAGCCCGCTCGCGACGGTGATGCCGTTGTCGTGCGTGTGGTGGACCGTCAGGAGCAGCGCACGCGGCACGGACCCCTCCAGCTCGGAGCACAGCTCCTCCCGGACGTCCATCCAGCGACGCAGGACCATGACGACGCCCGGCTCGAGCCGGTGCTCGCGCACGGTGCGGTGCTTGCCGTGCTGCACGACGACGCTCCCCTCCCCCGCCTGCGCGCCCGTCGGCCCCAGGTCGAGCGAGTCGACAGTGCAGCGCAGCAGGTCCGAGTACCTGGCCCCCGTCGCACGCGTCAGGCCGACGATGACCGCCAGGCGCACCATCTCCGGCTTGGTCGAGGCGTGCATCGCTCCGACCGACAGCTCCCGCCAGACCCACTCGGCCTCGTCGCGGGTGACCGGCGGGCGCGGGTAGCGCGGCGCGAGCCCCTGCGCCGGGCCGACGTCCGGGCGTCCCTCGCTCGTCGAGGCTTCGAGGGGTGAGTCGGCGGCGTCGGTGACCATGGAGCGAACCTAGCCGCTTGGCATACTATTTTCAACCGTGACGGAGGGTGCGTCGCCTTCGAAGACCCCCCGCACCGCTCGCCCTGCACGCCTGCCGGTCGCCTAGGCTGGTCGTCGATGGCCCCCCTCCAGCACTCCTCCGAGAACGCGCCGCTCCCGTCGACGATCGCCCGCCCCGTCGAGCACGAGCTCGTGGTCAAGAAATCCCGCTTCCTCACGCTCCTGCACCCCGTCGCGTCGGTCTCCGACGCCGAGTCCGTGATCGCGCGGGTCCGCAAGGAGCACTGGGACGCCCGGCACCACTGCACCGCGCTCGTCGTCGGCACGCACGCCGACCAGCAGCGCTCGAGCGACGACGGCGAACCCTCGGGCACGGCAGGTATCCCCATGCTCGAGGTCCTGCGGCACCGGCACGTGACCGACCTGGTCGCGGTCGTCACGCGCTACTTCGGCGGGGTGCTGCTCGGCGCGGGAGGCCTCGTCCGCGCCTACTCGAACGCCGTGAGCGAGACCCTCGACCTCGCGCCCGCGCTGCGCCGCGAGGTCATGGTCGAGGTCACGGTCGACGTCCCGCACGCCGAGGCCGGCCGGATCGGCAACCTCCTCCACGAGTGGTGCCAGGCCCACGGTGCGATGCTCGAGGGCACCGACTACGCGGCCGTGGCCACGTTCCGGCTCCTCGTCCCGCCCGGACGGCTCACCGAGCTCGACGCGGACGTCGCGTCGGCGTCGAGCGGGGCGATCTCCCCCGCCGTCGGCGACAGCCGGGTCGTCGACGTCCCCGCCTGAGCGCCCTGAGCCCACGGAAGAGGCCCTCCCGGGCCGCGTGGCGCCGTCGGGCGGCAGGAACCCGTCCGACGGCGCCACGCACCTCTCACGGGCCGTCAGCGGTCTCGTGGGCCCCCAGCGGGTGCGGCCGCGCCGCCCCGTCCGGGCAGGAGGCGCCGGGCACCCGCCGCGTCTCCGTCAGCGGGTCGCGATCCCCTCGGGGCCGACGTGCGCCCCGTCCGGGACGGTCGAGGGCTCGCCCGCGTCCTCCAGGACAGCGTCGCCCTCGGCGACCACCCCGCGGCCGAACGTCCAGTCCCCGCGCACGGTGAGCCCGCGAGCCCCGCGCAACGACGGTGCACCCTGGCCGAACCGCGCGTCGAAGTCGCCGACGAGCTTGTAGTGCGCACCGTCGAGGTCGACGAGCGGCGCGTCGACCTGGGCCACGAGCGTGAAGTCGTCGCCGAGCTCGTACACGTCCGAGCGCAGCAGCAGCAGGTCGCTCGTCGCCTTGACGGGCAGGAAGCGGCTGCGGTCGACCTCGATGACGGTCGAGCCCTCGAAGACCTCGATCGCGGCGCCCATCGCGGACTCGACCTGGATCACGGGCGTCGACGACGGGTCGGTGGGATCGACCGTCTTGGGGTTGCGGATCAGGGGCAGCTCGAGCACTCCCCCGGTGCGGTCGAGCTCGGCGGACAGCGCGCGCAGGTCGAGCCACAGGTTGTTCGTGTTGAAGTACCGGTGACGGTCGATGTCCCCTGCTGCGGCAAGGTCCTCGTGCGGCGTCTGAGCGGTCTCGCGCAGCACCAGGCGCCCGTCCGAGCGTCGCACCACGAGGTGACCGCCCTTGCGGTCCGCGGGGGTCCTGCGTGCCACCTCGGCCGCGAACGGGGCGCCGGACGCCGCGAACCAGCCGGCCATGGCCGCGTCCGGGGCAGCGCCGAGGTTGTCCGAGTTGGAGACGCTCGCGTACAGGTAGCCCGCGTCCAGGAGCTGCTGGAGCGCCCCCGACGTCACCAGGGCCGTGTACAGGTCGCCGTGCCCGGGCGGGCACCACTCCAGGTCGGGGTCCGCGGGCCACTCGACGGGCTCGAGGTCGTCCGCGCGCAGCTTCGGCTCACGGTTCTGCAGGAAGTGGAGCGGCAGACCGTCGACCGCGAGGTCCGGGTAGGCCGCGAGCGCCGCGAGCGTGTCGTCGCGGGTGCGGAAGCTGTTCATGAAGAGCAGCGGGAGGCGTGCGCCGGTGGCGGCGCGGGCGGCGCGGACCTGTCCGGCGATGATGTCGAGGAACGTGAGCGGTCCGTCGCTCGTGTCGCGGACGGTGAGGAGCGACTTGGCGCGGTCCATGCCCATGGAGGTGCCGAGTCCTCCGTTGAGCTTGACGAGTGCTGTGCGGGAGAGGGCGGTGGCTGCGTCGTCGGGGGTGACGTCGAGGTCGTGGCGGTGGGTGACGCCGGTGAGGGGTTCGACGTCGGCCTCGGGGACGGTGCCGGTGGCACCGCCGTCGAGGAGCTCGTAGAAGCGGCTGAAGACGTCGATCGCGGTGGGGTGGACGCCCGCGTCGGCCATCTTGTGCTGGGAGTGGGTGAGGCCCTGGCTGCTCATGGTGTCGATGCTAGGGGTGGTGGGGGTGGTCGCGCCGGGTGGCCGGTGGGGCGTTGCTCACGCGGTCGGTCACTCGAAGCGGGTGGGGTCTCCTGCGCCGACGCGGACGACCTCGGCGACGCCGGAGGAGAAGTCGACGACGGTGGTGGGTTCGGTGCCGCAGTCGCCGGAGTCGACGACGGCGTCGACCTGGTGGTCGAGGGCTTCCTTGATCTCCCAGCCCTGGGTCATGGGTTCGTCCTCCCCGGGCAGGAGGAGCGTGCTGGACAGCAGGGGTTCGCCGAGGGCTCGCAGGACGGCCTGGGTGACGGCGTGGTCGGGGATGCGGACGCCGACGGTCTTCTTCTTGGGGTGTGCGAGGCGTCGGGGCACCTCGGCGGTCGCGGGCAGGATGAAGGTGTAGCTGCCGGGGGTGGAGGCCTTGATGGCGCGGAAGGCGGCGTTGTCGATCTTGACGAGCTGGCCGAGCTGGGCGAAGTCGGCGCACACGAGGGTGAAGTGGTGCTTGTCGCCGAGGTGGCGGATGTCGCGGATGCGTTGGGTGGCGCTGTGGGAGTCGATGCGGGCGCCGAGCGCGTAGCAGGAGTCCGTGGGGTAGGCGATGAGGGCGTCGTCGCGCAGGAGGGTGACGATCTGGTCGATCGCGCGGGGCTGGGGGTCGACGGGGTGGACGTCGAAGTACTTGGCCATGGCGTGAGCCTAGGCCTGCCGGGGTGGGGCTGCCGCCGGGGGCGGGTGCGCGTTCCGGTGCGGCGAGCGTGGTGGCGCGTGCGGGGGGACAATCGGTGCGATGCGACTCGTGACCTTCAACATCTTGCACGGCCGGTCCACGGTGGACGACCTGGTGGACGTGGACCGCTTCGCCCGTGCCGTGGCGGATCTCGACGCGGACGTCCTGGCGTTGCAGGAGGTGGACCGCAACCAGCGCCGGTCGGGGCGGGCGGACCTGGCGCGAGTGGCGGCCGAGGCGATGGGGGCGGTCGACCACCGGTTCGCTCCCACGTTGGACCAGCGGTCGGGGGGCGGGCGGTCGCAGTACGGGGTGGCCCTGCTGTCGAGGTTCCCGGTGCTCGAGTGGAGGGTGCTGCCCTTGCCGCGCCGCCCGTGGTGGCGGCCTCTGCCGCGGGCCTCCGACCAGCGGGCGCGTCGGTGGCGGCTCGACGAGCCGCGTACGGCCGTGGTGGCGGTCGTGCTGACTCCGCAGGGGCCGTTGACGGTCGCGGCGACCCATCTGAGCTTTCTCGACGGGTGGGGCGAGCACCAGCTGGCCCGGCTGGTGACGGGTCTGGCGGGGGCGCCGCGCCCGCTGGTCCTGCTGGGGGACCTGAACCTGCGCTCCGAGGTGCCGGCGACCGTCACGGGGTGGAGCCCGCTGGCCGTGGCGCGGTCCTACCCGGTCTCGCACCCGACGCTGCAGATCGATCATGTCCTGGCGGACGGTGGGGTGCGTCCGCTCGGGCCGGGGCGGGCTGTCGACACGGGGTTGTCGGATCACCGGGCGGTGGTCGTGGACGTCGAGCTCGACGGCGCGGCCCCCTCCTGACACCGCCTCTCCCCTACAGGATCGAACAGGCGTTCGATCCCTGTGGTCGCACCGCCCGCCTCGACTCGAACACCAGTTCGACCACCATCGGCACCTCGAGCAGAAGCCGTCGAACACGTGTTCGACTTCTTGCCCGCCCGTGGGGCGAGGGCACCTCTCCCCCGCCCTGACCTCGCGTCAGGGCGTGCGGCCGTGCGTCACCCGGACCACGGGAAGGCGCAGGGCCGCGGGGGCGTCCGCCGGGACGAGCGGGGAGCGCGGCGCGACCGGGGCCACCCGTCGGTAGCCGCTCCCGAGAGGCGGCCGGGGGTCCTGATCGCCGCGGTTGGGCCACAGCGCCACCGCACGCTCGGCCTGTGCCGTGATCGTCAGCGACGGGTTGACGCCCAGGTTCGCGCTCACGGCCGACCCGTCCAGGACGTGCAGCCCCTCGTGGCCGAACACTCGCTGGTAGGCGTCGAGCACCCCAGTCTCCCGTGAGGCCCCGATCGCGCACCCACCCAGGAAGTGCGCCGTGAGCGGCATGCCGAAGGGTTCCCCGATGCTCCCGCCCGGCGCCCCGCCCATGACCCGGGCCAGCCGCCGGGCCGCCTCGTGGGCGGCGGGGATCCACCCGGGGTTCGGCGCCCCGTGCCCCTGCCGCGAGGTCATGCGCCGCCGCCCCGTCCAGGAGCGACGCGTGTACGTCGTCAGCGAGTTGTCGTGGCTCTGCATGACCAGGGCGATCACGGTGCGCTCGGACCAGCCCCGCAGGTCGAGCATGCCCGGCAGACGGCGGCGCTGGGTCCACAGCTCGCGCAACCATCCGGCGGGCGAGGGCGACGGGCCGGGGTGAGCGGCGCCGTCGGGCCGTCCGCTGCGGGCCCCGCGCAGGCCGCGAGCGCCGCGGGGTGTGACGAGGACGGTCTGCAGGAGCGCCATGGCGTTCGATCCGCGGCCGTAGCGCACGGGTTCGACGTGCGTCTGGGCGTCGGGGTGGAAGGACGAGGTGATCGCGACGCCGCGCGTGTAGTCGGGCACCGGGGCGGCAGGCGGGCGTCGCCGGTCGGCCGTCGCGCCCAGGAGCGCCTCGGAGTTGGTGCGGGTGAGCATGCCGAGCCGTGGTGAGAGGTCGGGAAGGGTGCCGGCGTCGCGCTGGGCGTGCAGGAGGCGCTGCGTGCCGTGGGCGCCCGCGGCGAGGACGACGTGCTCCGCGGTCCACCGGGTGCGCCGGGCGAGGAGCTGGTCGGTGCGACGAGAGGTGATCTCGTAGCCGCCACCGGGCAGCGGGGCGATGCGGGTGACGGTCTCCAGGGCGTGGATCGTGGCGCCGCCTCGCTCGGCGAGGTGGAGGTAGTTCTTGACGAGGGTGTTCTTGGCGCCGTGGCGGCACCCCGTCATGCACTGGCCGCACTCGAGGCAGCCGCGTCGCTCGGGGCCCGCGCCGCCGAAGAACGGGTCGGGTACCCGGGCCCCGGGTTCCCCGAACAGCACGCCCACGGGAGCGGCGGTGACGGTGTGCGCGACACCCATCTCGCGGGCGACCTGGGCCATGGCGTCGTCGGCGGGGGTGCGCCCCGCGTACGTGACCACGCCCAGCATGCGCCGCGCCTGGTCGTAGTAGGGCGCGAGCTCGGCCTTCCAGTCGGTCAGATGCCCCCACGCTGGGTCGGTGTAGAACGCGTCGAGGGGCTCGTACAGGGTGTTCGCGTACACGAGCGAGCCGCCGCCCACGCCTGCGCCCGCGAGGACCAGGACGTCGCGCAGGCGGTGGACGCGCTGGATACCGAGGCAGCCGACGCGCGGGGCCCACAGGAATTCGCGCAGATGCCACGACGTCGCGGCGAAGTCCTCGTCGGCGAAGCGTCGGCCCGCCTCCAGGACGGCGACGCGGTAGCCCTTCTCCGTCAGGCGCAGCGCCGCGACGGACCCGCCGAAGCCGGACCCCACCACGAGCACGTCGACGTCGTGCGCGGACCCGTCCCGGGGAGCGGCGTGCGTCGCGCCGACCGGACCCGTGCGAGGGGCCCGCGTGCCCCGGCCGTCGTCCGCCCGCTCGTCGGCGCGCTCGTCGGCGCGCTCGTCGGCGCGCTCGTCGGCGCGCTCGTCGGCGCGCTCGTCCTGGGTCATCGTGGCCACCTCGATCCTCGGGCGCTCCGTCGCGCCCGGCAGGTGCCATCCTGCCACCGGGCGCGCACGCCCCGGCCGTACGGCACGGCCGCTCGCGGTGCCTCGCGCCGCGCGACCGCCATCGCGACCGCGGGGTCGTCCGCGCCGCAGGGTCGCTCGCACTGCGAGTCCGCGAGCGCCGTCCTAGCGTGGACGGGACCCGAGAACACCTCGCCCGCAGCGGGCCGCCGACCGGCGTGCGCTGCACGGCGACCTGAAGGAGGATCCCGTGCCCGACCAGACCCCCGCCTTCCCCGCTCAGCAGCAGGAGCCTCCGGGCCTGACGTCGCCCATGGACCCGCTGCCCGACCACGGCGAGTCGTCCTACCGGGGCTCGGGCCGGCTCACGGGCCTGCGGGCGCTGGTCACCGGTGGCGACTCGGGCATCGGGCGTGCGGTCGCGATCGCGTTCGCCCGTGAGGGGGCCGACGTCGCGATCGGCTACCTGCCCGAGGAGCAGGTCGACGCCGAGGAGACCGCGCGCTGGGTGCGGGAGGCGGGCCGCTCGGCCGTCCTGCTGCCCGGGGACCTGCGGGAGGAGCCGGCGTGCCGCGCGGTCGTCGCCGGCGCGGTCGAGCAGCTCGGGGGCCTGGACGTGCTCGTGAACAACGCGGGATTCCAGATGGCGCGGCGGTCCTCGATCGCCGACGTGACGAGCGAGGACCTTGACCGGGTGCTCAAGACCAACCTGTACGCGCTGTTCTGGGTGACGCAGGCCGCGCTCGAGCACCTGGGCGAGGGCGCGTCGATCATCAACGTCTCCTCGATCCAGGCGTACCAGCCGTCCACCTCGCTCCTGGACTACGCGTCGACCAAGGCCGCGATCAACAACTTCACGGTCAACCTCGCGGCCGAGGTCGGTGCGCGGGGCATCCGGGTCAACGCCGTAGCGCCGGGGCCGATCTGGACGCCGCTGCAGCCCGCGACGCAGCCGCCGGAGAAGATCGAGCAGTTCGGGGCCGATACCCCGCTGGGGCGCGCCGGGCAGCCCGCCGAGGTCGCGCCGGCCTTCGTCTTCCTGGCCTCGCCCGCCGATGCGGGCTACGTCTCGGCGACGGTGCTCGGTGTCACGGGCGGCAAGCCCGTGTTCTGACGCCGCACGCGCGACGCGCAAGGGCCTGTGAGCGGCGCGCCCCGGCCGGGCCCGGCCGGTCCCGCCCCGTGCGGGGCTAGGGTGAGAACCGGGCCGGGGAGCGACCGACGTCCTTGGCAAGGATCCCGGAGGCGACGATGCCGACGACCATCGCACAGCTGATGTCCACGGCGTTCTGCACGGTCGAGCGCACCGCGACCGTCGCGCAGGCCGCACGCACCATGATCGACGACGACTCCGGCGACGCGGTCGTGCTCGACGACGGCGACGTGATCGGCATCCTCACGGACCGCAGCATCGTGCGGGCGCTGGCCGCCGACGCCTCGCCCGACCATCCCGTGGGCGACCTGTGCACCGAGGACCTCGTGGTCCTCAGCCCCCAGGACCCGGCCCGGGAGGCCGTGCGGATCATGGAACGCCACGCCCTGCTGCGGCTGCCCGTCATGGTCGGGCCGGACCTGGTGGGCATCGTCCGGCTCTCGGACCTCGTCACCGCGGTCGAGCGCGGGCAGGTCACGGTCGGCGCCCGCGACACGGTCGACGCCCGCGACACCGGGGGCCTGCAGGACGCGTGAGCCGGCCCTGCCCGCCCGTCGGGCACCTGCACGGGGACCGTCGTCGACGGACCGCGTAGCGTTGTCCTCGACAGGTGGCGGAACGGCGCGGACGTGCGCCGTCGACCGTCCACCCCCGAGCACGAACGGGAACGCACGATGACGCAGGATCTGCAGCAGACGAAGGACGACGCTCTCGACGTCCCCACGAGCGCCGAGTACGGCACGGGGGCGACCCCCGCCACGGCCATCGAGTCCTCGATCGCGTCGGCCGCGCGGACGCTCGCCGAGGAGCCCAGCCTCCAGGAGACGCTCGACCGTACGGTGGAGCTCGCGGTCGCGATGGTCGACGGGTGCGACGCCGCCGGGATCTCGCTCGTGACCCGCAAGGGGCGCATCGAGACCCCGGCGGCGTCGCACGAGCTCGCCCGACGCGGGGACGAGCTCCAGTACGAGCTGAACGAGGGGCCGTGCCTCGACGCGATCCGGGAGACCGACCTGGTGCGCACCAACGACCTCGCTGCCGAGCCGCGGTGGCAGCGGTGGGCCGACCTGGTGCACGAGGAGCTCGGGGTCCGCTCGATGCTGTGCGTGCAGCTCTTCACGAGCGAGACCTCGCACGGCGCCCTGAACCTGTACTCGCGCTCCACGGGCGCGTTCCCCGCCACCGCGCTGTCGATCGTCTCGACGTTCGCGGCGGTCGCCGCCGCGGCCCTGACCGCCGCGCGCACCGAGGAGCAGCTCACGAGCGCCGTGCAGACCCGCACCGTGATCGGTCAGGCCCAGGGCATCCTCATGGAGCGCTACCAGCTCTCCGCGCAGCGCGCGTTCTCCGTGCTCAGCCGCGTCTCGCAGGACTCGAACGTCAAGCTGTACGACCTCGCCCGCGAGGTCGTCGAGACGCGCCGGTTCCCGACGGCGTGACCCACCCGGCGCGGCGGGCCACCGGTCGGTGCGCCCGCCGCGGGCCGGCCGACGGGGACTCGGGCGCCCGGGGACTCAGCCGGTGACGGCTCCCTTGCGCCGGAACAGCTGCGCCCCACCCGGTCGGCTCACGCTGCCGGGCTCGAGCGCCGCCAGGCACGCGTCGACGCGGTCCTTGGCGCGACCGCCCAGCCCGCCGCCCGCCGCGATCGCGTCGATCAGCTCGCGTGCCACGTCGGGCAGGCGGCGGCTGCTCTCGCTCGCGTGCACCACCAGGAGGTCGAGCGCGCCGTCGGGGTCCAGGCCGTGCGAGGCCATGATGACGCCCTTGGCCTGGTCGACGACGGCACGGTCCTGGAGACCGACCGCGACCTGGCGGGTGACCTCTCGGCGCAGCGCGTCCTCGTGCGCCGCGGACGTGTCGATCATCATGCCGATCACCTCGACCACGGCGCCCGACGCGTCGCGGCGGGCCTGGCCCGTGACCGTGACGGTCTTGGTCCGGCCGCGCGCGTCCACGATGCGGTGGCTGGTGCTGAAGGGGCGTCCCGTGGTGCGCAGCAGCGCGAGGTCGCGCAGGACCGTGTCGCGGTCGTCGGGGTGCTTGTGCTGGGCGAGCAGGCCCGCGCTCGGGGTGACGGAGTCGGGGGCCAGACCGTGCAGCAGGTAGATCTCCTCGGACCACCACCACTCACCGGTGCGCAGGTCGACACGGTACTGGCCCGTGGGATGGGCTCGCCCGAGGCTCAACGCCTCGGCGAGCGGGTCGCGGCGACGCCTGCGAGGGGACGGGTCGGTGGGCATGATGGCTCGCTCTCAGCACGTGCGTGTCGAGGGGCCGCTTCCTGACTCCTAGGAGCCCCACCCTAGTCCGCCCCGCGCACCGGACCAACCCTCGCCCGTGGGACGAGACGCGTGGGATCCTGGAGCCGTGTCCGACCTGACGTCCCGTCGCATCCCGCCCGGCCCGATCCTCGACGCGCTGCGCACGCACCGGTACCTGCCCGACTGGGCCCTGGACGTGCCACGGCTCGCGCTCGAGCACGCCCTGGTCCTCGCCGACGGCGACCCGCACCGGCTGGTCCTGGACGACGACGGGACCATCAGGGTCGAGAACGCCCCGCAGCCCTGAGGCTCAGCGCTTGCCGTACGGGTAGACGTCGGCGAGCACGGGCTCGAACGGCCGCGAGCGCAGTGTCATGCCCGCTTCCTGGGGAGTCCGGCCGGCCTTGGCGCTGTTGCACGGCTCGCACGCCGCCACGGCGTTGAGCCAGGTCGTGGTCCCGCCCTGGCACCGGGGCACCACGTGGTCCATGGTCGTCGCCGGAGCCCCGCAGTAGCCGCAACGGTTCCTGTCACGGCGCATCAGCGCGGCACGTGAGTACGGCACGCGGCCCGTGCGCTCGTAGACCCAGCGGGAGTGGACATAACGGACGAGCTCGACCGAGACGGGGCGCTGGTAGGGGCCGAAGGTCTCCCCCTCGACGGCCTCGCGCACGGCCGCGACCCGGCGGTGCAGCATCCGGATCGCGTGCCCGAGCGAGACGCGGCCCAGGACCTGCCCGCCGCCCAGGTTGTAGATGACGACCTCGCTCATCGACCGACTCCCTGTCTGCGACCCGCGGAACCGAGATCCTCGGCGCCGCGGGCCACCCACGTCGTCTGCGGAGAGGGCGGGAATCGAACCCGCCCCACGAGGCGCTGGTGCGCCCCGTCGCCGACCTTGGCACATGCCTCTCCAGGGGTGCCGCCCGACTGCAGTCCGGGCGACTTGGGACCTCCACGCACACCACGGGTCCCCGTCGTGGCCAGGTTCATGTGCCTGGCTCGCCGCGCTACCACTGTGGCGCGGTCTCGTGTGCGTCAGCTCGTGCGGGCCGCCGGAGCGGCACCTCATGAGAACGGGTCAGGAGCGGACTCCGTGCGGGCTGCCCCGACCGGCGACCGGCCTCCTGACCGGACGTGCACCACAGTAGCGGCCCGCCCCCGGGCCAGGGCAAGGGTTTTTCGGGGAGATCGCGCGCGGGTCGCGCGGACGTCCACCTCACAGCGCCGTGATCCCGTCGCCGACCATCTTGGTCCCGAGCACCAGGAGGAGCACGGCCATGATGACGGCGTTGTTCTGGATCATCCAGGCCTTGAGCCCGTCGAGGAGCGTCGCGGCCCGGGACCCCATGGCCAGGTAGATCACGACGGGGGCCGCGACGCCGAGGCTCGCCACGACGACGAACACCGCGAGGGCCCCGAGCTGCTCGGACGTCTGGGACGTCGCGGCAGCGATGGCCGCGGCGCCCGAGACGACGAGCAGCAGGTTCTTCGGGTTGACCGCCCCGAGCAGGACCGCGAGGCCGAACGCCTTGACGGGGGTGAACGCGTCGATCGCGCTCATCCACCCCGGCGTCCGCGGGCTCACGCCCTCGCGCGGTCGCCCCCGCCACTGGCTGACCGCGAGGAGCAGCAGCAGGACGCCCAGGACGATCTTGACGACGCTCGCCCAGGCGGGCGGCCCGGACGCGTCGGGCGTGGCCGCACCCGCCACGAGCAGCACGACCGACCCGAGCGCCGCGATCCCCACGACCCACCCCAGGAGGAACGAGAAGCCGTTGGCCTTCGCCTTCCTGCTGACGAGCATCAGCACGACCGCCACGATGGGCATCGGGCTGACGAGGACTCCCACAGCGATGGGCAGGGACTGACCGACGGCTGGACCCACGGCACTTCCTCTCGTCGTGCGCCGCCGCTCTCGCGGCACCGCGCCCCGGTCTCGCGAGGGCTCACGGGACAGGTCACCCCGACCGTAGTGCCGTGCCCTGCCGACCGCGCGCGAAGGGCTGCGGGCCGCCGGGGGCGAGCGGCGCCGTCGGGCGTGCGGCGGCCTCAGGCGGGCGGCGTGGTCGCCGGGGCCTCGCCCGCGGTCCCCGCCGCGGCCGGCAGGAGGGCGCTCAGCGCGGTGTCCACGTCGGGGTAGGTAGGCGGCAGCTCGTCCGGCCCGACGGCGCCGCGCAGCACGTCGCGCACCTGGCCCACGTCCCGGGCCAGGGCCAGGCGGGCACCGACCCGGTCGAGGTCGCGGGCCAGGGTCACGAGCATCTCGGCGGCCTCGACGTCCACGAACGGCACGGTCTCGGCGTCGAGGACCACGACGCGCGGTGAGGCGTCCGCGGCCAGGCGGCGCACGGCCGCGCGCACGGTGTCCGCGTTGGCGAAGAACAGGCCCGACTCGACGCGCACCACGAGCGCCCCCTCGACGCTGGTGCCCCCGTCCTTGCCCGTCGCGACGCGCCGCGCACGGTCGACCCACACGCCGTGCGAGTTGCGCACGAGCACGGCCACGTGGGGGCGCGAGGCGCGGCCGAGGAGCAGGAACAGCGAGAGCACGATCCCGAGCACGAGGCCGGGCAGCGTGTCGAACACCAGGACGCCGACCATGGCCGCGAGCGCCGCCCAGAAGTCGTGCCGGGCCGCTCCCCCGTACAGGGCCTTGGTGCGCGGGGTCGCGAGGCGGTACAGGCGGCGCAGGGCCTTGACGTCGACGAGCTCGATCACGGCCGCGATGACGACGGCCGCGAGCGTGGCCTCGGGCAGGGACTCGAACACGGGCGTGAGGAACAGCAGGGTCAGGATCGTCAGGACGGCCGCGACCAGGCCCGAGACCTGGCTCTTGGCGCCCGCGCCGCCGTTGACCGCGGTCTTGGACAGGCTGCCGTTGACGACCATGCCGGACGCGAGGCCCGAACCGAGGTTCGCGGCGCCCATGCCGACGAGCTCCCGGTTGGCGTCGATGTCGTACCCCTCGCGCGAGGCGTACGTCTTGGCGGCCCCGAGGGCTTCGGCGAAGCCCACGAGCATGACGCCCGCAGCCGGGCCGATCAGGTCGGTGTAGGTGTTCCAGTCGACGCCCGTGGGCAGCCCGAGCGCGGGGAGCCCGGCCTGGATGGGGCCGACGATGTCGACGCCGTCGTCGTCGAGCCCGAGCAGCAGGACGAGCGCGATCCCGATCCCGACCACGACGAGCGAGCCGGGCACCTTGGGGAGCCAGCGCCTGATCGCGAGGACCGCCGCGAGGGACCCCAGGCCGAGCACGACGGTCAGGGGGTGGGCCGTGCCGAGCTCGGTGACGATGGCCCAGAGCTTCTCGAAGAAGTTCCCCTCGCCCTTGTCGACGCCCAGCAGGGCGGGCACCTGCCCGATGACGATCGTGAGCGCGAGGCCCACGATGAAGCCCTTGAGCACGGGCTCGGAGATGAACGAGGCCAGGAACCCGAGGCGCGCGATGCCCGCGACGAGGCACAGGACGCCGGTGACGAGCGCGACGGCCGTGGTCAGCGCGACGAACGCCGCGTCGTCGCCGGGCCGGAAGGCCGCGACCACGCTCGCGGACAGGGCCGCGGTCGCGGACATGGGCCCCACGATCAGGTGGCGCGAGCTGCCGAACGCCGCGTACAGGATCAGCGAGGGCACCGCGGCGTACAGGCCCACGACGGGTGAGACGCCCGCGATGGTCGCGTACGCGAGCGACTCGGGCACGAGGACCGCCCACACGGTCAGCCCCGCGATCACGTCGCCCCGCAGCCAGGCCCCGCGGTAGCCCTGCAGGGACGCGAACACGAACCACGGTCGCTGCGTCGTGGTCGCCGTGGTCGCCCTGGTGCTCGTCGGCATGTGCCCGCCTCTCGCCCGTGGGCGCCGAGCGCGCCTCACGGGCGAACGTATCCGCGCAGGACGCGGTCGGCATCAGGAAGCCCGCCCTGCCCGACGGCGCCGCTCCCCCCTCGCACGCCGTCCCACGTCGCGCGCCGCCTCACGTCTCGCGGGGCGCGGGCGTCTACGAGGTGAGCGCACCCGACCCCGACCCCAGGAGCACCCTCGTGACCACGACGCCACGCACCCCGACGACCACCGTCCCGGTCTCGGAGGAACCCACGGCCGGTCCGCCCTCGCGGCTCTACCGCCTGCTCGGGCCCGACCGCGCCCCGACCCTCAGCCCTGTCCCCGGGACCCTCGGCGGCCACCGACGCTCCCGGATCTACGGCCGGCTCGATTGTCCGGGCGCGGCACGGGCGATCGCTCGTGGGGGCTACGTGACCCATCGGGTGTTCTTCGCCGACGAGGAGACCGCGATCGCCGCGGGGTACCGCCCGTGCGCCGTGTGCCTGCGGGAGAGGTACCCGTGCGCCGTGTGCCTGCGGGAGAGGTACCTGCGGTGGAAGACGTCCCAGGTGGCCTCTGCCGCAGCGGGCTGAGCACCGCACCGGAGACCGTCGAGGCGCCGTCCGCGCGCACGAACGGCCGGGTGACGGCACAGTGGACCCGACCCGTCCTTGCCCGACCACCCGGGAGGTCCCGTGCGCGCTCGACGGTTGACCACGCTCCTCGTCGCGCTCACGACCGTCGTGCTGACGGTGCCGGTGGGCCTGGGCACGAGCGCCCCGGCCCGCGCCTCGGGGGCCGGGGACGTGGCGGGGCTCGTGAACGGCGCGCGGACCTCCGCCGGTCTCGCACCCCTGGCGCACGACCCCGGGCTCGCGGGCGTCGCCCAGGCGTGGGCCGAGCGGATGGCCGCGAACGGCTCGATGAGCCACAACCCGTCGGCCGGCGCCCAGATCCCGGGCGGGTGGTCGTCGTGGGGCGAGAACGTCGCCTGGTCGAGCGACCCGTCTCCGTCCGGGCTCCACGCGAGCCTCATGGGGTCCTCGGGGCACCGGGCCAACATCCTGTCCTCGGCGTTCACGTCGATCGGCGTCGGGTACGCGACCGACGCCGCCGGGGGTGCGTACGTCGCCGAGGTGTTCGCGGCCTACCCCGGCGCCGCTGCGTCGGCGCCCGCACCGCAGCAGGCACCCCCGCAGGCCGCTCCCGGCCGGTCCGAGCGCTCGTCGGCGGCGCCCGGGGCCGCGAGCGGACCGGGCACGGCGGGCAGCACGGCGCGACGTCCTCCCGTGGGCCTCGTGCCCGGTGCGTCGGGCGCCGAGGTCCAGGCCCTCCAGGAACGCCTGCGCCTCCACGGCCAGGACCTCGCTGCCGACGGCGCGTACGGTCCCGCGACCGCCGCCGCGGTCGTCTCGTTCCAGGGCGCACGGGGTCTGGCCCCGGACGGCGTCGTGGGCCCGGCGACCACGGCAGCGCTCGCCCTCGAGCCGCCGCCCGCCCCGGTTCCCGCACCCGCACCTCCCGACGACACCGGCACGGGGTCGCCGGCGACCGACCAGGACGAGGACGCGACCGACACCCTGGCCGCGGTCGCGCGGGAGACGGGAGCGACGCCGTCGGGCAGCCAGACCCCCTCCGGGAGCCCGATCCCGCCGGGCGAGGACGCGACGCCCCCGGTCCCGGCCTACGGCTGGGTGGTCGCCGCCCTCGCGGTCCTGGCCGCGATGTCCCTGAGCGTCGTCGGAGCGCGCCGCCGCTCCGCGCAGGTCCGCGGGGCCCGGCCCCCGCAGGACTGAGCGACGGCCCGAGGGCTGGTCAGATGCCCAGGACGACCTTCGCGACCGAGAAGTAGATGACCAGCCCCAGGGTGTCGACGAACGTCGAGATGAAGGGAGCCGCGACGATCGCCGGGTCGATGCCCACGCGGCGCGCCAGGATCGGGATGCTCGACCCGACGGTCGTCGCGAGCAGGCACACGCCCACGACCGTGATCGCGAGCACCTGAGCGATCGACACGCCCGCGACCCACGCCGCCGGACCGAAGCCGACCGCGGCCAGCACCGTCCCGAGCAGGAGACCCGTGAGCATCTCGCGCCCCACCACGCGCAGCAGGTCGCCACGACGGATGTCCCCCACCGCCAGGGCGCGGACCACGGTCGTCGCGGCCTGGGACCCCGCGTTCCCGCCCGTGCCGATGAGCAGCGGGATGAACAGGGCGAGCGCCACGACCGCGTCGAGCTCGGCCTCGAAGTAGCTCTGCACCCCGACCGTGAGGCTCGCCGCGACGATCAGCAGCAGGAGCCAGACCACGCGCGCACGCACCAGCCCCAGGACCGAGACGGTCAGGTACGGGCGACGCAGCGGCTCCGAGCCGCCGACGCGGGCCGAGTCCTCGTCGTCCTCGGCCTCGAGGATGCGCATCGCGTCGTCGACCGTGAGCACGCCCAGGAGGCGGTGCTCGTGGTCGACCACGGGCACCGCGACGTACCCGCCGTCGCGCACGACGTTGGCCGCGTGCTCCTGGTCGTCGGTCGCCTCGACCGTCACGGCCGGGGACATGACGTCCTCGACCAGGGTGTCCGGGTCGCTCACGAGCAGCCGGCGCAGCGACACGACGCCCTCGACGACCCGTCCGGCACCGAGCACCGGCACGGTGTAGATCGTCTCGACGTCGTCGCCCGCCCGGCGCAGCGCGTCGAGCGCCCCCGCGACGCTCGTCCCGCGCCGCACCGAGGCCACCCGGGGCGACATGCGCCGGCCCGCGCTGTCCTCGGGGTAGCCGAGCAGCGCGGTCGTCTGTGCGCGCTCGTCGGGCCCCAGGCCGCCCAGGAGACGGGCCGCGACGCCCGCGGGCAGCTCGTCGAGGAGCGATGCCCGGTCGTCGGGGTCGAGCGCCGCGAAGATCTCCGCGGTCGCCTCGGACCGCAGCGCCTCGACGAGCTCGGCCTGGATCGCCGGGTCGAGGTCCTCGAAGACCTCGACCGCACGCCCCTTGGGCAGCAGGCGGAACGCGACCGCGCGCCGCTGGTCGCCCAGGCGCCCGAGCTCGTCGACGACCTCCTGGGTGTCCATGCTCACGATGCGGTGCTGCAGGTCCTCCAGGTCGTGGGGTCGCTCGGTCCGGGGCTCGGAGTGTGCGCGCATGGCCCCACCTTCTCAGGGCGGCCGACGCGCGGCCCGGCGGGGACGGCGCGACGTGACGAGGGCCACGACGGGGGGCCGGCCTGCGTGGTGCCGGCGTGGTGCCGGGAGGGCACGGTGCACGCCTCGGGCGCGCGGGCCACGGGCGCGCGCACCCCGGCCTCACGGGCCTCAGGCGCGCCGGCCGACCCAGGGGCTCAGCGCGCGACGCGGTACCTCGTGTACACGACCCCGCCCGTGAAGCGCCGCTCGTCGACCAGCTCGAGGTCGAGCCGGACGCCCGCGGGGTAGAAGGACGTCCCGCCGCCCACGAGCACGGGGTGCACGAAGACGCGCAGCTCGTCGACGATCCCCGCCGCGAGCGCCTGCGCCGCGAGGGTCGGCCCACCGATGCCGACCTCACGCTCGGCGCCGTCGACCAGGGCGCGAGCAGCGACCGGGTCGAACGACCGCTCGACGCGGGTCCGCGCCACGCCCGGGTCGTCGAGCGTGGTCGAGTACACGACCTTGTCCACGTCGCGCCAGATGCGCGCGTAGTCGCGGATCGCGGGTGACTCGTCGTCGAGCATGGCGGGGTCGTCCCAGACGCGCATGACCTCGTAGACGCGGCGTCCCAGGAGGAAGGTCCCGACGGGACGTTCGAGGTCGTCCACGAACGCGTGCACCTCCTCGTCGGGGGCGCTCCACGCGAACGAGCCCGAGGCGTCCGCGACGTAGCCGTCGAGGGACATGATGCCGGTGCAGGTCAGCAGTGCCACGGTGCGCTCCTGGGGAGTCGGCGGGGTCAGCGAGGGTCAGCGGGGCTGGGCCACGCCGGACGAGCCGTGGCCCGGCGGGCCGTGGTGCCGGGAACGCAGGTAGCGCGTCAGCCCGACCACTCCCCACATCACGGCCAGCACGAACAGCAGGAACGGCAGGACGGGTGCGCCGGTCGCGATCAGCACGGCCGCGAGGGCGAACGCGCCGAGCGCGAGCCAGAGCACGTTGCCGACGGGTCTGGGTCCGCTGGGACTGGACATGGTCCCCTCCTCGGGCAGGCGCGTTCTCAGCCTACTCCGGGCGGGTCGACCCGGGGTCGGGATCAGGCCGTGGGGTCCTCTGGCCAGTCGTGCTTGGGGTAGCGGCGTCGCAGCTCGGCGCGCACCTGCGCGTACCCGGTGCCCCAGAACGACTCGAGGTCCGCGGTGATCGCGGCGGGGCGCCTGGCCGGGGACAGCAGGTGCAGCAGCACGGGCACGCGGCCGTCGGCGACGCGGGGCGTGGCACGCCACCCGAACGCGTCCTGGACCTTGACGGCGAGCACGGGCTGGTCGCCCGTGTAGTCGAGGCGGGCGCTGCGGCCCCCGGGCAGGTCGACGCGCACGGGTGCGAGCTCGTCGAGCCTGCCCGCGGCGGGCCACGGCAGCAGGCGCCGCAGGGCGCTGGTCACGTCGAGGCGCTGGAGGTCGGCGGCCTTGCGGACCTTGGCGAGGTCGGGGCCGAGCCACGTGTCGAGCCACGTGAGGAGGGCCTCGTCGGACACGTCGGGCCACGGGTCGCCCAGGGCGCGGTGCAGGAACGCGAGGCGGTGCCGCAGCTCGCGTGCGGGCTCGCGCCAGGGCAGGACGTCGAGGCCCTCGCGCTCGAGCCCGGTCCGCAGCGCTGCGACGACCTGGGCCGCGGGCGGGTCGGTGACCTTCTGCGAGGCGATCTCGATCGCGCCGAGCCGCGTCGTGCGCCGCGCCTGGATGCGCCCGTCCGTCCACGTGACGGTCTCGTCCTCGCGCAGGGCCGCGGACGCGGCCTCGTACGCGAGGTCCTCGTCGACGGGCGCGGCCGACCGGATCGTCGCGTCGCGCCTGCCCGCGCCGCGGTCGGCGTCCGCGACGGCGAGCCAGTCGTAGCCGGCGAGCGGGGAGCCCGGTGGCAGCGCGGCTCCCGTGCCCGACGTCATGAGGTACGTGGACCCGTTCGGGCGCCTGCGCGCGACGCGGTCGGGGTGCGCGAGCGCGACGACGAGCCCGACCGCGAGGTCCAGGCTCAGGTCCTCCCGACGGCCCCGTCCTGGCGCGCCGACGAGCCCCTGGAGGCGCTCGGCCTGCGTGCGCCAGGCCCCGCTCGCCGGCCCACCCCGCCGGGCGTCCCGCAGGGCCGCGACGAGGTCCGCCCCGGGCGCGCGCACGTCGTCGGACAGGAGGGCGACCACCTCGGCGGCGAGCCGCGGCCCGACGACGTCGCTCGCGTCCAGGAGGGCGCGCGCCAGCCGGGGGTCGGCCGGGACGCGCGCGATCTCGCGACCCCGGGGCGTGACCGTCCCGTCCGGGTGGACCGCTCCGAGCGACTCGAGCGTCGCGCGCGCGACAGCCATCGCGGCCGCGGGCGGGGCGTCGAGGAGCGCGAGGCCCGACCCGTCCGGGCTCCCCCAGCACGCGAGCTCGAGCGCGAACGCGACGAGGTCGGCGGTGAGGATCTCGGGCGTCGGGTGCGCGACGAGCTGGGCGTGCTCGCCCGGCGACCAGCAGCGGTACACGGCCCCCGGGCCCTCACGCCCCGCACGCCCGGCGCGCTGCTCGGCCGCGGCGCGGCTCACGCGGACCGTCACGAGACCCGCGAGGCCGCGCCGGTGGTCGGTGCGCGGCTCGCGGGACAGGCCGGCGTCGACGACCACCCGCACCCCGGGCACCGTGAGCGAGGACTCGGCGACGGCCGTGGAGACCACGACCCGACAGCGCGGCCCGGGCGTCAGCGCCAGGTCCTGCTCGCGCGCGGGCAGCCGCCCGTGCAGAGGACGGACGTCGGCGTCCACGCCGGCCAGGCGGCGCGCGACGCCGTCGACCTCGCCCGCGCCGGGCACGAAGACCAGCACGTCGCCGGACTGCTCGGCCAGTGCGCGGCGCACGGTCGCCGCGACGTGGTCGAGGAACGCGCGCGGCACGCCGCGCTCGTCGAGCCGCGGACCAGGCGACGGCGCCCACACCTCCTCGACTGGGAAGAGGCTGCCGTCCGCGACCACGACCGGCGCCGGCGTCCCGTCCCCCAGGAGGCTCGCGGTGCGCCCGGCCTCGATCGTCGCGGACATCGCGACGAGGGCCAGGTCGGGGCGCAGCGTCGCCCGCACGTCGACGAGCAGCGCGAGGGTCAGGTCGGCGTCGAGGTGACGCTCGTGGACCTCGTCGAGCACGACGACGCCCACGCCCGCCAGCTCCGGGTCGCGCTGGAGGCGGCGCAGCAGGACACCGGTCGTGACCACCTCGATGCGAGTCTCGGGCCCCGTGCGGGACTCGCCGCGCACCGAGAAGCCCACCGTGCGCCCGACGGGCTCGCCGAGCAGGTGCGCGAGCCGGCGTGCGGCGGCCCGGGCCGCGATCCTGCGCGGCTGGGTCACGATCACGCGCCCGGGCAGTGCGGCTGCGAGCGCCGGCGGGACGAGGGTCGTCTTGCCCGTGCCGGGAGGGGCCTGGAGCACCGCGACGCCCCGGTCCTGGACGGCGCCCGTGAGGTCGGCCAGGTGGTGGCGGACCGGGAGATCGGGCGGGGAGGCGAGCAGGCGGGCGATCGGGTCCGGGTCCACGCGGCCATTGTCCCCCGCGTCTCGACCGAGGTGGCTCCCTACCGGGCCCTCGGCTCTCACCCGGTCGTGGGTGCGGGCGCCTCGGGCCTGGTCCCGCGCCCGGTCGGTCCGGGCGCGAGACCGGGGCGCCGAGTCGTCTGCGGATCCTCTACACGCGACGATCCGTCGCCGGGGAGTCGACCGCAGAGGCTCGCAGGGCTGCCAGCCGACGTCCGACGAGATCCGGGTCCTGGGCGTCGACCGAGGCCGCGACGAGCGAGCCCGCGATCTGGAAGGCGGCCCGGGCCGCTCGTGCTCCCTGGGCAGGCCGGGTGAGCGGCAGGGCGGGCCGGCGCGACCCCGTGGCGAGGTCGTCGACCAGGACCCGGGCCGAGAGCGCGCCGAGGACCCCCTGGACGGAGCCGGGAGGAACGCGGGCCCAGGCCTCACGGAAGCTCTCCTGCCCCTGGGTGGCGGCCTCGACGAGGTCGAGCGCCACGAGGTCGGCCATGGTGCGCCGCACGCTCAGCCCCGGCGCAGCCGTTCGTCCGGGTGGTGTGGCGGGAGCGGTGGGCATGCATCCATGCTGGGTGCGGCGTGCCCGGCGGCGGATCTGCCGGGCGTCCGGCGACGGGTACGACTTTGGTGGGTGTCCGACCCGGGACCATGCTCCTTCCGAGACCGCCGCGCGCCCGGGCGCTAGTCTGGGCGCACGAGGAACCTGACGATGCGGGAGGTGGGGAACGTGCGGGCAGGCCATGTCGTGCGGGGCGCCCCCTCGCTGCGCGAGCGCTACGACCGGCTCACCTCCACGTCCTCGGCCCGGGCCGTGGCCATGGTGCCGCTCCTGCTGGTGCTGGCGCTCGCCGTCGGGCAGTCGTTCGGCTCGTCCTCCCTGGGCGGCGTGCTCTCCCTGCTCGGTGCCGCGACGCTCGCGGCCACCGCCGGGGCGCTCGGCGTCGCGCTCGCGTGCGTCGCGGTCGCGGTCCTGCTGCTGCTCGCGGTGCCCGTGAGCCCCGAACCCGTGCCCCTGCCTGCCCCGGCACGCCAGCACAGCCCCACGACACCCGGGCGGCCCCAGCCGCGAGCGCCGGGAGCGAGCCCGCTCCCGCGCACCGCCTGAACCTTCAGCACTCCTCGAGCCGTCGCCGGCCCGGGGCGCTGCCGGTACCTGCGCGGGAGCCCTACGCTCCCCTCCCCTCCGTCCGCAGGAGTCCGCCGTGCCCGTCGTCGATGCCCTCACCCGTGCCCTGTCCGCGCTCGTCCACCCGATCCAGCTCGTGGTCGCCTGGATCCTCGTCCATCTCCACTCCGCGCTGACCACGCTCGGTCTCGACCCCGCCGGAGGCGCTGCGTGGAGCCTCGCGATCGTCGGCCTGGTCGTGATCGTCAAGGTCCTGCTCGTGCCGCTCGTCGTCGTGCAGGTCAGGGGCATGCGTGCGATGCGGCTGGCCTCGCCCGAGATCCGCCGGATCCAGGAGAGGTACCGGGGCAAGAGCGACCCGGCGAGCCGGGACGCCGCCCGCCGCGAGCAGCAGGAGCTCATGGCTCGCACGGGCGCCAACCCGCTCGCGGGCTGCCTTCCGGTGCTCGTGCAGGCACCGATCCTCTTCGCGCTGTACTCGGTGCTCTCGGGGATCGGTCGTCAGGTGCCCGTCGGGGCGCTCACCGGCGACCTGGTCCGCGAGGCCGACGCCGCGACGCTCCTCGGCGCCCCCTTGTCCGGGACCCTGACCGGGGCGTTCACGGGCGGCGGCGCGGCGGGTGGCCTGGCCGGGGTCCTGGTGCCCGCCGTGCTGATCGTCCTGATGTACGCCGCGCAGGTCCTGACTCAGCGCCTGAGCGCACGCGCCAACCCGGTCGACCCCACGAGCCCGCTGGCACGGCAGCAGGGCACGTTCGCGTTCGTGCTGCCCGCGGTCTCCGCGGTCGTGGCCGTGGGCTTCCCGGTGGGCGTGGTCCTCTACTGGGCGACGTCGTCGCTGTGGGGGCTCGGTCAGCAGCTCGTCGTCGGACGTCTCGTGCCGCCGGTCCCCAGCGCGCCGTCGGCTCCGGCCGCCCCGCGGTCGGCCACCCCGTCCGCTCCGGCCACCCCGTCCGCGCGTGCCGCGCGCGGAGCCGCGGCGGGCCCCGCGACCGGGGACGTGCGTCCACGGCGACCGGGCGGCCAGCGTCCTCAGCCGAGGCGCACCAGGTCGCGCGGCCGCCGCACGTGACCGGGCCGCGCGCGACGGCGGGTAGGGCATCAGCCGCGCGAGACCACGACGCTCACGCTGTGCCCGCCGAACCCGAACGCGTCGACCAGGGCGTGGCGCGCCGTCGTCGGGCGGGCGGTCCCGTGCACCACGTCGAGGTCGATCGCGGGGTCCTGGGTGTCGACGTTGAGCGTGGGCGGCACCACGCCGTCACGCAGCGCGAGCAGCGCGACGACGACGCCGAGCGATCCCGAGGCCCCGAGGAGGTGACCGGTCGCCCCCTTGGTCGAGGTCACGGGCGGCGGGTCGGGCAGGGCCGAGCGCAACGCGTCGGCCTCGTTGCGGTCGCCCACGGGGGTCGAGGTCGCGTGGGCGTGGACGAGCCCCAGGTCTCCGGGCGACAGCCCGGCCGAGCGCAGCGCGAGCGTCACGGTGCGCGCCTGGTTCTGGGGGTCACCACCCACGATGTCGTAGGCGTCGGACGTCAGCGCGGCCCCCGAGACCACGCCCAGGACGTGGGCGCCGCGTGCCCGGGCGTGCTCCTCGGCCTCCAGGACGACGACCGCGGCCCCCTCTCCCATGACGAACCCGTCCCGCGTGACGTCGAAAGGGCGCGATGCCCGCCCGGGCTCGTCGTTGCGCGTCGACATGGCCCGCGCCTGGGCGAAGGCCGCGAGGGAGAACGCCTGGACCCCCGCCTCGACTCCCCCGCACACGACGACGTCCGCGGTCCCCGCGAGGATCATCTCGCGCCCCGTGGCGATGGCCTCGCTGCCGGCGGCGCACGCGCTCACCGGGGCCCGGGCCCCGCCCCGGGCTCCCAGGTCGATCGAGAGCCAGGCGGCGGGGCCGTTGGCCATGAGCATGGTCACGGCGTGCGGGGAGACCTGGCGGTGGCCGTGGGCGTCGAAGAGGCGGCTCTGGGCGAGGGTCGTCGCGATGCCGCTGTTCGCGGAGCCGACCACCACGGCCAGCCGTTCCGGGTCGACGTCCGGGCTCCCGGCGTGGGCCCAGGCCTCCCGGCCCGCGACGAGCGCGAGCTGTTCGGCGCGGTCGGTGCGGCGCAGCAGGCGGACGCCGAGCGGTTCGGCGAACGCGTCGTCGACCCGGGCGGCGATCCGCACGGGGAGGTCCTGCGCCCATTCGTCGGTGATCTCCCGGACCCCCTGGTCGCCGCGCACGAGGGCGTCCCAGGTCCCTGGCGCCGTCGATGACAGCGGTGTCACCACGCCGATCCCTGTCACCACTGCTCGTGTCATGGTGCCTCCCCGGTCGTGCACACGGCCCCGGCCAGGTCCCCGCGTGCGCCTGCCTGCACTGTAGGACGCACGTCCCAACCCCGCTGCCCACGGGCCCCCGGGTCCGTGGGTCCGTGGGTCCCGTAGCGGTGCGCACCGCGCGACAGGCCGTCGACGGGCCCGCGCCTCGCGACGCGTGCCGCTCGCGACGCGTACCGCCCGAGCGCGTACCGCCCGAGCGCGCGCCTCCGCTAGAGCGCGTGCGCCATCGCGCGCTGCGGTCCCGCGTCGCCGCCGAGGTAGCGCCCGCGGTCGACGAACCCGCCGCGCGCGTAGGCGCGCAGCCCCGCGGCGTTCTCCTCGTTGACCGTCAGCACGACTGCCGCGAACAGCTCGCGCCCCAGGCGCTCGGCGAGGCGGGCCGCGAGCGCCGGCAGCGCGGCGGCCACGGCCGTGCCGACCCCCTGTCCCTGGTGCGTCCGGTCGACGAGGAACCCGCGGAACAGCACCACGTCGCCGGTCGCGGGCCCGTCGAGCAGCGCGACGACCTCGGCGGGCGCGCCGCCGGGGTGCAGGACGCCGAGCCCCGCGACCTCGTCGCCGCGCGTGACGACCAGGAGGTGGCGGCCGGGGTCGGCCTCGGCGAGGGCGACGATCTGCGCGGCGGACGAGACGAACCGGTCCTGGCCCGGTGCCGAGGTGACCGCGCGCAGCCGGTCCAGCATCGTCTCGCGGGCCACCGGGTCCCGCGCGAGGTCGTCGAGGAGCGTGCTGCTGGTGCGCCCGGTCTGCGTGTCCACCCGGCGACGGTACCCTCGCCGCCGGGTCGCCGGGTACGGGCCGTCCGGTACGGGACTCGTGGCACCCGCCGCCCGCCGCACCTAGTCTCGGGGGATGACAACGCCGTCACCGGGCAGCGAGCGCCCGCTCGAGCCCGACATCGTGACCGACCTGCGCGAGCAGATGACGTACGGCTCGTACCTGCACCTCGACACGCTCCTGGACGCGCAGGCACCGGTCAGCGAGCCCGCGCACCACGACGAGATGCTCTTCATCGTGCAGCACCAGACGACCGAGCTGTGGCTCAAGCTGGTCCTGCACGAGCTGGTCTCGGCGCGCGCGCTCATCGCTGCCGACGACCTCCAGTCGGCGCTCAAGCGCATCGCGCGGGTCAAGCACGTCCAGCGCACGCTGACCGAGCAGTGGTCCGTGCTCGCGACGCTCACCCCGAGCGAGTACGCGCAGTTCCGCGGGTTCCTGGGTCACGCGTCGGGGTTCCAGTCGTGGCAGTACCGCGCGGTCGAGTTCCTGCTGGGCAACAAGAACGCGCGCATGCTCTCGGTGTTCGACGCCGAGCCCGCGGCGCGCGCCGAGCTCGAGCGCCTGCTGCACGAGCCGAGCGTCTACGACGAGTTCCTGCGCTACCTCGCGCGGCACGGGCACGACGTGCCCGCCCGGGTGCTCGAGCGCGACGTCACGCAGGGCTACACGCTCGACGAGGACCTGGTCGAGACGTTCCGCGCGATCTACGACGACCCCGAGGGCGACTGGCTCGCCTACGAGAGCTGCGAGGAGCTCGTCGACCTCGAGGACAACTTCCAGCTCTGGCGCTTTCGCCACATGAAGACCGTGCTGCGCATCATCGGGACCAAGCGCGGCACGGGCGGGTCGAGCGGCGCGGGTTTCCTCGAGAAGGCGCTCGACCTGACGTTCTTCCCCGAGCTGTTCGCGGTGCGCACCGAGATCGGCCGGGCGTGAGCACCGGACCGGAGGAGCGCGCCGGCGTCACCGTCACGGTCGACGCCCGCTGGGAGCGGGGTACGGGATGGACCGGCCCGACGGCGGTCGTCGCCACCCCGGGCGGGTTCCGGTCGCGCGCGGGCACCGACCCCGCCCCGACCCGCCACCTCACGGGCGTCCTGCTCCCCGGCTTCCGCGACGCCCACGTCCACCTGTCGCTGGTCGACGCCGAGGCCCTGCACCGCGGCGGCCTCGCCGCGGTCGACGACCTGGGCGGTGACCCTGCGGTCCTGTCGGCGCTCGCCGCGCGCTCACGGGCCGCACGCTCAGCACGGTCGGCACGGTCGGCACGGTCGGCACGGTCGGCGCGGTCGGCGCGGTCCGACCGTGCCGCACCCCTGCCCGAGGTCCGCTTCGCCGGTGCCTTCCTCACGGCCCCGGGCGGCTACCCGTCGGACCGGTCGTGGGCGCCACCAGGGTCGGTGGAGGAGGTCGACGGCCCCGACGAGGCCGTCGCCGCGGTCGACCGGCAGGTCGACGCCGGGGCGAGCTTCGTCAAGGTCGCCCTGCACACCGGCGCGGGTCCCGTGCCCGACGACGCGACGCTCCGCGCGGTCGTGGGGCGGGCTCACGAGCGCGGCCGGACCGTGGTCGCGCACACCGAGGGCGCCGGCCAGGCCGAGCGGGCCCTCGTGGCGGGCGTGGACCGGCTCGCGCACTGCCCGTTCAGCGAGCGGCTGCCCGAGCGTCTCGTGGCGGCGGCGGCGCGCTCCCAGACGTGGATCAGCACGCTCGACGTCCACGGCTGGGGCGCCCCGACGGACCAGCACGCGGTGGCTCTCGACAACCTGACGCGGTTCGTCGCCGCGGGCGGGACGGTCGTCTACGGGACGGACCAGGGCAACGGGCCGCTGCCCGTCGGGGTCGACGAGCGCGAGCTGGTGGCGCTGCTCGACGCCGGGCTGACGCTGGACCCCCTGCTGCACGCCCTGACGTCGGGCCCGCCACCGGCTGCGCTCACGCTCCTGCCCGCGACCCGCCCGGGGCAGGGCGCCCCGCCCGAGGAGGTCGCCGCGTGGCTCGCGAGAGCGCGCGTGCTCACGGCCCACGACCTGCTGGGTCCCGCACCCGTGCCCAGCCCCGACCAGCCCCTGGAGGTCCGTCCATGACCAGCACGACCCCGCCTCTCGGCCCCTCGCCGGTCCGTCCGGCCAGTCCCGCCGCACGCGCGGCCGCCCTCGACGCAGCCGACCCGCTGGCCCGCTTCCGCGAGGAGTTCGTGCCGTCCGACGACGTGGTCGCCTACCTCGACGGCAACTCTCTCGGGCGACCCACGCGAGCCGGCGCCGAACGGCTCGCCCGTTTCGCGACCGGGCAGTGGGCCTCTCGTCTCATCCGCGGCTGGGACGAGTCCTGGTACGAGCTGCCGCTCGCGATCGGCGACCGGATCGGGGCGAGCGTGCTCGGCGCCGCGCCGGGCCAGACGTTCGTGGGCGACTCGACCACCGTGATCCTCTACAAGCTCGTGCGCGCGGCGCTCGACGCCCGACCGGGCCGTACCGAGATCGTGGTCGACACGGGGAACTTCCCCACGGACCGGTTCGTGCTCCAGGGCATCGCAGCCGAGCGTGGCGCACGGCTGCGCTGGATCTCCCCGGAGCCCGACGCGGGCGTGACCCCGGACCAGGTCGCGGACGTCGTCGGGCCGAGGACCGCGCTCGTGGTCCTCAGCCATGTCGCCTACCGCTCCGGGTACCTCGCCGACGCCGACGCGATCACACGCGTCGCGCACGACGCCGGGGCCCTCGTCCTGTGGGACCTGTGCCACTCCGCGGGGGCCGTGCCCGTCGCGCTCGACGACTGGGGCGTGGACCTCGCGGCGGGCTGCACCTACAAGTACCTCGACGGCGGACCCGGGTCGCCCGCGTTCGGGTACGTGCGCACGGACCTCCAGGCGGCGCTGACCCCACCGATCCAGGGCTGGATGGGCAGCGACGCCCCGTTCGAGATGGGGCCCGACTACGCGCCGCACACGGGGGTGCGTCGATTCCTCAGCGGGACGCCCTCCGTCGTCGGGATGCTCGCGATGCAGGACATGCTCGACCTGCTCGACGAGGCCGGCAGGGTCGCGGGGGCCGGTGCCGTGCGGGACAAGTCGGTCCGGCTCACCGAGTTCGCGCTCGAGCTCGTCGACGAGCTCCTCGTGCCCCTCGGGGTGCGCGTCGCCTCGCCCCGCGACCCGACCAGGCGCGGCAGCCACGTGACGATCGACCACGCCGCGTTCGAGCACGTCGTCAGGCGGCTGTGGGCGCAGGGCATCATCCCCGACTTCCGCCGACCCGACGGCCTGCGGCTCGGGCTCTCGCCCCTGTCGACGAGCTTCGCCGAGGTGCAGGTCGGGGTCGAGGCGATCCGCGCCACCCTGCTCGAGGAGCCCGCGAGCGCCTGAGGTCCGGGCGGGCCCGGGTGGTGCAGGTCGCCTGCCGGGCCGGCCACCGGTTGTCGCCACCGGGCACCGGTGCCACGCTGGAGTGGTCGTGGACCCGGGATCTCGCCAGGGAAGGCGCCCCCATGTTCGGCAGCATCGCACGGTCGGTGATCGCTCACCCGTGGCGCGTGATCGGCGCATGGGTGCTCCTCGCGGCCGCGGTCGTCGTCTTCGCCCCGAGCCTCGACGACTACACGACGGGCAACCAGCAGTCGTTCCTGCCCGCGTCCTTCGAGTCGGTCAAGGCGCAGGACGCGGGCGACGAGAGCTTCCCTGCGCAGTCGGGGGCGACGGGCAGCCTGGTCGTCGTCCGGTCCGACGGCGCGGCGCTCACCGCGGACGACCAGTCGGCCGTCGCGGGCCTCGCGACGACCCTGCAGGGGGACGCGATCCCCGGGGTCGTCGCGGTGCAGGAGACCCCGCAGTCCCTCTCGCAGGACGGCCTGACCGCAGCCCTGTCCGTCGCGTTCGACGGCCAGCCCGGCGACGAGGCGGTCGACGACGCGGTGCCTGCGCTGCGCACCGCGACCGACGCGGCCCTGCAGGGCACGGACCTGACCGGCGCGCTCACGGGCAACGCCGCGATCGCGGTCGACACGACCACGGCCTACGCAGCGGCCGAGCGGACCATCACGATCGCGACCGTGCTGCTCATCGTGGTCCTGCTGGGCCTCGTGTTCCGCAGCCCCGTGATCGCCGTGATCCCGATCGTCGTGATCGGCGTCGTGCTCTCGGTCGTCACGGGCCTGACCGCGTGGCTCGCGGACCTGCTCGACTTCCAGGTCAGCGACACCCTGCAACCGATCCTCGTGGTGGTCCTGTTCGGGATCGGCACCGACTACATCGTGTTCGTCCTGTTCCGCTACCGCGAGCACCTGCGCCGGGGCGAGAGCCACCACGAGGCGCTCGAGGGCTCGGTCGGGGTCGTGGGCAGGGTCGTCGCGTCCTCGGCGCTCACCGTGATCGGTGCGTTCGCGGCGCTGCTGTTCGCGCAGCTCGAGTCGCTGAGCACCCTCGCACCAGGGCTGATCGTGGCCGTCGCGGTCATGCTCGTCACGGCGCTGACGCTCGTCCCGGCGGTCTTCGTGCTGCTCGGCCGGGTGCTCTTCTGGCCCCTCGGCCCGGGCCACGACGCCCGGCGCAGCCCGTTCGCGGCCGTCGGGTCGTTCACGGCCCGCCGACCCGTGGTCCCGGCGCTCGCCGTCGGGGCCGTGCTCGTGGTCCTCACGCTCTTCGCCTCGGGGTACAAGGCCACCTACGACACGCTCGACGAGCTCCCCGCCGACACCGCCTCGCGCCAGGCCTACACGACGCTCGACGCGTCCTTCCCCGCGGGAGCCCTGAGCCCCACGCAGGTGTACGTCGTGGGGACCACCCCGCTCGACCCGGCCGCGCTGTCCACGCTCGCGACGAACCTCGCGGCGGTCCCGGGCGTCACGTCGGTCGCACCGCCCACGACGACGACCGACGGGACGGCCGCGCTCGTCACGGTGGTGCTCGCCGACGACCCGTACTCCGACGCCGCCATGGCCACGGTCGAGGGGCCGCTGCGCGACGCCGCGCACGGGTCGGTCCCCGGCGCGCAGGTGTACGTCGGCGGGCAGACGTCGGCGTTCGTCGACGTGCGCGACCAGCTCCGCGCCGACACCGAGCGCGTGTTCCCGATCGCGGCCGTGATCATCGTCGTGATCCTCGGCTTCCTCCTGACGTCCCTGCTCGGCGCCGTCAACCTGCTCGTGTGCGTCGCGCTCACGTTCACCGCGACCCTCGGCGCGGTCGTCCTGCTCTACCTGCACGCGCTCGGGTACGCCGGCATCGACTTCTCGATCCCGATCGTGCTGTACCTGTTCGTCGTCGCGATCGGCACGGACTACAACATCCTGGTCGCCGCGCGCATGCACGAGGAGTACCGCGCGGGCGCGACCTCGCGGGAGGCCGCGCGCATCGCGATCACCCAGGACGCGCCGACCGCGGCCGCCGCCGGGATCATCCTGGCCTGCACGTTCGCCTCGCTCATGCTCACGGGCATCGCCAACCTCGCGCAGCTCGGGTTCGGCGTCGCGGTCGGGATCGTCGCCGCCGCGTTCCTCATGGCGCCGCTGCTCGTCCCCGCGCTCGCCGCGCTCGAGGGTCGGGCGTTCTGGTGGCCCACGCGGCGGGCCGTCGTCGGCCTCCCGCAGGCCGAGCCCGGACCTGCGCCCGGGGCCGGGGCGGGACCGGGTCCTGCCGACGCTCCCGCGGACGTGGCGCCGTCGGGCTGACGCCGGTCCCGCGACGCCGGTCCCGCGACGCCGCGCCCCCTCGCCCCGTCGGTGGCGGGACCTAGGCTGGGCGGACGAGAGACGACATGCCCGGCCGCAGGCTCTCGCGCGCCTGCCGACCCGACAGATGGAGAGACCATGACCACGGTCACGAGGACGGACGAGTCGTCCGCACTGCCCCTTGCCGACAGCCACGACATGATCCGCGTGCAGGGCGCGCGAGAGAACAACCTCAAGGACGTCAGCGTCGAGATCCCCAAGCGCCGGCTCACCGTCTTCACGGGGGTCTCGGGCTCGGGCAAGAGCTCGCTGGTGTTCGGCACGATCGCGGCCGAGTCGCAGCGCATGATCAACGAGACCTACAGCGCGTTCCTGCAGGGCTTCATGCCCTCGCTCTCCCGGCCCGAGGTCGACCACCTCGAAGGGCTGACGACGGCCATCATCGTCGACCAGGAGCGCATGGGGGCCAACCCGCGCTCGACGGTCGGGACCGTCACGGACGCGAACGCGATGCTGCGCATCCTGTTCAGCCGCCTCGGGCAGCCGCAGATCGGCTCGCCCCAGGCGTACTCGTTCAACGTGCCGTCGGTGTCGGGCAGCGGCGCGATCACGATCGAGCGGGGCGGCAAGACGCAGGCCGAGAAGGCGACGTTCCACCAGCTCGGCGGCATGTGCCCGCGCTGCGAGGGCATGGGCAACGTCAACGACTTCGACCTGACCGCGCTCTACGACGACAGCAAGTCCCTCGACGAGGGTGCGCTCACGATCCCCGGCTACTCGATGGACGGCTGGTACGGGCGCATCTACCGCGGCTCGGGGTTCTTCGACGCGACCAAGCCGATCAGCACGTTCACGAAGCGCGAGCTGCACGACCTGTTGTACAAGGAGCCGACCAAGATCAAGGTCGACGGCATCAACGTCACGTTCGAGGGCCTGATCCCCAAGATCCAGAAGTCCTTCCTGTCCAAGGACGTCGACGCGATGCAGCCCCACATCCGGGCGTTCGTCGAGAAGGCCGTGACGTTCCAGACGTGCCCCGAGTGCCACGGGACGCGACTGAGCCCCGAGGCCAGGTCGTCGAAGATCGCGGGCAAGAGCATCGCCGACGCGTGCCAGATGCAGATCACGGACCTCGCGGAGTGGGTCCGCGACCTCGACGAGCCGTCGATGGCCCCGCTGCTCAAGGGCCTGCAGCACCTGCTCGACTCGTTCGCGGAGATCGGGCTGGGGTACCTCTCGCTCGACCGGCCGTCGGGGACGCTGTCGGGCGGCGAGGCCCAGCGCACCAAGATGATCCGCCACCTGGGCTCCTCGCTCACCGACGTCACGTACGTCTTCGACGAGCCGACGATCGGCCTGCACCCGCACGACATCGAGCGCATGAACTCCCTGCTGCTCCAGCTGCGGGACAAGGGCAACACGGTCCTGGTCGTCGAGCACAAGCCCGAGGCCATCGCGATCGCCGACCACGTCGTCGACCTCGGCCCCGGCGCGGGCACGGCGGGCGGCGAGATTGTCTTCGAGGGCACGCTCAGCGGCCTCCGCGCGTCCGACACGACGACGGGCCGCCACCTCGACGACCGGGCCACTCTCAAGGAGAGCGTGCGCTCCCCGCGCGGGCAGCTCGAGATCCGGGGCGCGACCGAGCACAACCTCCGCGCCGTCGACGTCGACGTGCCGCTCGGCGTGCTGTGCGTCGTGACGGGCGTCGCCGGGTCGGGCAAGAGCTCGCTCGTCCACGGGTCGGTCGCGGGGCGCGAGGGCGTCGTCGTGATCGACCAGGGCGCGATCCGCGGCTCGCGGCGCAGCAACCCCGCGACGTACACGGGCCTCCTCGACCCGATCCGCAAGGCGTTCGCCAAGGCCAACGGCGTCAAGCCCGCGCTGTTCAGCGCCAACTCCGAGGGCGCGTGCCCGGTCTGCAACGGCGCGGGCGTGATCTACACGGACCTCGGTGTCATGGCCACGGTCGAGACCACGTGCGAGGAGTGCGGCGGCAAGCGGTTCCAGGCGGCCGTGCTCGAGTACACGCTCGGCGGGCGCAACATCGCCGAGGTGCTCGCGATGTCCGTGACGGACGCGGAGAAGTTCTTCGCCGAGGGCGACGGGCGCATCCCCGCGGCCCACTCGATCCTGAGCCGGCTCGTCGACGTCGGGCTCGGGTACCTGAGCCTGGGCCAGCCCCTCACGACCCTGTCCGGCGGCGAGCGCCAGCGCATCAAGCTCGCGACGCAGATGGGCGCCAAGGGCGACGTCTACGTCCTCGACGAGCCGACCACGGGCCTGCACCTGGCCGACGTCGAACAGCTCCTGGGGCTCCTCGACCGGCTCGTCGAGGCGGGCCGGTCGGTCATCGTGATCGAGCACCACCAGGCCGTCATGGCGCACGCGGACTGGATCATCGACCTGGGTCCTGGCGCCGGCCACGACGGCGGGCGGATCGTCTTCGAGGGCACCCCGGCGGCGCTGGTCGCCGACCGCTCGACCTCACGGGCGAGCACCTCGCGGCGTACGTGGGCGGCTGACCGCCCCGCGCGAGGGGCGAGCACGACCCGCGGCACGAGAGTGGCGGGCAGGTCCCCGGACCTCCCGCCACTCTCAATCTATAGCGCACCGGGGGGCTTGCGGCAAGGCCCCGGTGGAGGCGGAAGATGGTCGGCCCGAGGCCAGAACGACGGAACGAGCCACAGCCATGACCCCCTCGAGCACGAGCGTGTTCGCCCTCCCGCCCCGCCTCTCCCCCAAGGCCGCCCCGGCCCTGGTCGACCGCGACGAGGAGCACTTCGCGGCCATCGCAGCCAGCCTCGACGAGACGACCAGGGACGTCTCGGCGCGCCTCGACGCGGCGCGCAGGTCGCCCGGCGGCAGCGGGACGCTCGCCCTGGAGCGTGACCAGGAGATCCACCGCCTGTCCTCCCGGCTGCGGACGCTGCGCCGCTACGGCGTGGACCTGTGCCTGGGACGCATGGTCGCCCCGGACGGCTCCGAGCCCGTGTACGTCGGGCGGCTGGGCCTCACGGACCGCGCCGGTCGCCGCCTGCTGGTCGACTGGCGCTCCCCGACCGCCGCACCCTTCTTCAGCGCGACGAGCGCCCACCCCATGGGCCTCGCGAGCCGACGCCGGTACCGCTGGACGCAGGGCCGCATCAGCGACTACTGGGACGAGGTCTTCACGACGGACGGCACGGCCGCCGGCCTCGCCTCCCACGTGACCCTCGACGACCAGTCGGCGTTCATCGCGAGCCTGGGCGCCGAGCGGACCCCGCGGATGCGCGACGTGCTGGGCACCATCCAGGCCGACCAGGACGCCGTCATCCGGGCGGGCTCGGACGGCGCCCTCGTGGTCGACGGCGGTCCCGGCACGGGCAAGACCGTGGTGGCCCTGCACCGCGCGGCGTACCTGCTGTACGCGGACCCGCACGTCGGACAGCACCGGGGCGGGGTGCTCGTCGTCGGGCCGCACCAGCCGTACCTGGACTACGTCGAGGACGTCCTGCCGAGCCTGGGAGAGGAGGGCGTGCAGACCTGCACGCTGCGGGACCTCGTCCCCGAGGGCGCGAAGGCCGTGGTCGAGGCCGAGCCCGACGTCGCCCGGCTCAAGGCCTCGGCGCGCATGGTCGCGGCCGTCGAGCCCGCCGTGCGGCTGTACGAGCGTCCGCCCCGGACGGGCACGACCGTCGAGACCCCGTGGCTCGACCTCTGGCTCAGCGCCGACGACTGGGCCGAGGCCTTCGACTCCCCGGACCCCGGCACGCCGCACAACGAGGCGCGCGACGTGGTCTGGGAGGCTCTGGTCGAGATCCTGATGGACAAGGTCGCGGACGACGCAGACCTGCCGCTCGACCTCGTGCGCCGCTCCCTGACGACGAACCGCGACCTGGCGCAGACCCTCAACAGGGCCTGGCCGCTCCTCGAGCCGACCGACCTCGTCGGCGACCTGTGGGACGTGCCCGCCTACCTGAGGATGTGCGCCCCCTGGCTCACGGCGGACGAGGTCCGGTCGTTGCAGCGCGACGAGCCCCAGGCCTGGACGGTCTCCGACCTGCCCCTCCTGGACGCGGCGCGGCAGCGGCTCGGCGACCCCGAGGCGTCGCGGCGGCGCCGGCAGCACGAGGCGCGGGTCGCGGCGGAGCGCGAGGAGATGAGCAACGTCGTCGACCACCTCGTCGCGACCGACGACTCCGAGCTGCAGGTCATGTCGATGCTGCGCGGCCAGGACCTGCGCGACGCCCTGGTCGACGACGCGTCCCTGCCGGGCGTGACCCCCGACCGGCTCGCGGGGCCGTTCGCGCACGTCGTGGTCGACGAGGCGCAGGAGCTCACCGACGCCGAGTGGCAGATGCTGCTGCTGCGCTGCCCGTCGCGGAGCCTCACGGTCGTCGGCGACCGTGCGCAGGCGCGGCACGGGTTCACCGAGTCGTGGCGCGAGCGGCTCGAGCGCGTGGGCCTGTCGCACGTCGACGTGGCGTCGCTGACGATCAACTACCGGACGCCGCAGGAGGTCATGTCGGAGGCGGAGCCGGTCATCCGGGCCGTGCTGCCGGACGCCAACGTGCCGACGTCGGTCCGCAGCGGCCACGCCCCGGTCCTGCACGGGGCCCCCGAGGACCTGGACCAGGTCCTCGGGACCTGGCTCGCCGAGCACCAGGGCGTCGCGTGCGTGGTCGGGGACCCCGCGTTCCGGGCTTCCGAGCGCGTGCGGTCCCTGACCCCGGTGCTCGCGAAGGGGCTCGAGTTCGACCTCGTCGTCCTGGTCGACCCGGCGTCGTTCGGCGACGGCGACGACGGCATCGCGGGCGCCGTCGACCGCTACGTCGCGATGACGCGCGCGACCCAGCAGCTCGTGGTCCTCACCCCCGGGGCGGTGCCGCTGTCGGCGTGAGCCGCGAGCGCCGGCAGCAGGTCCACGGCCCGACGGCGCCTCCCGGACCTGCGCGGGACGGCCACCGGTCGCGGGGGCGAGCGACGTCGTCGGGCCACGGGCGTCCACGGTGCGGACAGCAGGGAGCCCCTCTCCCCGTGCGGGGAGAGGGGCTCCGTGCCGGTCGGTCAGGCTTCCTTCTTGGCTGCGGTCTCCGCCTTGCGGGCCGCGCCGGTCTCGGTCGTCGCCCCCGAGGTCGAGAGCTCACCACCGGAGGACTCGAGGTGCGCCCGGACGAACCAGTGGAAGAGCTCGAGCTCGTGCAGGTGACCGACCAGGAGGTCGTTGGTCACGGTGTCGAGCTCCTCGGTGTCGGCAGCCGCCTTGCGGTGGTCGGCGATGACCCCCTGGTAGACCTCGTCGAGCGCACCCAGGTGCGCGATGGTCGACGCGCGGCCCAGGCTGTAGTCCTCCCAGGTGCGCTCGGCCACGATCGCGCCCGGCGTGCCGCGCGGCGGGACGCCGAGGGTCGCGATGCGCTCGGCCGTGGCGTCGACCATGGCACGCACGGCGTCGACCTGCGGGTCGATCATCTCGTGGACCGCGATGAAGTGCGGCCCCACCACGTTCCAGTGGATGTGCTTGAGGGTCAGCGCCAGGTCGTTGAGCGCGTGCAGCCGCTTCTGCAGGATCGCGGCGACCTTCCCCCCGTCCTTCAGGGTCAGCGACGGGACGGTGTACTCGGGCAGCTCCTTGCGGACAGCCATGAATTCCTCCTCGATGCTCGGTCCATCAGCGCCTTGCGCTGCTTCCATCGTGGCCCGGGGGCCGTGCGCTCGCAGGTCGAGGCGTCGTGATCGCCGTCACGCTCGGCCGTCGGCGCCCGTGTCCGCGGCACGGGTGCCGACGCTCACGGTTCGGCCCGGCGGTCGATCCCGAGCGTCGCGACCAGGTCCTCGTGCAGCTCGAACCAGACGCGGTGGCACGAGTCGACGTCGATGCCGTCGACCCACCCGCTCTCCCCCGCACGGGCACGCCGCAGGGCCGTGGAGAAGCGGTCGTCGTACCCGTCGAACCGGACCAGGACGTCGCCGAGCCGTCGTACGAGCGGGGCGAGGGCGTCGTCGATCGCGCCGAGCTCGTCGAGGACCGCGGCGTCCCACGCGGGGTCGGTGTGGTCGTTGGGGAGGAGCCGGGCCCCCGGGGCCGGCCGCAGCTGCCAGTCGGTGCATGCCCGCCGGACCCGCGCGTTGAGCGGCAGGAACTCGCGATGGGCGGCACAGACGTCGTCGGCCCGTCCCGTGGCGGCGAGCTCCGCGGCGAGCCTGCGCTCGTCCTCGCCCCGTCCTGCCTCGGTCAGCGACCAGCCGCTGACGTCCGCGAAGGCGGACCGCTGCACCCACCCGTACGCCTCGACGTCACCGAGCACCTCGTCGGTCTCGGCCGGGTCGAGGTCGAACCGACGGGCGAGCGTCGCGGCGTCGGCGAACCCGCAGAGGCGGACCGCGTGCAGGACGAGCAGGACGGTGGTCGGGGAGGTCACGAGCGGCCCTCGTGCCGGGCCGTGAGGCGGTGGAAGTGCTGCTGGCACGCCTGCGGGGAGTTGAAGCCCATCGCGTCGGCGATCTGGGCCCAGGTCAGGCCGGCGCTACGGGCCGTGAAGAGCAGGCCGCTCTCGAGGCCGTCGACCTCGGCGCGTGCGGCGGGCAGCAGCGCGAGCGCGTCGAGGACGTGCTCGGGCGGCAGCTCGCCGGACCGCCAGAGCGCGAACCGTGCCAGGTCCACGGCGGACGGCGGCACGGACGACGGCTGCCACGGCCGGGGGGCGAGCGTGTCCGCGCCCCGCGCGAGAAGGTGGCTGCGGGCGTCCTGCTCGCGGCGGGCCTGGTCGTGATCCGCACGGGTGGCTCGCACGGCGCGGATGTCCTGCTCCGCGCGAGCGGTGTCGTCGTTGCGTGGCATGCGACGATCTTGCACAATCAACGAAATGTTGTCAACGATCTGTTGAGGGAGGTCGAGGTGCTCGTTCCACTGCAGGAGGCAGCGCGCGAGACGTGCGGCGGCAAGGCCACGGCGCTCGGGGCGCTGCTGCAGGCAGGCCTGCCGGTCCCCGACGGCTTCGTGGTGCCGTTCGACGCGGCCGCGGCCGACGACGAGGCGCTGAGAGACGCGCTCGGCCCCGCGCTGCGCGCGCTCGGCTCACCGCCCGTCGCGGTCCGGTCCTCGGCCTCCGGCGAGGACACCTCCCAGGCCTCGGCGGCAGGGCAGCACGAGAGCGTGCTCGCGGTCCAGGCTCCCGACGACGTCGCGCGCGCCGTCCGCACCTGCCGGGCCTCGCTCCACTCGCCCCGGGCGGTCGACTACCGGGCGGGGCTCGAGGACGAGGTGCGCGGCGACGCGGCCGACGAGCCCGCCATGGCCGTCCTGGTGCAGCGCCTCGTCGACGCCGAGGTCTCCGGGGTCATGTTCGCGCCCGACGATCCCGGCGACGCGACGGTGATCGAGGCGTCCTGGGGTCTGGGCCCCTCGGTCGTGGGCGGCACCGTCACACCGGACACCTACCGCGTCGTGGCCCACAAGATCCTCGGTCGCGGGGCCGTCCGCGTTGCGGATCGCGTCATCGCCGACAAGCGGACCCGTCTCGACCGGGACGGCACCCGTCTCGTCGCGCACGACGTACGCCCCGACGACCGGCGACGGCCCACGCTCGACGACGACACCGCCCTGCGCCTCGCCCGGCTGGGGTGGCGCGCCGCAGCTCTCCTCGGCGGGCCGCAGGACGTCGAGTGGGCGCTCGCGGGCGGCACGCTCTGGATCGTGCAGGCCCGTCCGGTCACGGCCCCGCTCCCGGCCCCGCACCCGGCCCCGTCGACCGACGTCACGGGGAGCGCGCCGCGGCTCAGCACCGGGAGCCTGCTGCGCGGGACCGCGGGCAGCACCGGGATGGCGACGGGACCGGCCCGGGTCGTCCGCGGCCCGGACGACTTCTCGCGCGTCCGCCCCGGCGACGTCCTGGTCTGCCCCTTCACGGACCCCGCCTGGACTCCCCTGCTGCGCATCACCGCGGGCGTCGTCACGGAGACGGGAGGAGTCCTGTCCCACGCGGCGATCGTGGCCCGCGAGCGCCGCATCCCCGCCGTGCTCGGGGTCGTCGGCGCCACCGGGCTGATCGTCGACGGCAGCGTGGTGACCGTCGACGGCGAGGCCGGGACGGTGACGCTCGCGGAACCCACCGTGTCGGTGCCGCCCCGGGGCGACGACGGCCCGTCGACCCCAGAAGAATCCCGATGAGCACCCGACACCTCTACCTCGCCCGTCACGGCGCGGCCGACGCCTTCGGTGAGCTGACGGACGTCGGGCGCCGACAGTCGGACCTGCTGGGCCGACGTCTCGCACGCGTGCCCGTGACCGCCGTCTGGCACTCGCCGCTCCCCCGTGCTGCCGCGAGCGCCGCCGTGGTCGCGCGGCACCTGCCGGGCGCGCGGGTCGCCGAGGCCCCGGAGCTCGTGGACCACGTCCCGTACGTCCCGGCGCCCTCCGAGACCCCCGCGTCCTGGACGGGGTTCTTCGACGGTTGGGACGAGGGCGAGGCAGCAGCAGGACGCCGGACGGCCGACGCGCTCGTCGCCCGCTTCGGGACCCCACCGGACCCGGGCACGGGCAGCGCGGGCGACGTCCACCAGGTCCTGATCACGCACGACTACCCGATCGCCTGGCTCGTGCGCCACACGCTCGGTGCGCCGCCCGCGCGGTGGCTCGGCCTGAACAGCGCGAGCACGGCACTGACGGTGATCGACCTCCGGGACGGCCTGCCGCCGACGCTCGTGATGTTCAACGACCAGAGCCACCTGCCGGACGGGCTGCGCTGGACGGGGTTCGGGGGCGCGGCGCGACCCTAGCTCGCGACGTAGACGTACCGTCGCCCCGGGTCGGCACGCTCCCACGAGCGAGGCATGGACGCACGGCCCGCGCGACGCCGTCGGGCCTCACGGCCTCGCGGTGACGAGCCCCGACTCGTAGGCGAGGATCACCAGGTGCGCGCGGTCGCGCGCGTGGACCTTCGCCATGATGCGGTTCACGTGCGTCTTGGCGGTGTGGGCCGAGATCACGAGCTCGGCCGCGATCTCCTGGTTCGTCAGGCCGCGTGCGACGAGGAGGAACACCTCGCGCTCACGCTCGGTGAGGCGGGCGAGCCCCTCGTCCTCCCACGCACCCGCCCGGGGTGTCTGCGCGCGCACGAAGCGCTGGACGAGCGCCCGCGTCGCGGCCGACGACAGCAACGCCTCCCCCAGGTGGATCGTGTGCACGGCACGCACGATGTCCTCGGGCTCGGCGCCCTTCCCGATGAACCCGCTCGCGCCCGCGCGCAGCGCGGCGACGACGTACTCGTCCTCCTCGAAGGTCGTCAGGACGAGCACCCGCGTCGTGCTCGCCGCCGGGCCCGCGCAGATCTGCTCGGTCGCCGCGATCCCGTCGAGCTCGGGCATCCGGATGTCCATCAGCACGACGTCGGGGGCCGACGCCGCGGCGGCCCGGACGGCCTCCCGCCCGTTCGACGCCTCGCCGACGACCAGGATCCCGCCGCTGTCGGTGAGGATGTCGCGCACGGCCTGGCGCACCAGCGGTTGGTCGTCGACGACGAGCACGGTGATCATCGCTGCGCCTCGCTCGGCGCGGGGACCGGGGTCCGCTCGGCGGGTACCTCGATGACGAGGCGGAACTCGCCGTCCTCGCTCGTCGTCCCGACCCGACCTCGCACCGACGCGACCCGTTCGCGCAGGCCGCGCAGTCCGTGCCCACTGGCGGGGACCTCGGCGGCGCCCGCGCGCAGCGGGCTCGTGACCATCAGGACGAGCATGCCGTCGCGAAGGCGGACGTCCACGACGGCCCGGTCGCCCGCCCCGTGCTTGTGGGCGTTCGTGAGCCCCTCCTGCAGGGCGAGGTAGGCGACGTGGTCGCTCGCCGGGGAGAGCGCGCCGCTCCCCGGCTCTCGCCGCACGTCGACGTGCAGGCCGACGTCCGCGAACCGTGCGACCAGGGCGTCGAGCTGGTCGAGCCCGGCCTGCGGGTGGAGATCCTGCCGCTCGCCGCCGCCCTCCGCTCGCAGCAGGGCCATGAGCCCGCCGATGTCCGCGAGGACCGTGCGCGACGCGCTGCGGATGGTCGTGAGCGCCTCGCGCGCACGCTCGGGCCGGGTCTCGAGCGACGACGACGCGACGCCCGCGCTCAGGCTGATCACCGAGATCTGGTGCGCGACGACGTCGTGCAGGTCACGAGCGATACGCACCCGCTCCTCGACCACACGGCGTCGGGCCTCCTCGTCACGCCCCTGCTCCGCACGCTCCGCCCGCTCCGTGACGGCCGCGAGCGCCTCGCGCCGCGACCTGGTCGCGTCGCCCATGGCTCCGGCGAGGACGACGAGCGTCACGAACTGCGTCGCCCCAGGGTCGAAGTACTCACCGTCGAAAGGGACGGCGCTCACGAGGAACACCACGAGCGCGGCCACGCCCACGCACGCGAGCCCGACAGTGCGGCGCGTCCTGTTCGCGACCGAGAAAGCCGTGATCATCACGGCGACCAGAGCACCCGGGGCCATCGTGCCCGCGAGCGCGACGGCGACGGTGCAGACCACGCTCACCCCGAGCGAGACGATCGGCCGTCGTCGGCGCAGCGGCATCACCGCGGCAGGCACGAGCGCGATCAGGACGAGCAGACCCCGCGTGCGGAAGTCCTCGTCAGGGAACGGCAGGACACCGAAGAGCACGACGACGGCGATCGCGACGACGTCGCCGACGGGGACAGCTGCTGCGGCGGAACGAGGTGACGACACTCCCCCAGTATCCCGGCCGACCCTGCCCGGCGGATCGCCCCGGAAGGTGACGTGCGCGTACTGCGATCGCGGTACGCAGGTGTGCGCGGCGGGCTGACGCGCGCGGTCGGCCGGCGCACGATGCTGGACGAGAAGGCGGGGCGCACCGTGTGCCGCGTGGAGAGGAATGCGTGAAGAAGCCTGTGAAGAGAGCGCTCGTGACCGTGGCCGCGATCGGTGCCGTGGTCGCGGTGACCCTGGCCACGACGAGCGTCGTGAACGCCGTCGCGACCGGCCGCGAGAGCGACCGGATCGAGACCTACGGCCAGAAGGTGACGGTCGACGGACGACAGATGAACGTCCTCGTGACCGGGGACGGCCCGCTCGACGTGGTCCTCCTGCCAGGGTTCGGGACCCCCTCGCCCGTCCTCGACTTCGAGCCGCTCGTCGCGGACCTCGCCCGGGACCACCGGGTCGTCGTCGTCGAACCCTTCGGCTACGGCCTGAGCGACGGCACCGACGTGGAGCGGACCACCGAGAACGTCGTGACCGAGGTGCACGCGGCGCTCCAGGAGCTCGGCCTCGACCGCTACGTCCTCATGGGGCACTCGATCGCGGGCATCTACGGCATCGAGTACACCGCGCGCTACCCCGACGAGGTGACGGCGTTCGTCGGGGTCGACACGAGCGTGCCCGGACAACCGCACACGGACACGGCGTTCCCCACGGGACTCATGGCCGCGGCCAAGAACCTCGGCCTGCTCCGTGTCGTCACGGCGTTCGGCGACGGCGCGCTCGACGGCTCCGTGTACTCCGAGCACGCGCGCGAGCAGATGACGATGTTCACGCACCGGAACACGATGCGTCCCACGTACCTCGACGAGATGGAGCACATCGGCCCGAACTTCGAGCGCGCGCTCGGGACGACGTTCCCCGCGGACCTGCCGCTGCTGCTGTTCGTCGAGGCAGAGAACGCGAACAACCCCGACTGGCTGGCGCTGCACGAGGAGCAGGCCGCGACCGTCGCCGACGGCACCGTGGTCCCCGTCCCCGGAGAGCACTACCTCCACCACACGCACGCGCCGGAGATCGCCGCCGGGTTCCGCGAGTGGTCGGCGGACCGCGGGCTGACGACGGACTGACGGCTCGGCGACCGCCGCGAGGGCGCCGCGACGGCGCGGGGCGCTCGCGGCACGGCGGGTACCGTGTGCGGGTGAACGCACGATCGCCCCGACGGGGAACGAGACGAGGTGGCCGCATCGGTCGACGACCGCTCGCCACCGTGTCGCAGACACGCCGGGCCGGTCTGGTGATGGCTGCGGCCTGTGTGGGCCTCGGCGCACTCGTCGTCTGGCGCGGCGGGGACGAGATCGCGTCGGGCAACTTCGCGGTGCTCTTCCTCCTCGGCCTCTGCCTGGTCGGGACGACCGGCTCGGTCGCGCTGACGCTGCGCTCGCCGCAACGCGAACGCCTGTACCGGGTGGCGGAGTTCCTCGGGCGAGCATGCGTCGTGGCGTTCTTCGCCTGCATCGTCGTGTTCGGTCTCGTCGTGCCGGCGCTCCTCGTCTCCCCGGGCTCGGGCAAGGCGCCCGACACGGTCGGCGAGGCCCAGATGCTCGCGCTGTGGACCCTCGTCGTCTTCGTGGCCGTCACGGTCTCGGCGGTCCTGGACCGACGCCGGGCACGGTCGGCGAAGCAAGCGACGGCCTCGCGACCGACGAGCGGCCGGGTCGGCGAACGACCATGAACCACGCGACGACATGGGCAGGAGGAGACGCATGACGTTCCAGCCAGGGTGGTATCCCGACCCCCAGGATCAGCGGCGGGTGCGCTGGTTCGACGGGAACCGTTGGACCGAGCACTGGCGACCGGCTGCCGTCGCGCACCCCACGTCCCCCCGGACGATGAGCGGCGGCACGATCGCGCTCATCGTCGTCGGCGTCCTCGTGCTCCTGGTGGCGATGGTGCTCGTGGTCGTGGTCGTCGTCGCCCTGGTGGGCGGTTTCGTCGGCACCGTCCAAGGGGTCATGTGCGGCGAGGCGCCGCACTACTGCACCTAGGAGCTGTCCGACGGCGTCAGGCTCTCCCCACGGGCGCTGGACAGCGCCGACCGCGAGCGCTCCACCTTGTCGATGATCGATACCGACCGGTTATTATCGAGCCATGTCGATCACTGTTGATGAGTGCGGAGCCTCGACCGAGGGCATGGAACCAGGTGTGGCACTGTTCCGGTCGCTGGGCGATCCGGCCAGGCTGGCGATCGTGCGAAGGCTCGCAGCGGGCGAGGCGCGCGTCGCCGACCTGACCGCTGACCTGGGTCTGGCGCAGTCGACGATCTCCTCGCACGTGGCCTGCCTGAAGGACTGCGGTCTGGTGGCGGGTCGGATGGACGGCCGGCGAGTGTACTACTCCTTGGCCCGCCCGGAGCTGCTGGAGATGCTCGCGGCGGCCGAGGTACTGCTGGCCGCCACGGGGAATGCCGTGGTGCTGTGCCCGAACTACGGCACCGATGCACCGGCCAGGACGGCGGACGTCGCGCGATGAGCGATGCGTGCGGCTGCTCGGACGAGACCGACGGCACCGACGCCCCCGAGAGCGACGAGGAAGCCGTGAGCCTGTGGCAGGTCGGCGAGATCCGCGCCGCGCTCCTGGCTGCGGTCGTGCTGCTGGCCGGTTGGCTGCTGTCCAGGACCACCTCCCCTGAATGGGCCGTGCTGGGGCTCGAGGGTCTGGCGTTGGTGATCGCGGCGACCACGTTCGTCCCGGGCACCGTGCGGCGCCTGCTCACGGGCAGGATCGGCGTCGGGACGCTCATGACGATCGCGGCGGTCGGTGCGGTGGTCCTGGGGCAGGTCGAGGAGGCCGCGATGCTCGCGATCCTCTACTCGATCTCCGAAGGGCTCGAGGAGTACTCCCTCGCCCGCACCCGCCGTGGCCTGCGCGCCCTGCTGGACCTCGTCCCGTCAGAGGCCACCGTGGTGCGCGGCGGCGAGCACCTGACCGTCGACCCGTCCGACCTCGTGGTCGGCGACGTCCTGCTCGTGCGTCCTGGCGAGCGCCTCGCGACCGACGGAGTGGTCCGCACCGGGACGACCGCGTTGGACGTCTCGGCCCTGACCGGTGAGTCGGTCCCGGTCGAGGCCGGGCCTGGCGCACGGGTGATGGCCGGCTCGATCAACGGTAACGGCGCACTGGAGGTCGAGGTCACCACGACCTCCGAGGACAACTCCCTGGCCCGCATCGTGCACATCGTCGAGGCCGAGCAGGCCCGCAAGGGCGGCGGGCAGCGGCTCGCCGACGCGATCGCGTCCAGGCTCGTGCCCGGCATCCTCGTCGCGGCCGCGCTCATCGCGGTCGTCGGCTCCCTGGCCGGCGACCCGGTCCTGTGGATCGAACGCGCGCTGGTCGTGCTCGTCGCCGCGTCCCCGTGCGCGCTGGCGATCTCCGTACCCGTGACCGTGGTCGCGGCGGTCGGCGCCGCATCGAAGGGCGGTGTCCTCATCAAGGGTGGCGCCGCGCTCGAGGAGCTCGGCAGGATCCGCGCGCTGGCGCTCGACAAGACCGGCACCCTGACCGCGAACGACCCCGTCGTCGTCGACGTCGTACCTGCCCCGGGAAGCACGCGCGCCGCGGTGCTCGCGGTCGCAGCCGGGCTCGAGGCGCGCAGCGAGCACCCGTTGGCCCGCGCGATCCTGGCCGCGACCGCCGACCGCCCCGACATCACCGACGTCACGGCGGTCACTGGCGCCGGGATCACGGGCACGTCTGAAGGCCGCCAGGTCCGCCTCGGGCGACCCGGATGGATCGACGCCGGCCCCCTCGCCGCGCAGGTCGCACGCCTGCAGGAACAGGGCGCCACCACCGTCCTGGTCGAGGACGGCGGCTCGTTGCTCGGCGCGATCGCGGTCCGCGACGAGCTCCGCCCCGAGGCCGCCGCGGTCGTCCGCGCCCTGACCCGCGACGGGTACACCGTGGCGATGCTGACCGGCGACAACGAGCGCACCGCGCGCGCCCTGGCCGCAGAGGCCGGGATCCGCGACGTCCACGCCGACCTGCGCCCCGAGGACAAGGCCACGATCGTCCGCGACCTGTCGAGCCGTCACCCCGTCGCGATGGTCGGCGACGGCGTCAACGACGCCCCGGCGCTGGCCACCGCGAACGTCGGGATCGCGATGGGCGCGATGGGCACCGACGTCGCGATCGAGACCGCCGACGTGGCGCTCATGGGCAACGACCTGCACCACCTGCCCCAGGTCCTGGCCCACGCCCGTCGCACCCGCGTCATCATGTGGCAGAACGTCGGGTTCTCCCTCGCGCTGATCGGCGTCCTGATCCCCCTGGCACTCTTCGGCGTGCTGGGCCTGGCGGCGGTCGTCCTCGTCCACGAGGTCGCCGAGGTCTTCGTCATCGCCAACGGGGTCCGCGCCGGCCGATACAGGGCCTCGACCGGCCAACCCGCCAGCGCCTCACCGACTCAGGAGCACGCCCATGTCTGAGCACACCCTGACGATCCTCCTCGTCCCCGACTGCCCCCACGCCGCACCCGCCGTCCACCTCGCCCGACACGCACTGGCCTCAGCCGGTGTGGAAGCAGCCGTCGAGACGTTGGAGGTCGACGACCAGGCCCAGGCCGACCGGCTCCGGTTCGTCGGCTCGCCGTCCTTCCACCTCGACGGGAAAGACCTGTTCCCGACCAGCTCGCCCCCTGCGATCGCCTGCCGCGTCTACCCCACGCCGTCAGGTCTACGAGGTGTCCCGACCGTCGACGGGCTCACACGGGCCATCGAGGCGGGCGTCGGCAACTGACCCTGCTGGTCCGCTCCGACTGCCTCGCTCGGCCGACGGATGCTCGCCCGCGCGGGGTGGTCCGGAGTGCACACCTCGTCCACTTCCGGATACGACAAGAGGCTAGGAATCGTTGCGATTCCTAGCCTCTCTCTGTCGGGCTGACAGGATTTGAACCTGCGACCCCTTGACCCCCAGTCAAGTGCGCTACCAAGCTGCGCCACAGCCCGTGAGCCCCGGAGGGCTTCACCAGCCCTTCCGGGCCGAGAGAAACAATACCCCACTTTGGGCGTGGTCCGTGCATCGTTGCTGGTGAGTGGCACGGGTCACGCACGTCCGGGCGTTCCTCGGGCCTCCCTCAGCCTGCTCCGAGAGCGCGCCGAGGTCGCGCCCAGCCCACCACCAGCGAGAGTCCAGCCACCGCCGGGCAACCGTCCGGAGCATCGCCCGCACCCACGCCCGCCGGCGCCGCCGGACGGACCCAGGGACGCCCCCACGAGCCTCTCCGCTGCCAAGCGCCCCCCGGCACACCCAGAGGCCCCACCACGCCCCGGAAACGCCCAGGAGGGCCGTGCGCGCCTTCCGGCACGCACGGCCCTCCCGTGGGTCTCTCGACGCCTCGTACGCCCCGCCGGAGCCCCACGGGCTCCAGCGGGAGGTGCGTCAGCGCTTGCGCTTCTCGCGCACGCGCACCGAGATCTCGATGGGCGTGCCCTCGAAGCCGAAGGTCTCGCGCAGGCGACGCTCGATGAAGCGCCGGTAGCCGGCCTCGAGGAAGCCGGTCGCGAAGATCACGAAGCGCGGCGGGCGCGTGGACGCCTGGGTCGCGAACAGGATGCGGGGCTGCTTGCCGCCGCGCAGCGGGTGCGGGTGGGCCGCGACGAGCTCGCCCAGGAACGCGTTGAGGCGTCCTGTGGGGATGCGCTTGTCCCAGGACTCGAGCGAGCGCTCGAGCGCGGGCACGAGGCGGTCGGTGTGCCAGCCGGTGCGGGCCGAGACGTTGACGCGCGGCGCCCACTGGATCTGCACGAGGTCCTTCTCGATCTCGCGCTCCAGGAAGGGGCGGCGGTCCTCGTCCATGAGGTCCCACTTGTTGTAGGCGATGACGAGGGCGCGCCCGGCGTCGACGACCTGGGAGATGACGCGCGTGTCCTGCTCGGTGAGCGGGACGGACGCGTCGACGAGCACGACGGCGACCTCGGCCTTCTCGATCGCGGCCTGGGTGCGCAGCGAGGCGTAGAAGTCGGCGCCCTTGGTCTGGTGCACGCGGCGGCGGATGCCGGCGGTGTCGACGAACCACCACGGGATGCCCTTGAGGAGCACGAGCTCGTCGACGGGGTCGCGCGTGGTGCCGGCGACGGAGTCGACGACGACGCGGTCGGCGCCCGCGACCTTGTTCAGGAGCGAGGACTTGCCGACGTTGGGGCGGCCGACGAGCGCGACGCGGCGCGGGCCGGACGGCAGGACGACGGCGTGCTCGGAGACGAGGGGCAGCGCCTCCATGGCGGCGTCGAGCAGGTCGCCCGTGCCGCGGCCGTGGAGGGCGGAGACGGGGTGCGGCTCGCCGAGGCCCAGGCTCCAGAGCTCGGTCGCGTCGGCCTCGCCGCGCGCGCCGTCGACCTTGTTGGCGCACAGCACGACGGGCTTGCCGGACTTGCGGAGCAGCTTCACGACGCGCTCGTCGGTGGCCGTGGGGCCCACGGTCGCGTCGACGACGAACACGACGGCGTCCGAGAGTGCGATAGCGACCTCGGCCTGCTCGGCGACGCGCGCCTCGATGCCGGCGACGTCGACCTCCCAGCCGCCCGTGTCGACGAGCGTGAACTGGCGTCCGGCCCACTCGGCCGGGTAGGAGACGCGGTCGCGCGTGACGCCGGGCTTGTCCTCGGTCACGGCCTCGCGGCGGCCGAGGATGCGGTTGACGAGCGTCGACTTGCCCACGTTGGGGCGGCCGACGATCGCGAGGACAGGCAGCGGGGCCTCGGGCTCGAGGTTGCCCTCGTCGTCGTAGTCGCCGGACAGGAGGGCCATGTCCTCGTCGGCGAGCTCGTAGTCCTCGAGGCCGGCGCGCAGGGCGCGCTCGCGGCTCTCGTCGTCCTGCTCGTCCCCCTCGGCGGCGAGCAGTGGTTCGGTGGTGTCCTCGGGCTGCCCGACGACGTCGCTCGCCTGGTCGATCGTCTCACCGGGGGTCTGCGACACCTCGTCGAGGGATGCCTGGGCATCGGGCTGTGCGTGGTCGGGTGTGGTCATGGCGACCATTCTCCCAGCAACCGGGCAGTTCTCCGAACGAGGACCGTGCGCGACACGCCCGGAGTGCACGACGTCACTGCGCGGGGCGTCCTCTGGGGACGGGTCGCTCGGGTCCGTCGACCGGCAGAGCGATGCCCGAGCGGTCCACGGCGCCGGTCACGAGCGTCGCGAGCGCGGCCCGGATCTGCTCGTTGGCGGCGTCGAGGGCGGCCTTGCCGCGCACGCCCTCGGCCTTCCCGACGAGGACGGGCTCGCCGAACTCGACGTACAGGCGGCGACGGAACCCGGGGATGCGGTTGACGCCGTCGCCGGTGCGGCGCGTGCCGAGCACAGCGACGGGGACGACGGGCGCGTGCCCGTTGAGCGCGAGCCACGCCACGCCCGCGCGCGCGGACGTGGCGTCGCCGCGCCCGCGGTTGCCCTCGGGGAAGACGCCCACTCCCCCGTCGCGCCGCAGGACCGCGAGCGCCGTCACGAGGGCCGCACGTCCACCGCGGCGGTCGACGGGGATCTGCCCGGCCGCGCGCAGGATCCACCCGACGGGGCCGACGTACATCTCCTCCTTGACGAGGACGTGCAGGGGCCGCGGTGCGACGCCCAGCACGAGGGGCCCGTCGACGAGGCCCGTGTGGTTGGCGGCCAGGAGGACGGGTCCGGTGGCGGGGACGCGCTCGGCCCCGACGACCCGGGTGTCCCAGACCACGCGCGCGAGGAAGCGCCCCACCCACCGGGACCAGGCGGGCCCGGCGGGTGAGGGGACGTGCGGGGTGCTCACCGAGCGGTCCCCTCGCCCCCTGCGGCGGTGGCCGTGGCGTGCTCGACGACGTCGAGCACGGCCTGGACGGTCTGCTCGAAGTCGAGGTCGGACGAGTCGACCGTCACGACGCCGTCGGCGGCGACGTGGAACTGCGAGACGGTCGAGTCGTCGCGGTCGCGGCGCAGGACCTGGTCCTTGGTGGCCTCGACGGCGGCCGCGTCGGCGGCGCCGTGCACCTCGAGCGAGCGACGGGCCAGGCGCGCCTCCTCGCTCGCGGTGAGCAGGATGCGCACGTCGGCGTCGGGCGCGACGACGGTCGTGATGTCACGCCCCTCGGCGACGATGCCGCGCCCGCCGGAGAAGCTCGTGCCGGCGCTCTCCGAGGATGCCGACGACTCTGCCGCGATGACGACGCGCTGCAGGCGGCGCAGCTCGGCGCGCACCGCGAGGTTCGTGGCGACCGCGCTGACGGCCGTGGAGATCTCGGTGGTGCGGATCGCCTCGCCGACGTCGGTGCCGTCGACGTGCACGGTCGGTGCGGCCGGGTCGATACCCATGACGAGCGGCATGACGTCGACTGCTGCGGCGACCGCGGCCTGGTCGGCGAGGTCGACGCCCTCCTGGAGGCACCACCAGGTCGCGGCGCGGTACATCGCGCCCGTGTCCAGGTAGGCGGTGCCGAGGCGCTGTGCGACGGCCCGTGACACGCTCGACTTGCCGGACCCCGAGGGCCCGTCGATCGCGACGACGATCCCGTGCACGTCGGCACGGGTCCCGGCGCCCTCGCCGGTCACTGGGCCAGGTCCTTGCGCAGCGACGTCGCCCCGTGCAGGTAGACGTGCTGGACGTCGGCCCGCGGCACGTCGATCTCGGCGTGCGCCATGAGCCGCACCACGCGGGGCAGCGCCCCGGGCACCCCGATCTCGACCGCGCACATGAGGGGCACGTCGCCGAGGCCCATCTCGCGGGCCGCGGCGGCCGGGAAGTCGGCGACGAGGTCGGGCGTGCAGGTGAAGAAGATCGAGATGAGCGACGCGGTGTCGATCTCGTTGGCGTCGAGGACGGCCTGGACGAGCTCGCGCGTGCGGTCGAAGAGGTGCTCGCGCTCGTCGACGTCGAGCTGCGTGGCGCCCCTGATGGCCCGGACGGGCATGGGTACTCCTTCGTACGGGAGGGTCGGGTCGAGCGTAGCGCCGCCCCGGGAGCACGTGAAGACGCGGTTCCCGGGGCGGGAGGGGTGCTAGAGGCCGACCTCGGACATGAGGGTGCCGAGCTCGGTGCGGCCCAGGACACGGGTCGCACCGGGGCGCAGGTTGCCCAGGTGGATCGACCCGATGCGGGTGCGCACGAGCCGGGTCACGGGGTGGCCGATCTCCTCGAACATGCGGCGCACGATGCGGTGGCGGCCCTCGTGGAGCACGACCTCGACCATGCTGGCCTGCGGGGTCGTGTCGACCACGCGGTAGCGGTCGACCTTGGCCGGGCCGTCCTCGAGCTCGATGCCGTGGAGCAGCTTGTTCGCGACGTTGCCCGCGACGCGGCCCTCGACCGACACGAGGTAGGTCTTGGAGACCTCGTACTTGGGGTGCGAGAGCCGGTTGGCGAGCTCGCCGTCGTTCGTCAGGAGCAGCAGGCCTTCGCTGTCGGCGTCGAGGCGTCCGACGTGGAAGAGGCGCTCGGGGCGCGTCGCGACGAACTGGGTGAGCGCGGGGCGCCCCTCGGGGTCGTGCATCGTGGAGACGACGCCGAGCGGCTTGTTGAGCGCGATCGTCACGAGCGACTGGTCGAGCTGGACGCGCATGCCGTCGACGTGGATCACGGCCTTCTCGGGGTCGACGCGGACGCCGAGCTCGCGCACCACGACGCCGTCGACCTCGACGCGGCCCGCGGCGATCAGGTCCTCGCACGCGCGACGCGAGCCGAGGCCTGCGGTCGCGAGGACCTTCTGGAGGCGCACGCCGTCGGCGACGTGCACGTCGCGCTGCGGGCCCTTGGGGGCGGCGGGGCGACGCGGCGGCTTGCTCTTGCCCGCCTGCGGGTCTCCTGCCCACCCGCGGCCGGCTCCCGAGCGGGGGGCCGAGGAGCGCTGACCTGCCGGCCGGCCACCGCCTGCGTGACCACTGCCCGGTCGACCGGTGCCCGAGGAGTTCTCGGACCGCTGTCCTCGGGCGGCCGGTCGGCCGCCCTCGCGTGCGCTGCTCATGATGTTCCTTCGTCGTTCGTGCTGGGTCGAGCGCCGTCGGGCAGGGCCGGCGACCGCGGCTGTGCGCGGTCGCTCCCACCCCCGGACGCTCCGAGTGTGCTGTCGGCGGCGTCGACGATGGAGTCGACGTCCGGCAGGTGCGGCGCGAGGGCGGGGAGCTCGTCGAGCGACGAGAAGCCCATGCGCTCCAAGAAGTATCCCGTGGTTCCGTACAGGACCGCACCCGTCGAGGGATCCTGGCCGACCTCCGCGACGAGCCCGCGGGTCGTCAGCGTCCGTACGACGCCGTCCACGTTCACGCCGCGCACGGCCGAGATCTGGCCGCGCGTGACCGGTTGACGGTACGCGACGACCGCGAGGGTCTCCAAAGCGGCCTGCGTCAGGCGTGCGCTCTGCCCCTCCAGGAGGAAGCGTCCGACGACGTCCGCGAACACCGGTGCCGAGTACACGCGCCACCCGCCGCCCGCCTGGCGCAGCTCGAATCCGCGGGGTCGCCCGCCCAGCTCGCCGCGGTACTCGGCCGACAGCTCGCCCAGCAGGTCCTCGACCTCGCGCTGCGGCAGGCCGAGCGCGGTCGCGAGCTGGACCGCGGGGATGGGCTCGTCGGCGACCATGAGGACCGCCTCGAGGGCGGCGAGGGCCCCGCCGGGCAGGTGCTCGGCGCTGAACGCGGGCGGGGCGTCGACCTCGGCCACCCGACGGGCGGCCCCCTGCGCGTCGGTGGTCTCCGCGGGGTCGACGCGGTCCGCGGTGTCCTGGGTCATGCTCTCCTCGTTCATGGGTCCGTCCGTGTCGTGAGGTGCACGTCGGAGGCCGAGGCGATCGCCTCGGCGTCGTCGTCGGCCACCGCGCCGGGGGCGGCGACCGGCTCGTCGAGGGCGACGTCGACGTCGACGTCGCCCTCGTCGAACTCCCCGCCCACGCCGTCGAGCGCAGTGCCGTCCGTGCCGTCCAGGGCGTCCGGTCCCGTCCAGCGGACCGTCAGCTCGCCCAGTGCCTCGACCTGCTCGAACGCGACGAGCCCCTCGCGGAACAGCTCGAGCAGCGCGAGGAAGCGTGCCACCACGACGAGCGTCTCGCCCGCGTCCGCGACGAGCACGCGGAACGAGGCGGCCCCCTCGCGCCGCAGCAGCCCGACGACGAGGCTCGCCTGCTCGCGCACGCTCACCGCGGGCGCGTGCAGGTGGGTCAGGGACACCCCGGGCGGTGGCGGCTTGGGCTCCATGGCCTTGACCGCGAGCGCCGCGAGCTGGTCCGGGCCGAGCTTCCACACGAGCTCGGGCAGCATGGCCGCGAGGTGCGGCTCGAGCTGGACGATGCGCGGGAAGCGGCGCCCTTCGGTCGCGAGCCTGTCCGCGATGACCGCGGAGACCTGCTTGTAGGCGCGGTACTGCAGGAGCCGGGCGAACAGGAGGTCGCGGGCCTCGAGCAGCTCGAGGTCCTCGGCGCTCTCGACGTCGCCCGTGGGCAGCAGGCGTGCGGCCTTGAGGTCGAGCAGGGTCGCGGCGACGAGCAGGAACTCGCTCGCGGTGCCGAGGTCCCAGCCGGGGTGCCCGCCCCGCCCCGGACGGGGGCGACGGGACCTGGCGAGGGGTGCTCCGCCGTCGGGCGCGGTGTCGCCGGGCGCGGTCTGGTCGGCCTCGGCGCGTACGACCTCCTCGGCCTCGCGCGCGAGGCGCTCGGCCGTGCGGATGTACGCGATGAAGTCGTCGGTGACCTGGGCGAGCGCGATCTCGGTGATGTCGAGCTTGTGCTTGGCGATGAGCGAGAGCAGGAGGTCGAACGGGCCCGAGAAGTTCTCGAGGTGCACCTCGAACGCGGGGTTGCCGTTCCGGTCCGTCGACGGGGGCGCGGGCGGTGTCGCCGTCACGTCCTGCGCGTCGGTCGACGGTGGGGCGGGCTGCAGGTCCTGCGGGTCGGCGGCCAGGGCAGCCGCCGGTGCGGTGTCAGGCAGCGTCGCCACGGGCGACCAGCTCGCGGGCGAGCTGACGGTAGGCCACCGCACCCGGGTGGGACGGCGCGTAGACCGTGATGGGCTCGGCCGCGACGGACGCGTCGGGGAACTTCACGGTGCGCCCGATCACGGTGTGCAGCAGCTTGTCGCCGAAGGCCTCGTGCACGCGCGCCACGACCTCGCGCGAGTGCAGGGTGCGCGAGTCGAACATGGTCGCGAGGATCCCGTCGACCTCGAGGCGCGGGTTGAGCCGGTCACGGACCTTCTCGATGGTCTCGACGAGCAGCGCCACGCCGCGCAGCGCGAAGAACTCGCACTCGAGCGGGATGAGGACCCCGTGCGCCGCGGTGAGGGCGTTGACGGTCAGCAGGCCCAGGGACGGCTGGCAGTCGACGAGGATCACGTCGTACTCGTCCTGCACGGGACGCAGGACCCTGGCCAGGACGGACTCGCGCGCGACCTCGCCCACGAGCTGGACCTCGGCCGCGGACAGGTCGATGTTCGCGGGCAGCACGTCGAGCCCCTCGACGGCCGTCGGCACGATGACCTCGCGGATGTCCGCGCCGCGCTCCATGAGGAGGTTGTAGACCGTGCGGTCGAGCTCGTGCGGGTTGACGCCCAGGCCCACCGACGCGGCACCCTGCGGGTCGAAGTCGACGAGCAGGACCTTGCGCCCGTACTCGGCCAGCGTGGCGCCCAGGTTGATGGTCGTGGTCGTCTTGCCGACCCCGCCCTTCTGGTTGCACATCGCGATGATGCGTCCCGGCCCGTGCGTGGCGAGCTGCGCCGGCACGGGGAAGTCGGGGATCTCGCGGCCGACCGGATCGATCCGGGGGGCGTTGTCGGGTGCGACGGACGCACCACCGTCGGCGGCGCCCGCGGCCGTGGCGACGCGTGCGTCGTACGGTCCGGCGGCGTCCTGGATCTCGCTCGGGGCCTGGCTGCTCACGTCCGCCACGGTACCCCAGGGGTCGGCGCGCGACGCGTGCACGCGCCGGAGTGGCGCGAACCCGCGCGACACGCCGACGCTCAGCCCAGCGCCCGCGGATGGGCCGACGAGTAGACCTCGCGCAGCGTCTCGCGCGTCACGAGCGTGTAGATCTGCGTCGTGGTGACCGAGGCGTGCCCCAGGAGCTCCTGGACGACCCGCACGTCGGCGCCGCCCGCGAGCAGGTGCGTCGCGAACGAGTGGCGCAGCGTGTGCGGCGAGATGCGCTCGGGGTGCTCGAGCCCCGCACGCTCGGCCGCGGTGCGCAGGACCGCCCAGGCGCTCTGGCGGCTCAGCCGCGCGCCGCGCGTGTTGAGGAACACCGCGGGCGTCCCGCGCCCTGTCGCGGACAGCGCCGGGCGCCCCCGCACGAGGTAGGCGTCGAGGGCTCGCACCGCGTACGACCCGACGGGCACGACACGCTCCTTGGCGCCCTTGCCGAACAGCCGCACGGCCCCGGACCCGAGGTCCAGGTCGTCGACGTCGAGGCTCACGGCCTCCGAGATGCGGGCCCCCGTGGAGTAGACGAGCTCGAGCAGCGCGCGGTCCCGCAACGGTCCCGGCCCCTCCCCCGCCCCGGCGGCCTCGAGGATCGCCTCGACCTCCTCGGTCGAGATGGCCTTGGGCAGCCGCTTGCCCTGCGCGGGCGGGCGCACGTCGGCCGACGGGTCGGACTCGGTGTGCCCCTCGAGCGCGCAGAAGCGGTGCCAGCCGCGCACCGCGGCCACCGACCGGGCGGTCGACGACGGGGAGAGGAGAGCGGCGCCGTCGGACCCCGTGCGGACCGTGGTGACGAACTCCGCGACGTCGGCCGGGGTCACGTCGGCGGGCTCCGTGCGGCCGCGGGCCGCGAGGTAGGCGGCGTACCGGGCGAGGTCGCGCCGGTACGCCGAGACCGTGTTCTGGGACAGCCCGCGCTCGACCGTCAGGTGCGCGAGGTACTCGCGCACGGCACGGTCGAGCGCCGCGGGCAGCGGCGGCGGGGCGGGGGTCTGCGGGCTCGCGGGGCTCTCACGCCCGTCCTGCCCGACGGCGAGCGCGCGCTCCCCCGCAGCGGCGCGCGTCATCGCGCACCGGCTGCTCGTCGAACGATCATCCCGTGGGTCCCGGGCCGACCGTCAGAAGGGGAGGAACACGTCGACCGCGACCGCGACGAACAGGAGGGTCAGGTACGTGATCGAGGCGTGGAAGACCTTCATGGCCCCGAGCTTGCCCTTGGTCGGGTCGTTGGCCCGGCGCAGCATCATGACGCACAGCGCCAGGAACCAGGCACCGAGGCCGACCGCGACCACGCCGTAGACCCAGGTCATGGGCGCGAGCCACCACAGCGCGAGCGACGAGGCGATCATCGCGACCGTGTAGCCGATCATCTCGCGGGCGACCTTGCGGTTGTCGGCGACGACGGGGAGCATCGGGACGCCCGCGTTGGCGTAGTCCTTCTTGAACTTGATCGACAGCGGCCAGTAGTGCGGCGGCGTCCAGAAGAAGATCACGAGGAACAGCGCGACCGCGGACCAGCTGAGCGAGCCCGTGACCGCGGACCAGCCGATGAAGACCGGCATGCAGCCCGCGATGCCGCCCCACACGATGTTCTGCGGCGTGCGGCGCTTGAGGATCATGGTGTAGCCCACGACGTAGATCGCGATCGCCGCGAACGTCAGCCAGGCCGAGGGCGCGTTGACGAGCAGCGCGAACCACAGGAGCGCGACCACGCCCAGCGCCGTCGCGAAGACCAGCGCGGCGCGCGGCGAGATCTCGCCCGTGACGAGCGGACGCCGCTTGGTGCGGTTCATGAGCTCGTCGATGTCACGGTCGATGTAGCAGTTGAAGACGTTCGCCGACGCCGCGGCGAGCGTGCCGCCGACGAGCGTCTTGACGACCAGCCAGAAGTCCGGGAAACCGCCCTGGGCGAGGATCATGGTGGGCAGCGTCGTCACGAGCAGGAGCTCGATGATGCGCGGCTTCGTCAGGGCGATGTACGCACCGATCGTGCTGCGGACCCCCGCGACGGCGCTGCCGTCCGCGGCGACCCGGGACTGTCCGGCGACCTGCGCGGTCGCGGCAGGACGAGACGGAAGACCCGTCTCGTCGATCGGTGCCTGGCTCGTGGTGTGCACGCGCTTCGGGGTTCCGTTCTGGCGAGGAAAGCTGGGGGGCGTCGTCCGGCAGTCGGTGCGTGTCGGCTCCGACCCGCTGGACATCCGTCCTATGTTACGTCGAGCCCTCCGCCGCCGCCGCCCACCGGGTCGTACAAAAGTGTGAGATCCGACCGAAATCCACGTGGTGGGCGGGGCAGGGCGCCGTCCGGGGGTCCACGTATAGGCTGGGTGGAGCAACCGACGGCCTGGTGCCCCGGTGGGCACCCCGAGGTCTCCGACCCCCTGGCACCCACCGTCGCGACCGGCCGGTCGCCTGCCCGGCCCCCCGCTCCACCTGTGAGCGACCGGGTGCGTGCGACGGAATAGTTCATCGGTTGATCTTTGTTGTTCCGACGATGATCCGGGGCCAGGCTCCGGACGGGAAAGAGGTCCGGTGAACGCGTTCGTTCCTGCCAACCAGCCCCTCGAGTGGTCCCCCCTGGACGACCAGGCTGTCAAGACCATCAAGGCCCTCGCGGCGGACGCCGTCGAGAAGGTCGGCAACGGCCACCCGGGGACCGCGATCTCCCTCGCCCCCGCCGCGTACCTGCTCTTCCAGAAGGTCATGCGCCACGACCCCGCCGACTCCCACTGGGTCGGCCGCGACCGCTTCGTGCTCTCCGCGGGCCACTCCTCCCTCACGATCTACCTCCAGCTCTTCCTCGCCGGCTACGGCCTGGAGATCGAGGACATCGAGGCGCTGCGCACGTGGGGCTCCAAGACCCCGGGCCACCCCGAGTACAAGCACACCAACGGTGTCGAGATCACCACGGGCCCCCTCGGCCAGGGCCTCGCGTCCTCGGTCGGCATGGCCATGGCGGCCCGCCGCGAGCGCGGCCTGCTCGACCCGTCGACCGCGCCCGGCGAGAGCCCGTTCGACCACCACGTCTACGTCATCGCCTCGGACGGCGACCTGCAGGAGGGCGTGACCTCCGAGGCCTCCTCGATCGCGGGCCACCAGCAGCTCGGCAACCTCATCGTGATCTGGGACGACAACAAGATCTCGATCGAGGACGACACCGACATCGCGTTCACCGAGGACGTCCTCGCGCGCTACGAGGCCTACGGCTGGCACACCCAGAAGGTCGACTGGACCCAGGGCGGCACGGGCTACGCCGAGAACGTCGACGAGCTCGCCGCGGCCGTCGCCGCCGCGCAGGCCGAGACCGGCAAGCCCTCGATCATCGCGCTGCGCACGATCATCGGCTGGCCCTCGCCCACCAAGCAGAACACCGGCGGGATCCACGGCTCGGCCATGGGCGCCGACGAGATCCGCGGCCTCAAGATCGAGCTCGGCCTCGACCCCGACGCCACGTTCGACGTGCCCGCCGAGGTCTTGGCCTACACGCGCGCCGTGGGCGAGCGCGGCGCCGAGCTGCGCGAGCGCTGGGACACCGCGTTCGAGGCCTGGAAGGTCGCCAACCCCTCGGGCCACGCACTCCTGCAGCGCCTCGAGGCACGCGAGCTGCCCGCCGGCTGGACCGAGTCCCTGCCGACGTTCGAGGCCGGCAAGGACGTCGCGACGCGCGCGGCGTCGGGCAAGGTCCTCTCGGCCCTGGCCGACACGCTGCCCGAGCTCTGGGGCGGCTCGGCCGACCTCGCCGGCTCGAACAACACGACCATGGACGGCGAGCCCTCGTTCGTGCCCGCCGAGCACGCGACCAAGAAGTTCCCGGGCCACGAGTACGGGCGCACGCTGCACTTCGGCATCCGCGAGCACGCCATGGGCTCGATCCTCAACGGGATCGTCCTGCACGGCGGGACCCGCGCCTACGGTGGGACGTTCCTCACGTTCTCCGACTACATGCGCCCCGCGGTCCGCCTCGCGGCCCTCATGGAGATCCCGTCGACGTTCGTCTGGACGCACGACTCGATCGGTCTGGGCGAGGACGGCCCCACGCACCAGCCGATCGAACACTTCGCCGCGCTGCGCGCCATCCCCGGCCTCGACGTCGTCCGCCCGGCCGACGCCAACGAGACCGCGTGGGCCTGGCGCACGATCCTCGAGCACACCGACCGCCCGGCAGGCCTCATCCTGACCCGCCAGAACGTCCCGACGTTCCCCCGCGGCACGGACGGCTTCGCCGACGCCTCGGGCACCGCGAAGGGCGGCTACGTGCTGCTCGACACCGAGGGCACGCCCGACGTGATCCTCATCGGCACGGGCTCCGAGGTCCAGCTCGCGGTCGAGGCGCGCGAGCAGCTCGCGGCCGAGGGCATCGCGGCGCGCGTCGTCTCGCTGCCGAGCCGCGAGTGGTTCGACGCGCAGGGCCCCGAGTACCGCGAGAGCGTGCTCCCGGCCGCCGTCAAGGCGCGGGTCTCGGTCGAGGCGGGCATCGCCCAGGGCTGGCGCGACCTGGTCGGCGACGCCGGCCGTTCCGTGAGCCTCGAGCACTACGGCGCGTCCGCGGACTACAAGATCCTCTACCGCGAGTTCGGGATCACGTCCGAGGCCGTCGCGGCCGCCGCCAAGGAGTCCATCGAGTCGGCTCGTACCGGCGCCGCTCCCGGCGGTGTGGCGATCCCCTCGGTCGGTGGCACTGGCGACCAGCTCTGACCATCCGTAGATTCCAGGAGGGGGCGGGTCCCGCCCGCCCCCTCCTGGGACGTCCGTGAGGACGGACGCCAGACGACGAGAGGGAGAACCGTGACCGTGCACCACAGCGCAGCACCAGCACCCGTCCGCGAGCTGTCGGAGGCGGGTGTCTCCATCTGGTTGGACGACCTCTCCCGAGAACGGCTGCGCAGCGGTGGGCTCGCCGACCTCACGACCTCACGTGCCGTCGTCGGCGTCACGACCAACCCCACGATCTTCGCGGGCGCGCTCGCGAAGGGCGACGCCTACGACGCCCAGCTCGCCGAGCTCGCCGCCGCGGGCGCCGACGTCGAGGTCGCGGTCGAACGGATCACGACCGACGACGTGCGCGCCGCGGCCGACGTCCTGCGTCCGGTGTACGACGCGACCGACGGCGTCGACGGCCGCGTGTCGATCGAGGTCGACCCGCGCCTGGCGCGCGACAGCGACGGCACGGTCGCGACCGCCGTCCGCCTGTGGGAGACGGTCGACCGCCCCAACGTCCTCATCAAGATCCCCGCGACCGTCGAGGGGCTCGACGCGATCGAGCGCACCCTCGCCCAGGGCATCAGCGTCAACGTGACGCTCATCTTCTCCCTCGCCCGCTACCGCCAGGTCATGGACGCCTTCCTGTCCGGCCTCGAGCAGGCGCGCGACGCGGGGCACGACGTGACGCGCATCGCGTCGGTCGCGTCCTTCTTCGTCTCGCGCGTCGACTCGGCCGTCGACGCCGCCCTGACCGCGATCGGGACCCCCGAGGCGCACGACCTGCGCGGGCGCGCCGCGATCGCCAACGCACGGCTCGCGTACGAGGCCTACGAGCAGGTCGTCCAGACCGACCGCTGGCGCACCCTCGAGGCCGCCGGCGCCCACCCGCAGCGCCCCCTGTGGGCCTCGACGGGCGTCAAGAACCCCGACTACCGCGACACCATGTACGTCGACGAGCTCGTCGCCCCCGGCGTCGTGAACACCATGCCGCAGGCCACGCTCGACGCGTTCGCCGACCACGGCGTCGTGCTGGGCAACACCGTCGCGGGCACGTACACGGCCTCGCGCTCGGTCCTCGAGACCATCGAGTCCTTCGGCGTCTCGCTCGTCGAGGTCACCCAGCGTCTCGAGGACGAGGGCGTCGAGAAGTTCGAGGCGAGCTGGTCCGACCTGCTCGCGACCGTCGACGACGGCCTGGCCCGCGCGCGCGGCAGCGCGTCGTGAGCCGGTCCCGCGCCCCCCACCCGGGGCCTGCGGCGGTCGACCCGGTCGTGGACGCCCACCGGGCACGCGCCGACCACCGCCTAGGCTCTATCCCGGTCCGCAGGACGGACCTTTCGACCATTCCAGCCCACGCCGACGAGAACGGTGACATCAGTTGAGACCGGCAAAGATCAGCGCAGAGCACAACCCGCTGCGCGACCCGCGTGACCTTCGACTCCCCCGCATCGCCGGGCCCTGCGGCCTGGTCATCTTCGGAGTCACTGGCGACCTCGCCCGCAAGAAGCTCATGCCCGCCGTGTACGACCTCGCCAACCGAGGGCTCCTCCCGCCCGGCTTCGCGCTCACGGGCTTCGCCCGCCGCGACTGGGAGGACCAAGACTTCGCCCAGGTCGTCCACGACGCCGTCAAGCAGTACGCGCGCACCCCGTTCCGCGAGGCGACCTGGAAGCAGCTCGCCGAGGGCATCCGGTTCGTCCAGGGCGAGTTCGACGACGAGCAGGCGTTCGAGCGTCTGCGCGCCACGGTCGAGGACCTCGACAAGGAGCGCGGCACCGGCGGCAACCACGCGTTCTACCTGTCGGTCCCCCCGAGCGCGTTCCCGCTGGTCTGCGAGCAGCTCTCACGGTCGGGCCTGTCGAAGTCGAGCGAGGACGCCTGGCGTCGCGTGGTCATCGAGAAGCCGTTCGGTCACGACCTGCACAGCGCGCGCGAGCTCAACGACGTGGTCTCGAAGGTCTTCGACCCCGACTCGGTCTTCCGCATCGACCACTACCTGGGCAAGGAGACCGTCCAGAACATGCTGGCGCTGCGGTTCGCCAACCAGCTCTACGAGCCCATCTGGAACGCGAACTACGTCGACCACGTGCAGATCACCATGGCCGAGGACATCGGCATCGGGGGCCGCGCGGGGTACTACGACGGGATCGGCGCCGCGCGCGACGTCATCCAGAACCACCTCGTCCAGCTCCTCGCGCTCACCGCGATGGAGGAGCCCGTGTCGTTCGACGCCGAGTCGTTGCGCGCCGAGAAGCTCAAGGTCCTGTCCGCGGTGCGCCTGCCCCGCGACCTGGGTCGCCACACCTCGCGCGGCCAGTACTCGGCCGGCTGGCAGGGGGGCGAGGAGGTCGTCGGGTACCTCGAGGAGGACGGCATCTCGCCCGACTCCACGACCGAGACGTTCGCCGCGATCCGCGTCGACATCGACAACCGTCGCTGGGCAGGGGTCCCGTTCTACCTGCGCACGGGCAAGCGCCTGGGCCGCCGCGTGACGGAGATCGCCGTCGTCTTCAAGTCGGCACCGCACCTGCCGTTCGAGACCTCCGCGACATCCGAGCTCGGGAAGAACGCGCTCGTCATCCGCGTCCAGCCCGACGAGGGCGTCACGATCCGCTTCGGCGCGAAGGTCCCCGGCACCGCCATGGAGGTCCGCGACGTCACGATGGACTTCGGGTACGGGCACGCGTTCACCGAGTCCTCCCCCGAGGCCTACGAGCGCCTCATCCTCGACGTCCTGCTGGGCGACCCGCCGCTCTTCCCGAGCCACGAAGAGGTCGAGCTCTCCTGGAAGATCCTCGACCCGATCACGTCGTACTGGGAGTCCAAAGGCACACCGGACGCGTACCGCTCCGGCACGTGGGGCCCCGGGTCGGCCGACGAGATGATGGCCCGCGACGGCCGCACCTGGCGGCGACCGTGACCGCGACCGCACCGATCTCCCGCCTGTCCCGGATCCCCGGCCGGACCTCGAACTGGAGCCTCACCTCATGATCATCGATCTCCCCGAGACGACGACCAATGCGGTCAACAAGCGCCTCGTCAAGCTGCGTGACGAGGGCGGCGCAGTGGCCCTCGGCCGCGTCCTGACCCTCGTCGTCCTGGCCGAGGAGGCCGACGTCGAGGACGCGGTCGCCGCCGCCAACGGCGCCTCGCGCGAGCACCCGTGCCGTGTCGTGGTCGTCGCGCCCGCGAACAAGCGCACATCGGCCCGGCTCGACGCCCAGATCCGCATCGGCGGCGACGCGGGCGCGAGCGAGGTCATCATCCTGCGCCCGTCGGGCCCGCTCGTCGCGCACACCGACACCCTCGTGATGCCCCTGCTGCTGCCCGACGCGCCGATCGTGGCCTGGTGGCCCCGTGAGACGCCCGACAACCCGTCCGCGGACCCGGTCGGCCAGATGGCCCACCGGCGCATCACCGACGCGGTCAACGCGGGCAAGTCGCTCCAGACGCTCCAGCGCCTGAGCAGGAGCCACCACCCGGGCGACACGGACCTCGCGTGGACCCGCGTGACCCTGTGGCGCGGCCTCATCGCGGCGGCCCTCGACCAGCCGCCGTACGAGTCCGTCACGGCCGTCGAGGTCGAGGGCGAGGAGCACCACCCGTCGGTCGACGTCCTCGCGGCGTGGCTCGCCCAGCAGCTCAGGTGCCAGGTCAAGCTGGTCCGCCGTCGCGGCGTCTCGGGCATCACGAAGGTGACTCTCGAGCGCAAGGGCGGCGCGATCGTGCTGTCCCGCCCGGACGGTCGCATCGTGACGCTGACCCAGCCGGGTCAGCCCGACCGTCGCATCTCGCTGCCGCTGCGCCAGCTCGAGGAGTGCCTGACCGAGGAGCTGCGCCGCCTCGACCCCGACGAGGTCTACGGCGAGGTCCTCACCAAGGGTCTCGCGAGGATCGGCGAATGACGGCCGACGCGGGGACCGACGCCCGCGCGCACGGGGCGCGCCTCGTCGTCGTGCACCCCGACGCGGGCGTGCTCGCCGAGGCCGTCGCCGCCCGGCTGCTGACCCGCATCCTCGACATCCAGTCCGTCCGCACGCCCGTCCACGTCGTCCTCACGGGCGGCACGGTCGGGATCCGGTCGCTCGCGGCGATCGCCGCGCACCCCGTGCGCGACGCCGTCGACTGGACCGGCGTGCACCTGTGGTGGGGCGACGAGCGCTTCCTGCCAACGGGCGACCCCGAGCGCAACGAGACGCAGGCGCGCGAGGCACTCCTCGACCACCTGCCGACCCTGCCCCCGCAGAACGTGCACGTCATGCCCGCGCCGGGCGACGGCGTCGGGGCCCCGGAGGAGTCGGCCGCGCTCTACGCGGACGAGCTCTCGCGCTTCACGCCCGACGGCGGCGCGCACCTCGCGTTCGACGTCCTCCTGCTGGGCATGGGCCCGGACGGGCACGTCGCGTCGCTCTTCCCCGAGAACGCGGCGCTCGACGCCGACGGGGCGACGACGGGGGTGCACGACTCCCCCAAGCCGCCGCCCGAGCGCGTCTCCCTGACGTTCTCCGCGATCCAGGCGGCCCAGGAGGTCTGGGTCGTGGCCGCGGGAGCGGAGAAGGCCCCCGCGGTCGCGTCCGCCCTCGCGGGCGACCCCGTCACGACGACACCGGCGGCCGGCGCCCTGGGGACTCAGCGCACGCTGTGGCTCGTCGACCTCGCGGCGAGCCAGCACCACGCGCTGAACCGCTGAGCCGCCGCTGACCCCGTGCCGGCGCAGCAGACGACGGCAGACGACAGCACAGCGGGCCCCGTCCTTCTCGGACGGGGCCCGCTGTGCTGTGTGCCGCCCCGTGCGGGGCCTTGCTGTGGGTGCGGGCCGGTCCCGGCCGCACCGCCGTCCTAGCGGCCGCGACGCGCCCGGAGCGCGGCGAGCGCCTCGTCGAGGAGGGCCTCGCCGTCCTCGTCGCTGCGGCGCTCCTTCACGTACGCGAGGTGCGTCTTGTAGGGCTCGTTGCGCAGCGCGCTCGGCGGGTTCGCCGGGTCCTGCCCTCCGGGGAGCCCGCAGCGCGGGCAGTCCCAGGTCTCAGGAGTGACGATCTCCGCCTCGGACGAGAAGCTCGGACGCGTCTCGTGTCCGTTGGCACACCAGTAGGAGACCCAGACTCGGGGGGCGACGTCGCCCCTCTCCGTCTCTCCCAGCGGGCCGGCACCGACGCGCGACCCCTTGATAGCACTACCACCAGCCACGACTTCACTCCCCTGACTCACACGACCGCCCGCGTACCGGAACGGTTCCACACCCTGTGCCGACGGCGTCGGCGCCGGGTCAGCTGACCTTCTGGATGAGCCCCAGAAGGATGATCACGACGGTCCAGGTGATCGCGAACGTGATGGTGATGCGGTTCAGGTTGCGCTCGGCCACGCCGGAGCTGCCGGCGCTGCTCGAGATGCCGCCACCGAACATGTCGGAGAGGCCGCCGCCCTTGCCCTTGTGCATGAGCACGAGGAGGGTCAAGAAGCCGCTGGTGATGACCAGCAGGATCTGGAGGATGATGCGCAGCGCGTCCACGAGTACGTCCTTGGCTCTGGGTCCACGTCGAGAAGTCGAGGGCGGACCGCAACGGGTGTCCTGGACCGACCTGAGGCACAGGTACGGCACCGAGGACAAGGGTAGGCGACGCGGGCCCGATCCGACGAACCGTTCCGCCCGGTGGTCGATGCTGCCGGTCGGGACGTCAGGTCGGGCGGGCTACCGCGAGAAAAGGCCACCGCTCGCGCGGTGGCCGCGCTGCCGGGTCGCGCCGAACGGCGCGACCCGGCAGCAAGGGGACTCAGGCCCCGTGGTGCGACTGGAAGCGCGCGATCTTCGCGAACTCCTCGGGGTCCAGGCTCGCGCCACCGACCAGGGCACCGTCGACGTCCTGCTCCTTCATGAGCTCGGCGATCGACGAGGACTTGACCGAACCGCCGTAGAGCACGCGGACGGCGTCGGCCACCTCGGCCGAGTACAGCTCGGCGAGACGGGCACGGATCGCGCCCGCGACCTCCTGCGCGTCCTGCGGCGTGGCGACCTCGCCCGTGCCGATGGCCCAGACGGGCTCGTACGCGATGACGACCTTGGCGGCGTCCTCCGCGGACAGGCCCTCGAGCGCACCGTCGACCTGCGCGAGCGTGTACGAGACCTGCTCGCCCGCCTTGCGGATCTCGAGCGCCTCGCCGACGCAGATGATCGGGATCAGGCCCTGCGCGAGCGCGGCCTTCGACTTGGCGTTGACGAGCGCGTCGTCCTCGCCGTGGTACTGCCGACGCTCCGAGTGGCCGATCGCGACGTAGGTCACGCCCAGCTTGCTCAGGAACACGGGCGAGATCTCACCCGTGTAGGCGCCCGAGACGTGCTGCGAGACGTCCTGCGCGCCGTAGGTCAGCTCGAGCTTGTCGGCGTCGACCAGCGTCTGGACGCTGCGCAGGTCCGTGAACGGGACCAGGACGGTGACCTCGACGGCCGAGAAGTCGTGCTTGGCGTCCTTGAGGGCCCAGGCGAGCTTCTGGACGGTGTGGATGGCCTCCTGGTGGTCCAGGTTCATCTTCCAGTTGCCCGCGATGAGCGGGGTACGTGCATCAGTCATGGTGTGTCTACCTTCTGTGAGCCGTGAGGCTGCGGTGGTGGGGTCAGGCCTCGAGGACTGCGAGCCCCGGGAGGGACTTGCCCTCGAGGAACTCCAGGCTCGCGCCGCCACCGGTCGAGATGTGGCTGAAGCCGGCCTCGTCGAAGCCGAGGATGCGCACGGCCGCGGCGGAGTCGCCACCGCCGACGATCGTGAACGCGCCGTTCGCGGTCGCGTCGACCAGGGCCTGCGCGACGGCACGGGTGCCGCCGGAGAACGCCTCGAACTCGAAGACGCCCGCAGGACCGTTCCAGACGACCGTCTTGGCGTCCACGATCTTGCTCGCGAAGAGCTTGGCGGACTCGGGGCCGATGTCCAGGCCGATCTTGCCGTCGGGGATGGCGTCCGCGGGCACGACCTCGTAGGGAGCGTCGGCGGCGAACGAGTCCGCGGCGAGGATGTCCGTGGGCAGGACGATCTCGACGCCGGCCTTCTCGGCGTCCGCGAGGTAGCCCTTCACGGTGTCGATCTGGTCCGTCTCGAGGAGCGAGTTGCCCACCGAGTAGCCCTTGGCCGCGAGGAACGTGAAGACCATGCCGCCACCGATGAGCAGGCGGTCCGCCTTGGTCAGCAGGTTGGCGATGACACCGAGCTTGTCGGAGACCTTCGACCCGCCGAGCACGACGACGTAGGGGCGCGCGGGGTCCTCGGTCGCCTTCTTGAGGGAGTCGACCTCCTTGAGGACCAGCTCGCCGACCGCGGACGGCAGCACCTTGGCGATGTCATAGACCGAGGCCTGCTTGCGGTGGACGACGCCGAAGCCGTCGGACACGTACGCGTCCGCGAGCGAGGCGAGGTCCGCTGCGAGCGACTCGCGCTCGGCGTCGACCTTCGAGGTCTCGCGCGCGTCGAAGCGGATGTTCTCGAGCAGCGCCACCTCGCCGTCACCGAGCGCGGCGACCGTGGCCTTGGCGGACTCGCCGACGGTGTCGTCCGCGAGCGTCACGGGAGCGCCCAGCAGCTCGCCCAGGCGGGCCGCGACGGGGGCGAGGGAGTACTTGGCGTCGGGCTCACCCTTGGGACGCCCGAGGTGCGCGGTCACGACGACCTTCGCGCCGGCGTCGGTCAGCCGCTTGAGCGTGGGGAGCGCGGCGCGGATGCGGCCGTCGTCCGTGATGGTCGTCCCGTCGAGGGGGACGTTGAAGTCCGAACGGACGAGCACGCGCTTGCCGCGCAGGTCGCCGAGGGAGTCGATGGTCTTCATGAGCACACTCCTGGTCTGAACAGGGTCGAAACAGGTCACGTCACACATGACTGCGTCCGCGTGCATGGGCGGCCAACCGGGCCGGCCACGCACGCGGACGCAGAATTCACCTCACGTCGCAGGGACGGAGATCAGAGACGAGCACCCACGTACTGCGTGAGCGAGACGAGCGAGCTGGAGTAGCCCCACTCGTTGTCGTACCAGGCGACGACCTTGACCAGGTCGCCGCTCACCTTGGTGAGCTTCGAGTCGAAGATCGAGGTGTGCGGGTCCGTGACGATGTCCGAGGAGACGATGTCGTCGTCGACGTACTTCAGGACGCCCTTGAGCGGGCCCTCCGCGGCAGCCTTGACCGCAGCGTTGACCTCCTCGACCGTGACGGTCTTCGAGGCGGTGAAGGTGAGGTCCGTGGCCGAACCGGTGATGACGGGGACGCGCATCGCGAAGCCGTCGAGCTTGCCCTTGAGCTCGGGGAGCACGAGGGCGACGGCCTTGGCCGCACCGGTCGAGGTGGGGACGATGTTCTGCGCGGCCGCACGGGCACGACGCAGGTCCTTGTGGGGGCCGTCCTGGAGGTTCTGGTCACCCGTGTACGCGTGGATCGTGGTCATGAGACCGCGCTCGATGCCGATCGCGTCGTTGAGGGCCTTGGCCATCGGGGCGAGGCAGTTCGTGGTGCACGACGCGTTGGAGATGATGTGCTGCGTCGCGGGGTCGTACTGCTCGTGGTTCACGCCGACGACGAAAGTGCCGTCCTCGTTCTTCGCCGGAGCGGAGATGATGACCTTCTTGGCGCCGGCCTCGATGTGAGCCTTGGCCTTGGTCGCGTCGGTGAAGAAACCGGTCGACTCGATGACGATGTCAGCACCGAGCTCGGCCCAGGGAAGGTTCGCGGGGTCGCGCTCCTCGAGGGCACGGATGGCCTTGCCGTCGACGATGATGTTGTTCTCGTCGAAGTCGACGCTCAGCGGGAAACGACCCAGGACGGTGTCGTACTTCAGCAGGTGCGCGAGCGTCTTGTTGTCCGTGAGGTCGTTGACACCCACGATCTCGATGTCCGCCCCCGACGCGATGATTGCGCGGAAGAAGTTACGTCCGATACGACCGAAGCCGTTGATACCGACGCGGATGGTCACAATGCCCTCCTCAGGGCGCGCCGGTGTTTCCGACGCACACGGTTGATGCCGAACGATCACGTACTACGGCGTACGTAGGTGGTAACGGCGAAGTACTCCCCCACTGGATGCCTCGCGGCGTGGACTCCGGGAATCTCGCAGGGCCACAGCGACAGCTGCGACTCAACAGGGTCCCGAAGACCTCAGTGAAGGAGCACGTCTTTGTCACCTGACATCCCCGATCCTATACCCAATGCTCCCCATCCCGTGACCTGGAGGCGGATCTGAGACGCCCGTGGACACACCGTGAGAGTGTGACGGGGGTCCGAGACCGACGTCACACCGAGGAGTCGGCCGCGACGGTACGGCGAGGGCGTCCGGGCCGCACGAGCGGTGGGCAGCGGAACCACGACGCCTGCGCCGGAGGGCGCACTCGGAACCGCCCGGCGTCCTCACGGAGGAACCGGAGAGGGGCGCGCACCTGTCTCTTATACACATCTCCGAGCCCACGAGACCTTCTGGCATCT
>NZ_JBHVOS010000003.1:74239-235262 GCF_042887685.1 Oerskovia sp. NPDC057915 | reverse complement strand
ACAAGAACTGCGCCACCCCCGGACGCCGCTCAGCAAACCCCGACCACGCCTGACCCAACCGACCGAACATCACACACTCACTCTCAGGAAGAAGGGGTACCGCGCAGCGTGGAGGGATGCCGGGACCGCAGGGACGGGGGGCGTCTCGATCGTCATCGGCCTCCTTGCCGTTCGGGTGCTCCGTCGTGCGTCTCGGTGACGGGGTGCACGGACGACGGCTCGTCGCCCGTGCACCCGGTCCGGAGACCCGCTCGCAGGTGCGGCGGGTCGTCCTCGTGGTGGGGGTCGTGAGTACTGCGGCGCCGTCTCCCCGTCCGGGAGCAGCGTCGTCGGCAGTCAAGCACCCCGGGGGTCGGTCCCGTGCGCGTCGTGCACAACCTGTCGGTCAGGACGCATGATCTGTCGCGCCGCGGCACCCCTCGACGGCGGCCGAGGCCGTCACGGAGGCTCGACGGGCGCTGCCGGCCGCACGCTCAGCGCGGCCCTATATGCTGCAGTCCTTCGAGCTCGTCGGCGCCCGTGACCTCGATCCCGAGACGCCCGGTGAGGCTCCCGGGCAGCACGGACGCCCCTCGACGCAGGTGCGCCGAGCGACACGACGGCCGGTTCAGCTGGGAGCATGATGACGGATCTCGTGGTGGTGGGAGCAGGCTTCTTCGGCCTGACCGTGGCGGAGCGCCTCGCGACCCAGCGCGGCCTCAAGGTCCTCGTGATCGACCGCCGGTCGCACATCGGGGGGAACGCGTACAGCGCGACCGAGCCCGAGACGGGGATCGAGGTGCACCAGTACGGGGCACACCTCTTCCACACCTCGAACGAGCGCGTGTGGGAGTACGCCAACCGGTTCACGCGGTTCACGTCGTACGTGCACCGTGTCTACAGCACGCACCGCGGCGAGGTGTACCCCCTGCCGATCAACCTGGGGACCATCAACCAGTTCTTCCGCAGCGCCCTGGGACCCGACGCGGCGCGCGCCCTGATCCGCGAGCAGGCGGCCGAGCTCGGCGGGAGGACACCGCAGAACCTGGACGAGCAGGGCGTGAGCCTCATCGGGCGGCCGCTCTACGAGGCCTTCGTCCGCGACTACACGGCCAAGCAGTGGCAGACGGACCCCCGGGACCTGCCGGCGTCGATCATCTCCCGCCTCCCGGTCCGGTACACGTACGACAACCGCTACTTCGCCGACACCCACGAGGGCCTTCCCGTCGACGGGTACACGGCGTGGCTCGAGCGCATGGCCGACCACCCGAACATCACCGTGCAGCTCGACACCGACTTCTTCGACGCCTCGCAGCCCGTGAACAAGCGGGCCGTCGTCGGCCACGTCCCGGTCGTGTACACCGGGCCAGTGGACCGCTACTTCGACCATGCCGAGGGCGAGCTCTCGTGGCGGACGCTCGACTTCGAGCAGGAGGTCCTGCCCGTGGGCGACTTCCAGGGCACGTCCGTCATGAACTACCCGGACGCCGACGTGCCCTACACCCGGATCCACGAGTTCCGGCACTTCCACCCGGAGCGCGACTACCCGACCGACAAGACCGTCGTCATGCGGGAGTACTCCCGCTTCGCCGAGCGGATCGACGAGCCCTACTACCCGGTCAGCACCGCAGCCGACCGCGAACGGCTCACGGCCTACCGTCGCCTGGCCGAGGGCGAGCCCGAGGTCTTCTTCGGCGGCCGCCTGGGCACGTACCAGTACCTCGACATGCACATGGCGATCGGGTCGGCGCTCTCGACGGTCGACAACCGGCTCGACCCGCTGTTCTCCTGACCTCGACCGGACGAGCAGCGCGGCGCGTCAGGCGACGGGCTGCTCGTCACGCTCCTTGAGGGCCTGGGCCACGGCCTCGGCGACCTTGCGCTCGTCGCTCGCGCGCCGCCGTCGGGCAGCACGCCGCCACAGGACGACCCCCGCGACCAGCAGGACGAGCAGCGCGAGCGCGGCCCACGGCACCGCGAGCGTCGAGGCCGAGGCCGTCGCGGGGGCCACGAACGGGACGGTGTCCGCGTCGGTCGCGCCGATCGCCGTGACGACCTCCGCGGTCACCCGCACGTCCGCCGAGACCCGGCCGAGCGGCCACACGCCGTCGACCGTCACGGTGCGCGTCACCGACGTCCCGGGGAGCAGCTCGGGGAGCTCGACGCGGGGCGCGCTCTGCGCGCCGGCCCCCCAGGGCCCCGCGACCCGCACGACCTGACCGGCGGCCAGGCGCGTGTTGCCGTCGTTCGTGACGGTGAAGGTCACGGTCGCGTCCCCCGCGGCGAAGGGGTTGAGCGTGCCGTCGTAGGTGACCGAGACGTCGTCGAGGACGACCGCGGGGACCAGGTCTCCCGCGACGCGCAGGTGCATGCGCGAGCCCAGGCGGCGGTCGACGCTCACGCCTTCGGCGTTCTCGACCAGCAGCGAGGACACGACGCCCGCCGCGTAGTCGCCCGGCGTCGCGTCGGCCGGGACGGTCACGGTGAACGGGACGACCACGCTGTCGCCACCGTCGACCGTGACCTCCTCTCCCGCGAAGGACACCCACGCGCCGAGCGCGGAGGACTCCTCGCCCGCGGGAAGCAGGTCGAGCTCGCCCGCGTCCGTCATGAACCCGTCGGCTGCGTAGACGCGGAACGTCAGAGGGCCCTGCGTGTAGTTGGAGACGATGATCCCGTCGTCCAGGCTCGCGCCCGGCTCGAGAGCGTAGGCGTAGTTGGGGCGCTCGGTGCCGTGCACGGTGTCGGCGGGACGCACGCCCCACGTGACCGGCGAGGCGACCGGTCCGGCCGGCGCCGCATCGGCGGCCGCAGGATCCTCGGGCCCGACGGCGGCGCTCACCGCGTGCGGGAGCGCGGCGGACCGCGAGGAGAGAGCCAGGGCGGACGCGCCCGGGGCCAGCAGCGAGACGAGCAGGCCCACGACGAGGGTCGCCGCGAGGACGGCGAGGATCCACAGGGCATGGCTGTGGCCGTTCTCCCGCTGGTGCGCGCGCACGTTGGTCAGCGCGGACCGCCCGTCGGCGTCCCGCTCGGGCCGGAGGAAGTGCTGCTGCATCGCCATGGTCGTGCCTGCTTTCGTGAGGTCCGACCGGTGAGGCCGGGTCGTCCGACCCGTCCGGCGGCTGTCCGGGCCGGTCGGGCGGGCTGTCGAGCGGTGGTGCCGGCCGGCCTGTGGAGGAACGGGCCGGCCGGCACCACGGTCACGGCGTGACTAGCTGAGCGCGGTCAGCGTCATCGTCGCGTTGTAGGTCCCCTCGTTCACCGAGAGCGGGAGCTTGAGGTCCAGCTCCGCCCCGATGACCGCGGAGCCGCGGGCGTGCCCGGCCTCCGCGCTGCCCAGGGTGCGGGCGACGGACAGGCCGTCACCCTCGACGAAGCCCGACGCGACGGCCGCACCCGCGACCGCACCGCCGTCGTTCTCCAGGAGCTCGGGCGTCCACCCGAGGTACTTGCCCGACACCGTCTCGCCACCCGCGACGAAGTCGCCGACCTGCGCCGAGACCGACCACGCCGGGGCGTTGATGCGGGTGTCCGTGACACGGACCGGCACCAGGTCGCCCGAGGCCGCGAAGTGGTCGCCCTGCTCCTCGGCCACGCCCAGGTCGACGAGACCCGTCGAGCCCTCGAGGCTCCACGTGAGCTCGCCCGGACGGGGCTCGGGGATCACGACCGCGACCGACTGGTCGCCCGCCGCGAGCGCCCCCGGGGCCGTGCCGGTGAGGTCGCCCTCGACCGAGCCCGCGGTGTTGCCCGGACCGAAGTTCGCCGCCGGGGTGTTGTCCGCGAGGCGCACGGCCCCGTGGACCGTGGTGCCCGCGACCTGGAGGTTCGCGGTGTTGCCGGTCAGGACGAGGTCCCCACCCACCGTGTTGCCCCACTGGTCGGCGGTCCCGTCGGCCTTCGCGCCGACGAGCGCGTCACGCGAGGTGCCCGTCACCGACAGGCTGCCCCCGACGACCGCGCCCCCGACGCTCACGCCGAAGTCGCTGTCGCCGAGCGTCGCGTCGCCGCCCACGCTCGTCCGCAGCAGGTCGACGTACGTCGCGGCCTGCGTCGTGAGGTTGCCCGTGATCTTCGTGTCCGAGATCTCGACGTCGACCCCGCCCGTCGCGACGCTGCCACCCACGCGCAGGTCGTACAGGTAGAGGAACCCGGAGCGCGAACCCGCGGTGTACGAGCTGATGTCGCCGCCCACGCTCGCACCGTCGATCAGGACGCCGTACGCGTCGGTCGCGACGACGTCGCCCTCGATGACCGCCTCGGTCGCGTCGAGCCACGCGTCGTCACCGACCGTGATCGAACCCTGGACCGTCGTGCCGCCGAGGACACAGGTCGCCCCCGCGGGGACGAACAGGTCGCCCGCCACGACCACGTCGTCGAGCTCGGTCGTGCAGTTCGTGACCGCGGCGTGCGCCGACGGTGCGGCAACGGCGACCAGCGCGAACGCTGCGGCCGCGGCTGCTGAGACCTTCCACTTCATGTCGATTCTCCTGTGATCTCGGTGGGTCAGCCGCGAAGGCCGTAGATGGAGGTGTAGCTGCGTCGTGCGTTGCCCAGCGAGTTCAAGGGGTTCGGCGGCTCGGCGACCGAGCTCGCGTTGTCCTGCTCGTACAGGCCGAAGTGCTGGCCGCGCGTGCGGAGCTGCGAGAGGAACGACTGGTAGTCGATGCTGCCGGCGCCGAACTCGATGATGTCGTAGCCGTTGGCGCTGCTCGGGTTGGCCTTGCCGTCCTTGAGGTGCAGCATCGGGAAGCGGCGCGGGTCGCGCTTGATGTACTCGATGGGCTCGAACCCGGGGTACTTGAACTGGCCGACGTGCGCCCAGTAGACGTCCATCTCGAAGTAGACGAGCGACGGGTCGAACTCGTCCCACAGCAGGTCGTACACGCGACGGTTCGGGTCGTCGGACGTGAAGCGGAACTCGCCGTCGTGGTTGTGCGCGTAGAGCTTGAGGCCCGCCGCCTTGGCCTTCTCCCCCATGGCGTTCCACGTCTGCGCCGCGGCCGTCCACGCCGCGACCGTGTTGGTGCCGTTGATCGGACCGCCCTGGCCGAGGTGCGGCATGCCGAGGATCAGCGCCTTCTCGATCTCGGCGTCGATGTTGTTCGGGTTGAGGTTGACGTGCGACCCCACGGCCCGCAGGCCGTTGTCGTCGAGGAGCTGGCGGATCTGCGCCGGGGTGATCGCACCGATCTGGCCCTGCGTGTACCCGGCGAACTCGACCTCGGAGTAGCCGATGTCGGCGAGCTCCTCGAACACGGCCCGGAAGCCGAGCGAGCTGACCTTGTCGCGGATCGTGAAGAGCTGGATGCCGATGCGGTTGACCGGGACCAGGCGGTTGCGTCCGCTGCTGGGAGCCGCGGCCACACCACCGAGGGCCGACGCCGCCGTCGGGCCCAGGGCCGCGCCGACGCCCACGGCGACCGTCGAGGCCGCGAGGGCCTTGAGCAGGTTCCGCCGGCTCATCGGGCGAGCCGGGATGGACTCGTGGTAGTGCTCGTGTGAACTCATGTCTCTCCTTCGAGGTGAGGTTCGGTGGCCCGGGGCGCGAGCCCCGGGCCACCACGTGCCTAGTTGCGGACGGTGAGGTTGAGCGACGTCGCGCTCTTGGTGACGCCGGTCGAGCCCTGGTAGGCGATCTCGACCTTGTAGGTGCCGACCTCGGGGAGCTTCGGGAGCGTCACGACGACGTTGCCCTCGGCGTCGAGCGTCCCGGTACGGGTCGCGACCGTGGCGTTGTTGCGCTTGATCGTCACCGTGACGTCGCCCGTGGCGGCGACACCCGTCGAGCTCTCGACCGAGATGGTCGCCTTGGCGGCGATCGAGGGCTTGACCGGGTCGGGCGAGATGGAGCCCGTGACGGTCGAGGAGGCCGCGGCCACCGTGAGGCGCACGGTCGACGAGGACTTCTTGAAGACCTGGTCGGCCTGGTAGCTGGCCTTGAGGGTGTGCGTCCCGACGGCGAGCGACGGGTCGAGCGCGACCGTCGCGACGCCCTCGACGAGGGTCCCGCGACCGACCTCGGTGTCGCCCGAGGTGAGGACGACGTCGCCCGTGGGCGTGCCTCCCGCACCCGTGACCGTGACCGTGGCCTCGCCCGGTGCCCCGTACGAGACACGGGCCGAGGACACGGCGACCTTGGTGACCGACGAGACCGTGGGCTCGTTCGGCGCGGCGAGGTCGATCGTGAAGGCGACCGACCCGACCGTCGAGACGTTGCCGCCCGTGTCGGTCGCGCGGTACTGGAGGTTGCGCACGCCGTTGGTCGTGAAGCTGACGCTGTACGCGCCGGACGCCGCGGCCACGTTCGTCCAGGTCTGACCGTTGTTGGTCGAGTACTGGACGCTCGCGAGCGCGCCGTCGTCCTTGACGTCGAGGTTCATGCGCACGGCCTTGTTGTAGACGCCGCCGACGCCCGTGGGCGCTGCCGGGTCGAGCGTGTGCTTGATGGTCGGTGCCTTGACGTCGCCGACGCCCACGCCCTGGAAGTCGAACGAGTCGACGGCCAGCTCGTTGGCCGAGGTCACGAAGAGCGTGCCCGAACCCTGCGGGGCGTTCGTGAACGGCACCGTGACCTCCTTCCAGCCTGCACCGGCGGGGATCTGCGCCGTGGCGAACGGCGCGGCGTCGGCCGCACCCCAGCGGAGCTGGAGCTGCCCGCCACCGTTGGCCCGGACCTTGACGCCCGTGATCCCGGCGAAGTTCACCGGGCTGTAGGACAGGTGGTCACCGTTGCCGAGCCCACGGATCGCCTGACCGGCACCCGCGGTCTCGTCCTCGTAGGCCACGACGCCCTTGCTCTTGGCGTGCTCGGCCTGCTGGACGAACGGGTTGAGCTGGACGGTCGCCTCGCCGGGAGCGGCGGGCAGGCCGTTGTGCCCGTTGTCGGTGTAGGACACGACGACGGCGCCGTAGATGTGCGCGCCCTCACCGTGCTGCGGCGAGTCGGGAGACGTCTTCCACGCGCCCGTGCAGCCCGTTCCCGAGACCTCGGGGTGGGCGTGCTCGTCGTGGCCCAGACCGTAGGTCCACGCGACGCGGCTGCACACGGTCGCGGTCCCGTCCTCGGCGTCGTTCGTCGAGACCTTGAACGGCACGGCCTGGCCCCAGCTGAAGAACGAGCCGTCGCCGGGGTAGTCGACCGTGACCTTCGGCGCCTGGTTGCCCACCGAGATGACCTTGGACGTCAGCGTGAACTTGCCCTTGGCGTCGGTGACGCGCAGCCGGGCGTTGTACTGGCCGAGGGTCGTGTAGGTGTGGTTCGCCGTGACGCCCGTCGCGTCGAACGATCCGTTGCCGTCGAAGTCCCACTGGTAGGTGAGGGCGTCGCCGTCGGGGTCGCTCGAGGTGCCCGCGTCGAAGGCCACCGCGAGCGGGGCCTCGGAGGACGAGGTCGGGTCGGCGGTGAACCGGGCCTGCGGGGCCTTGTTCCCCTCGGCGTAGGACACCTTGTAGAGGCCGGCGTCCGGGTTGGCGCGGAAGAAGCCGTCGCCGTAGTCGAGCACGTAGAGCGAGCCGTCGGGCCCGAACTCCATGTCGATCATGTTGTCGTTGAGCGGCTGCGCGTTCTTCGCGAGCTGCGCGTTGGGCGTGAAGTCCTCGATGTGCGTGACCTCGTAGGTGTCCCAGTCGACCGTGAAGGCCGCCAGGTAGTCCTGCGAGAACTCACCGAAGAACGCCTTGCCGTCCCAGTACTCCGGGAGCTTCGACGTCGAAGGGTTCTCGGCGTCGTAGTGGTAGACGGGGGCGCCCATGGGTGCCTGGCCGCTGCCGGCCCCGAAGTTCACGAGCTCGTCCCACGGCTGGTCGCCGGGGCGGTCGCCGTAGTAGAGCGTCGCCGCACGGGCCGGCGGCAGGTCGACGAGGCCCGTGTTCCAGCGCGAGTTGTTCTTGAGCGCGGCCGGGTCGAAGAACGCCCCGGGCGTGCTCGTCGCGAAGTTCCACTCGTTGTAGGCCGCGTTGGGCCCGTGCACGTAGGGCCAGCCCGCGTTGTGCGGGTCGTCGAGGCTCACGGTGTTCCACTCGACGTATCCCATGGGGCCACGGTTCGGGTCGGCGTTGGCCGCGTCCGGTCCGTAGTCGCCCCACGAGAGGCTGTTCGTCTCGGGGTCGACGTCGATGCGGAACGGGTTGCGGACGCCCATGACGAAGATCTCGGGCCGGGTCTTCTCGGTACCGACCGGGAAGAGGTTGCCCTCGGGGATCGTGTAGGTGCCGTCCTCCTGGACCGTGATGCGCAGGATCTTGCCGCGCAGGTCGTTGGTGTTGCCGGCGCCGCGACGCGAGTCCAGACCGGGGTTCATCCCGGGAGCGTCGTTGTTGGGGGCGAAGCCGTTGGCTCCGGGCGCGCTGGCGGGGGTGTTGTCACCGGTCGACAGGTAGAGGTTGCCGTCGCCGTCCCAGTCGATGTCGGCGCCGACGTGGCAGCACTGACCGCGCTGTACCTCGACGTCGAGGATCTTCTGCTCGGAGGCCAGGTCGAGCCCCGTGCCGGTCCACTGGAAGCGGGAGAGGCGGTTGACGCCCTTCCACTGGTCCCAGTAGCTGGCGTCGGCACCTGCGGGCAGCGTGTTGGGTGCCGAGCCTGCGGGCGTGCCGCTGAGCGGGGCGTAGACGAGGTAGACCCAGTTGTTCTCGGCGAAGTTCGGGTCGACGGCGATGCCCTGCAGGCCGTCCTCGGAGTTCGCGTACACGGGGACCTTGTTGGTGACCGACGTGACGCCGGTCTGGGGGTCCGTGAGCCGGACGTCGCCGTTGCGTGCGGTGTGCAGGATCTTGCCGTCGGGCAGGATCGCGAGGTCGATCGGCTCGCCGACGTCCTTGGTCAGCAGGATCTTCTCGTAGTTGGACCAGTCGAGCGCGGCCTCTGCGCCGGGCTCGCTGCCGTGGTCGACGCCGTCATGCGCGGTGGCCGGGACCGTCGCGGCCGCGAGGCCGGTCAGGGCCAGGACGCCCGCGAGGGAGGCGGCGACCACCCTTGATCTCACGGTCCTTCGTTCAGGAATAGACTTCACAGTGATGCAGCTCCTCATCGGGGTTCATCGCCGGGCCGAGCCACCGCTCGCTGCTGGAACAGCGGGACTACGGGTGGCTCGGTCTGTGTCTGTACGGGGGCGGCGTCCGGGTCTTCGTGCCCGCGCCGCTGCTGCTGTCCTCCCCTCGCCGTCGAGTGGTGGTGGGACCCTGAGGTCGCACCGGCTGAGCACACCGGGGTCTCCCCCGTCGGGACGAGCGTTCTCCCACCGGAGGCGCGACGCTCGGTTTGTCATGGTTCAGGGTGGATCTACCTGCGAGAACGATGGTCTTCCTCGACCACCTGGTAGGAATCTAAGGCGACTTCTATCGCCTGTCAATCAAAAGTCGAAACCTGCCGCTCACTAGTAGGGCACAGATGCCGATCACGCGCGCGCGGGAGGGGCGCCTCTGCCCGATCCTTCGGTACGCGCTGCAGCGACCCGAGGGGCGACCGCGTCGAGTGTGCAGTTCGGGTCGTCTCAGCCGTCCCGTGGCGACCCGAACTGCACACTCGACGAATCACCGCTGGGGTCCCCGGCCCCCGACGAGCTCCCGCGGACCGTCTCAGCCCTCGTGCGCGGCGAGCCCCGACCGGTAGGCGAGCACGACGAGCTGCGCCCTGTCCCTCGCCCCGAGCTTGGCCATGGCCCGGTTCACGTGCGTCTTCGCCGTGAGCGGGGTGACGTGCAGGCTCGCGGCGATCTCGTCGTTGCTCATCCCCTGCGCGACGAGCAGGACCGCCTCACGCTCGCGATCCGTCAACGAGCGGAACACGTCCCCGTCGACCCGCGGCTCCGACCTGGCCGCCCGGGCGACGAGGCTGCGCATCGCGGTCGGCGAGAGCAGCGACTCTCCCGCGGCGACGGTCCGGACGGCATCGACGAGCACCTGGGGCCGGACCCCCTTGCCGAGAAACCCTGCGGCGCCCGCACGCAGCGCGCCCAGGACGTGCTCGTCGTCCTCGAACGTCGTCAGGACCAGGACGTGCACGTCGCCGAGCGCCGGGTCCCCGGCGATCTGCGCGGTCGCGGAGATCCCGTCGGTCCCGGGCATCCGGAGGTCCATGACGACGACGTCGGGACGCAGCTCCCGCGCGAGCTCGACGGCCCGGGCCCCGTCCGCCGCCTCTCCGACGACCTCGATCCCGTCGCTCACGTCGAGCAGCGCGGCGAACCCCGCACGGATGAGCTCCTGGTCGTCGACGACCAGCACGCGGACGGTCACGGCGCCTCCTGCGCGGCGGGCGACGCGGGGTCGACGGTGTCGGAGGAGCGCGCCCCGTCGGGCACGGGAAGCTCGACCCGGACCACCCAGGTCCGGTCGCGCGACCCGATCTCGGACGTGCCGCCGGCCGCCGCCACCCGTTCTCGGAGACCTGCCAGACCGAGCCCGCTCCCCCGGGCCCCGCCCCCGGCCCCTCCACGCGCCGCGGCCGCGGGCCCGGCCCCTCCCGCGACCGCACCCGCAGGCCCGGCCCCGGACGCCGCACCCGTCGGGCCCGCCCCAGCCCCCGCCGTGCGCACCGGGAGCGGGTTGACGACCTCGAGCACGACGACCCCCGGACCGTGGACGAGCGACACCTCGGCCCGCCCCGTGCCGTACCGGTGCGCGTTGGTCAGCGCCTCCTGGGCGACCCGGTACACCGTGAGGTCGACGACCGGGGGCAGGGCGCGGGGGGAGCCCGACGTCCGCTCGACGACCTCGAGACCGGTCGCCCGGACCTCGTCCAGCAGACCGGGCAGGCTCGCGGCTCCGGGGGCGGGCGCCGCGTCCGGCCGGTCGTCCGGCTCGCGCAGCAGGTGCAGCAGGGAGGACATCTCGGCGAGGACCCGCTCCCCCGCGTCGCGCACGTGCCCGATCGCCTCCCGGGCGGCCTCCGGACGCCGGTCGAACAAGGCCTCGGCGGCACCCGCCTGCACACTGATGACGGCCACGTGGTGCGCGACGACGTCGTGCAGCTCGCGCGCGATCCGCAGCCTCTCCTGGGTGACCCTGCGCGCGGCCTCGGCCTCGCGGGACTCCTCGGCACGCTCGGCACGCTCGCGGGCCCCGGCCACGACCGCGCGCTGGGCGCCGATCGCGAAGCCGAGCGTCGCGGCCAGGACGAGCAGGACCACGACGAGCACGACCGTGGACCCCGTCGCCTCCATCCCTCCGACGAGGACCAGCACGGCCGGGTAGGCGACCGCCATGGCCCCCGTCAGCAGAGCGGCATCGACGTGCCGGGCGTACGCCGCGACCGAGTAGATCGCGACGAGGCCGGGGCCGAGCGCGAGCGCCGACTCGGGGTCCACCGCCGCCGAGGCGACCGTCGCCACCAGGACCGCACCGGCGGCGACCAGGGGGCTCTCCCGTCGCCACACGAGCCCCGCGCACGCGACGACGAGCGCGGCGACCGACATGACCGAGCTCGGATTCGTGCCGGGTGCGACGACCAGCGGCACCGCGAAGAGCGCAAGGACGACGAACGCCCCGACGGCGTCGCGCACCAGCAGCGGGAGGCTCCGCCACCGGGTACGGAGGCGAGCGGCGACGCCCGCGCGCTCCGGTCGGGACGGGTCGGCCCCGACCCCGGAGGCAGGGTGGTCTGGAGTCACTCCCCGACGATACCGGCGGCGCCAGGGGCCGGTGCGACCGACGGGCCACGTACTGCGGCTGCGGTAGACGACGGCCGGCCGGATCCTCAGCGCGGCCGACGCGCACCCCCCGCCCGGCGCGAGAGGGTCGAGACATGGCCCACCGTCAGCTCTCGATCACACAGTCGGACGCGTCGACGCGTCGAGGTCGCGGACGTGGACGGCGTGTCACGATTCCCCTGTCATCTTCACAAGAAACTCATGATTGGCTTCAGCCATGATGCTCAACATCCTCGGTGCGGTCCTGCTGATCGTCGGCCTGCTCGCCGCGTGGCGACTCGCCCCGCAGCGCCCCGACGTCCCTGCTGCGGGGTGGTTCCCCGACCCCGCGGCGAAGGCCCCGCGCAGCCGCCGATGGGACGGCCAGGCCTGGACGGCACAGGTGGCGGACGGTACCGAGCAGGCGAACCGTGGCCACCACTTCCGGGGGCGCTTCTGGGGACGCTGGGTCTGGATCCTCGCTGCTGCCGTCGTGGTGCTGGTGGTCGGGATCGTGGTCTACCAGACGACCGAGAACGTGCACGTCATGGCCGTCACGAGCTTCGTCGCCATGGCCCTCGTCTGCTGGGCGTTCTACGGTTTCGTCGAGCGGCAGCTCGCGCTGCGGGACGTCGTCGGGCTCGGTCAGATCGCCGCGGTGGCCGTCGGATCGGCCGGGGCGACCTTGCTCATCGCCCTGAACCTCAACAACCTGACGGGTTCGATCGGCGGGATCTCGCTCGCCACCGCGCTCGTCGGGTTCACCGAGGAGAGCGCCAAGCTGCTGGTCCCGATCGTCCTGTTCCTGCTCGGGACCTACCGCAACCCGCGAGCGGGCGTCGCGATCGGGCTCGCGGCAGGGTTCGGCTTCGCGATCGCCGAGACCACGCTCTACGCCTACGAGATCGCCGCCGCCTCGGGGCCGAACTTCTGCGGCACGGAGACCCCCGCCGTCACGACGGGGATGGTCGTCTCCGCACAGGTCGCCCGCATCTTCGGCGTCTCTCCGTTCCACTGGCTCTTCACGGGCATCGCGGTCGCGATCGCATGGCGAGCCTGGCACCTGTACGGGCGCAAGGGCACCCCCGCCGCGATCGGCGGGATCCTCCTCGTCATGGTCGTCCACTCGCTCAACGACACCTCGGCGACGCTCGGGTGCGACACCCCCGCTGTCCAGTCGTTGCTCGCCCTGGTGCGCTACGGCCTGGTCGTCGCGATGTACCTCGTGTTCAAGGCCTGGACCCGCAAGCACACGCCGCCGCAGATGATCGGCGCGGTCAGCACGGGCTGGACGCCCAAGCACCTCGGCGAGCAGAAGGTGTCGGCCGCCGAGACCTCGGCGCAGGGCACCCCCGCCCGCGAGCCTGCCGACGGCTGACCACTCCACGCGGTCACGCCGACGCCCCCGCCCCCTGCCCAGGGGTCGGGGGCGTCGGCCGTCCGGTCGGTCGTCCGGTCGGCCGGGTGTTCGTCCAGTCGGCCGTCCGGGCGGTCGCCCGGTCGCCGGGTCCGCAAGGTTCGGTCGCGTCCGCACGCGTCCCCACGTGTCCGCAAGCGTCTGGTCGGATCACCGCGGGCAGAGGCGGGGTGACGGCGCGTCGTCACCCCCGGAAGTATCGCCGCGACGCCCCGTTCCAGAGCAGCGCGAGCACCAGGAGCGCGACGACGATCGTCAGCACGGCGCCCGTCAGCTGGTGCGGCCCGAACCGGAGCAGCGAGTACACGCCGATCCCGATGCGGACGAGCATGACGAACGTGACCGCCATGAGCGCCCACCGTCCGCGGGTCTGGAGGCCGAGCGCGACGAGCGCGACGAGGACCCCGACCACGAGGCTCAGGAGCGCGAAGAACTGGATCTCGGCGCGGGTCGCGGCGAGCGCGTCGACGACGGCCGCATCCCCTGCGAGGAAGAACAGGGCCACGCTGCCGGCCATGTCGGTGACGGCGGCGATCCAGGTGAGCACGACCGCGACCGTGACGCTCGTGGGCCGTGCCGGGTTTCCCAGTCCGGTGAGGTCGCTCATGCGGGTCACCTCTCTGCAGGGGGCGTCGTGCGTGCACGAGGCCCGGTCGACCGGTCGGAGGTGAGCACCCGGCGCCCCGGTCCGACGTCTCGGCGCACCTCACACCCCTCCGTGATACCAGCGCCGGTCCAGGACCGCGCGGCGAGACCGGCCAGGAGGCGGGGGCCGCAGGTCGTCACCGGGTAGGGTCCCGGGGTGCACACCACCCTCGGCCCCCTGGACGACGTCGTCGCGCACCTCGGGCACAGCCCTCGCCGCGTCGTCGTGGCCGGGGTCTCGGGGGCCGGGAAGACGACCCTCGCGAGGCGGCTCGCCGCACGCCTCGACCTGCCGCACACCGAGATCGACGCGCTCTTCCACGGCCCGGGCTGGACTCCCCGGGCGACGTTCCTCGACGACGTGCGCGACGTCGTCGGGCAGGAGGGTTTCGTCGTCGAGTGGCAGTACCGCGCGGCACGTCAGCTGCTCCTCGACGAGGCCGACCTCGTCGTGTGGCTCGACCTGCCTGTGGCGACCACGATGCGTCAGGTCGTGACTCGTACGGTGAAGCGCGCGTGGACACGCGAGGTGCTGTGGAACGGCAACGTCGAACCGCCGCTGCGCACGGTCCTCTCGGACCCGGGGCACGTCGTCAGGTGGGCGTGGTCGACGCGCCACTCGCTGCGCGGCCTCCCGGCCGCGGTCGCACGTCAGGACTCACCGCCGACCCTCGTGCGGCTGGGCAGCAGGCGACAGGTCGAGACCTGGGTCAGACGGCTTCCTGCGCCACCCAGTCGCTGAGGGCGTCGACGATCCGGACGTCGCCGTCCAGCCAGTCGACGCTCCCCCACTCCCCGACGGGGAGCCAGGACAGCGCATCGTGCTCGACGAGCGGCTCGGGCTCCCCTGCGACGACGCGAGCGAGCCACAGCCGCATGACGTGGCGGTCCGTGATGTTCCAGCCCCCGTCGTCAGGTCCGACCAGCTCGTCACCGAGCTCGACCTGCACCCCCAGCTCCTCCCGGAGCTCGCGGTGCAGCCCGTCGACGGGCGTCTCCCCCGGATCGACCTTGCCCCCCGGGAACTCCCAGCGCCCCGCGAGCTCGACCGGCCGAGAACGGCGGGCGGCGAGCAGCAGGCGGGGGGTCGTGAGGTCGTCGACGACGGCGGCGGCCACCACGAGACGGCGGGAGATCATGTGCGCAGTGTTTCACGCCGACCATGACGGGACCTGGCCGGACCGTGGTCCGGCACGTCGCGCGCGGCCACGTGCGCCGGGCTTCCTGCCCACGGGCCAGGAAGCCCTTCGTCCCCTGCCGTACTCGCTGTCGCGCCCGCAGAACGGGCGGGCCCTCCCCCGAGAGCCGAGGTCAGCGGATACCCGCGTCCTTGGCCCACTGGACCGCCTCGGCACGAGTCGAGACGCCGAGCTTGCGGTAGAGGCTGCGCACCTGCGACTTCACGGTGTTGCGGGTGACGAACAGCTTGGTGGCGATCTGCTCCAAGGTGATGTCCTCGGAAAGGTTCGACAGCACGACCTGCTCACGGCGGGTGAGTGGTGCTGCGAGCTGGACGGCCGGCGTCTCTGTCCGGGCCAGTTCGATGATGCTCATGCTTCCTCCATGTGCTGACCGGTCTTCCCATCGCGTCATGGGTCGATCCGGTGAGGTGCTGCTACTGGGAGAGATGGGCGAACCCGCGATTCATGACGCGGATCTTCACCCTCAATCTCAGCGGTCTTTCACGAGAGGGTCCCCTCCAACGTGCTGCACAGTATCCACGCAGGTCAGATGCCAAAAATCCCGGCTCTGGCGACAACGGTCGATATCTCCGATGTGTCTCGGATCACCCCTAGGCCGTTGCGGAAAGAAATGTGATCCGCCTCACAGTCTGGCGCCACAGCATGCTGAGTGACAACCGGAGACGCCCGAGGGCCGCCCTGCGACGTCGTCGCGGAGCGGCCCTCGGGGGGAACCTCGGGAGGAAGCGAGAGGGTCAGCCGCCCACGAGCGCGCTGTACTCCTCGGCCGTGAGCACCGGACCGGTCTCGGTCACGTCGACCTTGAGGAGCCATCCCCCGGCGAAAGGCTCGGCGTTGACGAGCGACGGGTCGTCGATCGCGGCCTGGTTGACCTCGGCCACGGTCCCGGTGACCGGCGAGTACAGCTCGGAGACGGACTTGGTCGACTCGACCTCGCCGATCACCGCGCCCGCCGTGACGGTCGCTCCGACCTCGGGGAGCTCGAGGTAGACGATGTCACCGAGGGCCTCGGCGGCCGTGCTCGTGATGCCGACGACGGCGGGCGTCGAGGCGTCGAGCCACTCGTGCTCGGCGGTGTACTGCAGGTCGGCGGGGAAGTCTGCCATGAGGTGCTCCTGGTCTGCTGGTGGTAGGTCGAGGGTCGGGGGCGGGAGAGGACCGGGCCGTGCGCCCGGGTCAGGGGGTCTGAGGACGACGGTAGAACGGCATGGGCACGATCACCACCGGCTCCTCACGGCCGCGGACGTCGACCGCGAGCTCGGTGCCCTCGGCGCTGAACTCGGGCGTCACGTAGGCCATCGCGATCGGGTACCCGAGGGTCGGCGAGGGGGCGCCCGAGGTCACGACACCAATCTGCACGTCGGGCTCCTTGCCCGGGATCACGACTGCGTAGCCCGCGCGAGCGGGTCGCTTGCCCAGACCGCGGAGGCCCACGAGCACGCGCGCGGGCTGGGCGCCCTTACGCGACGCGAGGGCGGCGCGGCCCACGAAGTCGATCGGCTCTCCCTCGGCGTCGACCTTGTCGAGCTTCACGACGCGCCCCAGGCCTGCCTCGAAGGGCGTCGTGGTCGTGTCGAGCTCGTGGCCGTACAGCGGCATCCCGGCCTCGAGGCGCAGCGAGTCGCGCGCCGAGAGCCCGGCGGGGACCAGGCCGAGGGGCTCCCCCGCCGCCAGCACCTGCTGCCACAGCTCGCGGGCCTGCCCGGCAGGGACGAACAGCTCGAAGCCGTCCTCCCCCGTGTACCCCGTGCGGGCGACGAGGGCATCGATCCCGGCGACGCGGAGCTCGACCGAGGCGTAGTACTTCAGGTCTTTGACGACTTGTACATCGTCGGGCGTCACGAGCGAGCCGACGATCTCCTCCGCGCGCGGGCCCTGGACCGCGATCAGCGCGGTGTCCGCGGCCTGGTCCGTGACCGTGGCCTCGAAACCCTCGCTCCGTCGGACCAGCTCGGCGGTCACGAGCGGCGCGTTCCCGGCGTTGGCCACGACGAGGAACGTCTCCTCGCCCGTCCGGTAGACGACCAGGTCGTCGAGGACCGAGCCGTCCTCGGCGCAGATCATCGTGTAGCGCGCACGTCCCACGGCGACCGCCGTGAGGTTGCCGACGAGGGCGTGGTCCAGGGCGGCAGCCGCCTGCGGCCCGCTGACCTCGATCTCGCCCATGTGGGAGAGGTCGAACAGGCCCGCGGCCTCGCGTACCGCACGGTGCTCGGCCAGGTCGCTCGTGTAGCGCAGCGGCATCTGCCACCCGCCGAAGCTCGTGAGCGAGGCCCCCAGGGCGACGTGCTCGTCGTGGAGCGGGCTGAGGCGGTCGGCGGCCGGGGTGGTGTCCTGCACGGACTCCGTCATGGTGATCCTCTCTGCGGGGTGTCAGGACGAGGGCGACCTCTGCGTCACGCGCGTCCTGGCGGTCCTGGGGTGGGTCCGAGGTGTCGGAACCAGCGTGGCCGCGAGGCGACGCTGGTTCCGACGACCTCAGGAGTACGACTCGATCGGGGGGCAGGAGCACACGAGGTTGCGGTCGCCGCGCGCCCCGTCGATGCGCCGCACGGGCGGCCAGTACTTGCCCGACCGCAGCGTAGCGAGCGGGTAGGCCGCGACCTCGCGCGAGTACGGCCGGTCCCAGGAGTCCGAGACGACCGCGGCGGCCGTGTGCGGGGCCCCGCGCAGGGGCGACTCCTCGATGGCCCACGTACCGGCCGCGACCTCGTCGATCTCGGCCTTGATCGCGACCATCGCCGCGACGAACCGGTCGAGCTCGGCGAGGTCCTCGCTCTCGGTCGGCTCGACCATGAGCGTGCCCGCGACCGGGAAGGACAGCGTGGGCGCGTGGAACCCGTAGTCCATGAGGCGCTTGGCCACGTCCTCGGCCGTGACCCCGGTCTGCGCGGTGATCGGGCGCAGGTCGAGGATGCACTCGTGCGCGACCAGGCCCGCCTCGCCGGTGTAGAGCACGGGGAAGTGCTCGGTCAGGCGGCTGGCCAGGTAGTTCGCGGCGAGCACGGCGGTCTTGGTCGCGGCCTCCAGGCCGTCGGGCCCCATGAGCGCGACGTAGGCGTAGGAGATCGGCAGGATGCCGGCCGAGCCGAACGGTGCGGCCGAGACGGGAGCCGCTCCCTCGCCCGTGAGCGGGTTCCCGGGGAGGAACGGGACGAGGTGCTCGGCGACGGCGACGGGTCCGACGCCGGGGCCGCCACCGCCGTGCGGGATGCAGAACGTCTTGTGCAGGTTCAGGTGCGAGACGTCGCCCCCGAACTCGCCGGGCCGGGCGAGCCCGACGAGCGCGTTGAGGTTCGCCCCGTCGATGTACACCTGGCCACCGGCTTCGTGTACAAGATCGCAGACCTCGCGCACGTGCTCCTCGTAGACGCCGTGCGTCGAGGGGTAGGTGATCATGATCGCGGCCACCTGGGGACCGTGCTGGCCCAGCTTGGCACGCAGGTCGTCGAGCTGCACCTCACCCTTCTCGGACGTCGCCACGACCACGACGCGCATGCCGGCCAGGGCGGCCGACGCCGCGTTGGTGCCGTGCGCCGACGCGGGGATGAGGCACACGTCGCGCCCCTCCTGGCCGCGCGACCGGTGGTAGTCGCGGATCGCGAGCAGACCGGCGAACTCACCCTGCGAGCCCGCGTTGGGCTGCACCGAGACGCCCGCGTAACCCGTGATCTCGGTGAGCTGGCCCTGCAGACCGTCGATCAGCTCGGCGTAGCCCAGCGCCTGGTCGGCGGGCACGAACGGGTGCAGGTCCGCGAAGCCCGGCCAGGAGATCGCCTCCATCTCGGCGGTCGCGTTGAGCTTCATGGTGCACGAGCCCAGCGGGATCATGGTGCGGTCGAGCGCTAGGTCCTTGTCGGAGAGAGCGCGCAGGTAGCGCAGCATCGCGGTCTCGGAGCGGTGACGGCGGAACACCGGGTGGGTCAGGTACCCGGTGGTGCGCAGCAGTTCCTGGGGCAGCACGCTGCCGCCACCGACGAACCCGAGGTCCTGGCCGGCCGCGAAGACCTCGACGAGCGCGAGCACGTCGTCGGGCGTCGTGGTCTCGTCGCACGCAATCTGTACATGATCGGAGTCTGGGTTGTACACGTTGATGCCGGCGTCGGCGGCGGCCGCGACGAGCGACGCCGCACGACCCGGCACCACGGCGGCCACGGTGTCGAAGAAGACGTCGTGCCGGACCTCGACACCCGCGGCACGCAGCCCGTTCGCGAGCGCCACGGCCCGCGAGTGCACGCGCTCCGCGATCTCCTTGAGCCCGGCGGGCCCGTGGTAGACCGCGTACATCGACGCGACGATCGCGAGCAGCGCCTGGGCCGTGCAGATGTTGCTCGTCGCCTTCTCACGGCGGATGTGCTGCTCACGGGTCTGCAGGGCCAGGCGGTAGGCCTGGTCGCCGTCGGCGTCGACCGACACCCCGACCAGGCGGCCCGGGAGGGACCGCTCGAGGCCCTTGCGGACCGCCATGAACGCCGCGTGCGGGCCGCCGTAGAACAGCGGGACGCCGAAGCGCTGGGCCGAGCCCACCGCGACATCGGCGCCGAGCTCGCCGGGGGAGACGAGCAGCGTGAGAGCCAGGAGGTCGGCCGCGACCGTCACCAGGCCACCCTGCTCCTTGGTCTCGGCGACGAGCGGACGCAGGTCGCGGACAACGCCCGAGGCGCCGCTCTGCTGCAGCACCACGCCGATGAGCCTCTGGTCCGCCACCCCGGCCGCGACGAGCCCCGCCGTCACGCCCTCCGACAGGTCGACCACGACCACCGGCAGGCCGACCGACTCGGCCCGCGCCCGGGTCACCGCGATCGTCTGCGGGAACAGCTCGGAGTCCAGGGCGACGACGCCCGCCCCGCCCTTGGCCGCGCGCCACATGAGCGCGACGGCCTCGGCGACCGCGGTGGCCTCGTCGAGCAGGGACGCGTTGGCGACCTCGAGCCCCGTCAGGTCCAGCACCACGGTCTGGAAGTTGAGCAGCGCCTCGAGACGCCCCTGCGAGATCTCGGGCTGGTAGGGCGTGTACGCCGTGTACCAGGCCGGGGACTCGAGCACGTTGCGACGGATGACCGGGGGAGTGATGGTCCCGTAGTAGCCGAGCCCGATCATCTGGGTCTTGACGACGTTCTTGGCAGCGATGGCACGCAGGTCCGCGAGGACCTCGGACTCGGTGCGGGCCGCGGGCAGGTCGAGCGGACGGTCGGTCCGGATCGAGTCCGGGACCGCGGCGTCGATCAGCGCGTCGAGGGAGTCGTAGCCGAGCTCGGCGAGCATGGTCGCGATCTCGCCCGAGGGCGCCGCCGCAGGCTCGGCCGACACGGGGCGGGGCCCGAGGTGGCGGAACGGGAAGTGCGCGCGGTCGAACGCGTCGCTGGACTGCTGTGTCACGGAGGTCTCCGGGGGTCGGCGAGGAAGACGACGGCAGACCCTGGGGCCCACCCGTTCCTCCCCGCTCTGTCATCGGACGCGCAGCGTCGACCTGAGAGTTTTGCCGGTCCGCCATGGTCCTCGCGGACCCGGGGCGCGCCGGCTTGCACCGTCGGTAGGGGACCCCTCCGCCCGAGGGCGGTCGCGGAGTCACCGCTTTCCAGAGTTGCCTCGCCACCGCGGTACGTCGGCCTGAGAGATTCTCGGGGAGGAGTTGCTCCTTCGGCGCCGACCTCACCCTGAGGTGGCCGGGCTCTCCCGCAGTGGTTCGAGCAGCAGTATGTGGTTGTGGGCCCAGCCTAGCGCCCGCGGTCGCGCGGCGGTGCGGCCGTCTCGCGGGGAGCGCCGTGCACGACGACGGAGCGCACCGTCGCGAGCCGTCCCACGGCCCGCTCGAGCGCCCGGGCGCGACGTTCGCTGGCCCGGAAGCTCACGTGGATCGTGCCCGCGTCTCCGTCGCCCTCGACCTCCTCGGTCGCGAGGTGCTCGAAGCTCACGCCACGCGTCGAGAACACGCCCGTGAGACCGGTCAGGGTGCCCGCGCGGTGCAACCCCTCGACCTGGGCCACCCAGGAGGGTTCGGCCGCGTCGGGGCGGACGGCTTCCCCGGGTCCCTCGGAGGCGTCGGCCCCCGCAGCCCCGGCAGACCCCGCACGCTCCGCAGCGTCGGCAGCCCCGGCGGCCGCCGCGGCCGAGCCGCCCGGCCCTCCCTCCACACCTGCCGTCCGCAGCGCCGAGCCCACGGCCGCCGCCGCTCCGCGCAGGCGGTGCGTCTCGTCGTCGGGCAGGGAGTCCAGGAGGACGCGCGTCCATCCCTCCGGGCCCAGCACGATCGGGACGCCCAGGACGCCGCGCTGCGGCTCGCCCGCGAGCGCCACCTCGTCGTCGAGGGCGACCTGCCCGGCGACGACGATCTCTCGCCCGTCGAGCACGACCTCGACGAGGTCGACCGTCGCGGACGCCGTGGCGGTCGCGGTCTTGGCGCCGCTCTGGTGCGTCATCCAGGGGCGCGCGACGACTCGCAGGTCGGCGGGCCAGGTGTCGATCAGGCGGTAGGCGGCGCCGATGTCGGTGGCCGCGACCTCGACGAGCTCTGCCTTCGCGGCGGCGATCTCGTCCGGGAACCCGTCGAGCGTGCGCCCGCGCCGCAGGAGGCGCACGGCCCGGTCGCGCTCGGCGAGGTCGTGCCCGCTGAGACGGACGGTCGACCAGAGCGGTACCGCGTCCTCGCCGTGCTGGCCTCCGACGAAGCCGCCGATGCGGTGCCGTCGGACGCCCAGCTCGACGGCGATCTCGCGCCGGAAGCGCAGCGTGTCGAGCCAGGCTCCCATCCCGACGACGCGTCGCGCGCCCAGCGCCCGGGCCATGACGGCGACGCCGACCTCGACGGGGTTGGACACCACGATCACGACCTCGTGCCCCGAGCCCTGCCGTGCGATCGCGTCGGCGTACTCGGCGAAGACCTCGCGGTTGGCGACGGCGAGCCCGGTCCGGTCGAGCGAGGCGCCCGAGCGGGCGGGCGTCGTCGCCCCGGCCGCGACGACGACCACGTCGGCGACGACGTCGGCGGGGGAGTGGGCCACGTCGATGAGCGGGGCGTGCTCGTCGTAGGCGTCGACGAGGTCCGCGCGCAGCCCGTGGACCGCGCGCCCCGACGCGCCGCCGGGCCGGCCCACGAGCTGCAGCCGGGAGGTCGTGGGCAGGACGCGCCGTTCGACGAGCTGCGTGACGACCTGCCGCCCGACGTCACCGGTCGCTCCGAGCACCGCTACGTCCATCCGAGCAGGCTACGTCCGGAAAGTCCGCTCCGCAGGCAGGGCGCTCGACCGGGACCGGGCCTGGGCGTGCCCGACGGTGCAGGCCGCTTCCGCCGACCAGGGCGAGACCCTCGGCAGCGCGAGAGAGCCCCGGGCAGCGCGGAGAAGCAGGCCAAGGACGGTCCCGGCGCATAGGAGGTGGAAAACCGACGTGTCCTCCTGGCGGGCACGCCCGAGATCGAGGAGGTGCGCTCGGTGACGAGCCCCGAGAATCGCCGCACGGGGTTCTTGCTGATTGCGGCCACGATCGTGATGTTCACGCTGCTCGCGCTGCTCGAGGGGTGTGTCGGGGACGACCGCGGGAACACGGCGGGCCCGGCCGACGGGTCGTCCGTGGCCGAGGCGGCAGCCGCGTCCCCCCCACCCGAGGAGCTGGCCGTCACCACGGGAGAGACGATCGCCGTGGAGGACGTCGGCAGGCTTCCCGCGGGCAAGCGCGCCTTCGTCCTGCCCGACGAGACACGGGTCGTCGTCACGAGCGCCGAACCCCTGCCCGAACGCGTCCGCGCGTGGGTGCAGGGGCAGGTGGACGGGACCGTCCAGGACCCGGGCGTCCCGGGGCAGATCACGACGAACCGCAGCCTGATCGTCGACACCGCGCAGGGGATCGCCCGGAAGGTCGGTCTCCAGACCGGCAAGCAGATCGTCTTCGTCTACCCGCTCGTCGGGTCCTGCCCCGCAGGGACCCCACCGATCCTCGGGTGGGCGCACACCTCGATCACGTTGTACGACGCGTTCGACTGCGACGTGCTGCCGACCAAGGAGGAGGCCGAGGAGCGGGTCGCCGCGACCGTCGCGGCCCAGAAGGACCCGGAGCGCTACCAGGTCTTCGTCCGTGAGTAGCGGCCACACGATCTCCACGAGTCTCGCCACGCTCCCGCCCACGTCCGAGGGCGCGCCTCCGTCGCGTCGCGCGCGAGCCGGGCAGGATGAGTTGCTCACCTCGTCGCGTGCCCGCGCCGGGGACCACCACGAGCGCCCGAGGGGGCTTCACCCAGCATGGACATGACGTCGCAGGACAAGCAGCCCCGAACGACCGCCTACGTCCCTCGGCACCTCGCCTCGCCGGCCGCTCCGGCCCGGGTCGCCGACCTGCCTGCGGACCCTCGGTCGATGCGCTGGGACCGGTCGGCGGTCACTCTCACCCGGGTGCTGGACGAGCTGTCGGTGCTCGACGACGGGAGCCTGTCGCTCGGGAGGCGCTGAGCGGTCCCCGCTCAGCCCAGCTCGATCGCCGCGGCCGCCGCGACCATCTCGTCGATGACCGCGTTCACGACGGGCCGGGGCTCGTGCCGGGTGGCCCGGTGTCGCGCGACGAGCCGCCGCGACCCGAGACCCGGGAGCGGGACGACCGTGACGCCGTCGGGCATCTCGCCCTGGACGGCGAGCGCGGGGAGCATCGCGACGCCCTGCCCGGCCGCGACGAGCGCGAGGGCCACGTCGAAGTCGTAGTACGAGTGACGTGTGCGCAGGGTCGTGCCGAGCGTGCGCGAGAGGCGACGCAGGGCGCGGGCCGCGGCGGTCGTGGGTTCGGGGCCGAGCCAGACGGCGTCGCGCACGTCGTCGAGACGCGCGGGCGTGGGGAACGTCGCGGGGACGACGACGCGCCACGGCTCGTCGAGCAGCGGGACCTCGCGCATGCCGCGCGGCGCGGGGGAGTCCGCGTCCTCGTCGCGCTCCAGGAGGACGACGTCCAGGTCACCGCTGCGCAGGAGCCGCAGGGCCTCTGCGGGCTCGAGCTCCTGGACGTCGAGCTCGACGCCGGGGTAGCGCGACTCGAGCGTCGCGAACGTGGGCCCGACGACCGCGCGGATCGCCGTCTGGAACGACCCGACCGACACCGTCCCCGTCATCTCCTCGCTCATCGCGACGATGGCCTTGCGGGCCTCGACCATCTCGGACTCGATGCGTTCGGCGGCCTCGGCGAGGATGCGGCCGGCGGGCGTCAGGGTCACGCCACGTGGCCCGCGGTCGAGGACCTGGACCTTCTCCTCGGCCTCCAGACGTGCTATTTGCTGAGACACGGCCGAGGGGGTCACGTGCAGCAGGTCGGCGGCCGCCAGGACACCTCCGGACCGGTGCACGGCAAGCAGGAAACCAAGTCTTCGTGGGTCCGTGGCCATGTAGAGATGCTAAACGGCCACGTCAGAGTTCTTCAATTGTGCTGAATGATTTTGGGGGCCACACTGGTGACGTGGCGCCGGCCGGTCCTCCTCAAAAGGGGCTGGCGCCCACAATCCACCTGGTTGCTGCAGCGTCGCAGCTCCCACCAGGTCCCCCCTCCCCGATCCCTTCGTTACCCCTGCCCGGAGACCGCCATGTCCGCTTCCCCCGCCCTCGTCGACCTGGTCGTGACCCCGCTCGGATGGGTCGGCGCGATCGCGGCCGTCACGGCGTACGCGATGGTCACACGCGGTCGCTGGTCGGGGGACTCGCTGCGGTTCCAGCTCACGAACTTCGTGGGCGCGGGTCTCATGTGCCTGGTCGCGGCGGTCAACGGCGTGTGGCCCTCGGCGGTCGCGAACGTGGTGTGGATCGTCATCGGCGGTCAGGCCATCGTGGTCCTCGTCAAGGCCCGACGGCGCCGCGCGACCGAGGCCGTCGTCGTCCCTCTCGAGGTGCCTGCCGCCCACGCACGCACCGTCGACCTGGCCGCCTGACCGTTCCTCACGCCCGCCGGTAGCCCGCCGCCCGCCACGCGACGATCCGGTCCACGGCCTCGGCCACGACCTCCGGCGCGGCCGCGAAGGACAGCCGGACCCACTCGTGGCCGCGCACGCCGTCGAAGTCCGTGCCCGGGGTGAGCGCGACCCCCGTGTCGGCGAGGAGCCGCTCGCACCACGTGACGGAGTCCAGCCCCGACCCCGCGACGTTCGCGTACACGTAGAACGCTCCGTCGGCCGGGGCGACCGGGTCCCACCCCAGGTCGGTGAGCCGGTCGAGCACGAGCGCGCGCGAGTCCGCGTACCGGGCGACGTTCGTCCGTGCGGCCGCGTACCCCTCGGGGGACAGCGCCGCGACGCCCGCGTGCTGCGCGAGGGCGGGCGGGCTCAGCGCGATGTTGCCCGCGAGCGCGTCGACCGGGGCCACGAGGTCCTCGGGCAGCACGAGCCACCCGAGCCGCCACCCGGTCATGGCCCAGTACTTGGAGAACGAGTTCACGACGACCGCGCCGCCGTCGAGGTACTGGGCCGCGGTCGCCGTCTCGCCGGCCTCCGACGCGGGGTCCGCGTAGACGATGCCGTGATAGATCTCGTCGCTGATCAGGCGGACGTCGTGGTCGGTGCACCACGCCGCGAGGTCGGCGAGGTCGGCCGGCGGGATCATCGTCCCGGTCGGGTTCGCGGGGCTCGCGACGACGAGCCCGTCGAGGCCGCCCCCGTAGTACGCCTCCATGAGCTGGGAGACGGTGGGCTGGTAGCGGGTCTCGGGGCCGCAGTCGAGCTCGACGACCTCGCACCCCAGCGCCGCGAGGATGTTCCGGTACGCGGGGTACCCGGGGCGAGCCAGCGCGACACGGTCGCCGGCGTCGAACGCGGCGAGGAACGCGAGCATGAACCCGCCCGACGACCCCGTCGTGATCGCGACCCGCGCCGGGTCGACGACCACGCCGTACGTCCGCTCGTAGTGCTCGGCGACCGCCTGGCGCAGCGCGGGCACGCCCAGGGCCTCGGTGTACCCGAGGTCGCCCGACTCGAGCAGCTCGATCGCCCGGCGCCGCACGACGTCGGACGCCCCCGTCGACGGCTCCCCGGCGCACAGGTTGAGGATCGACTCGCCCGCGTCCCGCCGGGCGTTGGCCGCGGCCAGGACCTCCATGACGGCGAACGGGGGGACGTGCGACCTGCGCGAGACCTTCATGAGCCCATCATGCCCGGGATTCCGGGGCTCACGGGCTCGGTGAGCACCGGGTGAACTGTGCAGGTCCGGTGACGGGGCGAGTCCCACAAGGAAACCGGGCGGGAAGTTCCGTAACCTGGCACGAGTCCCGGTCGCCCAGCGCGGCCGGGAGGACGTTCAGGTCAACCGATCGAGAGGCGAGCAGTGCCGGAGCACACGACGCAAGGGGGAGTCCGGATCGACGACTCCGGACCTCGATGGACGATGTGGGGCGAGGTCGACGCCGCGGTCCAGGACCGTTCCGAGGACGACCTCGTCCGTTCCCTCCAGCGCGCGGACGGCCCTGTGACGATCGACCTGGCCGACGTCACCTTCATGGACTCGGGCGGCCTGCGGCTGCTGTACCTGTCCCTCCTGGCCGGTGGCGAGGCCCCGGTCCTGGTCGGTGTCCCTGAGCGCATCAAGGACCTGCTGGAGATCAGCGGCGTCCTCGCGCAGTTCACGATCGTCGACTGACCCCTTTCCGGCGCACCGGCCACCACCCCTGGCCGCACGGTCGTGCCCGACCCACCCGCACATCCCACCGGACCCATCGGAGGAACCTCTTGGACACCTCGATCGCCTCGTCCCGTCCGCCCGAGAACTTCCACGTGGTCCGCGTCTGGCAGCTCGACTCGATCGACGAGCTCTCGACGTTGCGCACCTCGCTCCACCTCGAGCTGACGGGGCGCCCGCTCGCTCCCGACGGCGCCCTCGCCGAGGTACCCGAGAAGATCGTGCTCGTCGCGAGCGAGCTCGCGACCAACGCACTGCGCCACGGGCGCCCGCCGACGACTGTCCAGCTCCTGACCGACGGCGAGGAGTACATCGTCGACGTGATCGACCAGGACACGAGCCGTGCCCCCGTGGTCGCGGCGCCGCGCCTGCCGGGCGACGGCGGCTTCGGGCTCGTGCTCGCGCAGCGGATCGCCCTGGACGTGGGCTGGTTCGTCGCGGACGGCAAGCACGTCTGGGCGCGGCTCGGAGTGCCGCGCGACGCGGTGGCTCCACCGCTGCCTGTCGCAGCGGTCCCCTGACCGCTCGCTCCCGCTGAGGGCCGGTCTGCGCGAGGCGCAGGTCGGCCCTCAGTCGTCGGTGACGGTGCCGGTGGTCGTGCCGCCGGCCGTGCCGGCCGTGCCGGTGGCCTCGCCGGCCGGGCCGCCGGCCTCGTCGGTGGCCCGACGGCGCAGCACCAGCAGCGTCGCGTCGTCCTCCGACGCGGGGTCCCGGGTCTCGCGCAGCACGGCGTCGACGTCGCCCACGTGCTCGGCGAACGTCCCGGCGAGCCGCCGCAGCCCCACCTTGAGCGACTCGTCACGGCGCTCGAAGAGCCCGTCGCTGTAGAGCACGAGGGCACCGCCGGGCGGGATCGACGTGGTCCCGGGCTCGAACCGCAGCGCACCCAGCCCGAGCGGCGGACCGCCCAGCAGACGGCCCCACACGACGCCCTCGCCGGGCACGAGGAAGAACGGGGGCGGATGACCCGCCGTCACGTACTCGACCGAGCCCTCGTCGAGGTCGACGACCGCGACGACGAGCGTCGCGATCTGCCCCGGCATGGTCCATCGCACGGTCGCGGCGAGCTGCTCGACGGCCCCGCGCGCGGTCCCGGCCTGGACGAGCGCGGCGCGCAGCGTGTTGCGGAGCTGCCCCATCGAGGCCGCGGCCTGGAGCCCGTGGCCCGTGACGTCCCCGACGACGAGCCCGAGCGCGCCCGAGGGCAGGCGGAGCGCGTCGTACCAGTCACCGCCGACGAATCCGCCGCCGGCCGGCTCGTACCGTGCGGTCACGGTCCAGCCCGGGGTGTCGGGCAGCGACGCGGGGAGCAGGCTCCGCTGGAGGGCCTCGGCCGCGCGGACGTCCCGGCGCCCGGCCAGGTAGAGCGCCTCGACGAGGTGGCTGCGCAGCGCTCCCGCCGTCTCGACGGCCTCCTCGGCCCAGGGGTCGCTGTGACCGCTCACGACCTCGCGCCAGCGCTCGAACGACTTGCGGGGGCTGAGCCGGACCGTGTCGCCCTCGCTGCGCGCGATGGCCTTGTTGTGGGGGTCGCCGCCCCAGTCGACGCTCCGCAGCACCTCGTCACGCAGCCAGAGCACGACCTGGCCGTCGTTCAGGTGCACGCCCAGCACGCCCGCGACGTCGGGCAGGTGCGCCGCGACCTCGGGGGCGGCCACACGCAGCGAGTCGATCGCGAGGACCTCGTCGCCCGTGCCCGCGAGCCGGTCCGCGACCCACCCGGCGAGCAGGGCGACCCCCGCGTCGTCGGGCACGCGGCCGAGCGAGCCGGAGCGGCCCTCCGCGACGACCACGGCACCGTCGGCGCCCACGAGGTCGAGCAACCGCCGGTCGGCCGTGAGCGCCTCGACGAGCGTCGCGTCCTCGTCGCGGCTGTCGGCGACCAGGGCTGCGAGCAGGCGCGACGACGCGCGCGACGCGGCCAGGCGGTCCTCCTCGCTCTGCGCGACGAGCAGCACCGACAGAGCGGAGCCCAGGAACTCCGCGGCGGCACGCACCGCGTAGGGCGGGTGGTGCGGCCCAGAGTAGTGGTGGCACGCGATGAGGCCCCACAGCTTCCCGTCGCGCAGCAGCGAGATCGACATCGACGCACCCACGCCCATGTTCGCGAGGTACTCGAGGTGGATCGGGGAGACGCTGCGCAGCGTCGAGTACGTGAGGTCGAGCGGCTGCCCCGTGGTCGGGAGGGCGGTCGGGACGACGTCGCACGGCACGTAGCCCACGTCGTCGATCAGCCGGATCCAGTTCTTCTCGTACAGCGCGCGGGCCTGGCGCGGGATGTCGGTCGCCGGGTAGTGCAGGCCGTGGAACGAGTTGAGGTCCTCGCGCTTGGCCTCGGCGACGACCTCGCCGTTGTAGTCCGCGTCGAAGCGGTAGATCATCACGCGGTCGAAGCCCGTGAGCCGCCGCACGTGCTGCGCCGCGGTCCCGAACAGCGCGGGCAGCGTCCCGGCCCGGTCGAGGTCCGCGAGCGCCACGCGCACGGCCTGGTACGTGTTGGGGAAGCTGAGCGGTCGCACGACGGCGGGCTCGAGCTCGATCACGACGACGGGCTCGGCCCCGGCGGGCAGCGGTGGGCGGTGCAGGATCGCGTCGGTCTCGACGTCGCGGGTCGTCCCGGTGCGGATCTCGACGGGGTTGTGCGGGGCCAGGTCGGGGTGGAGCGCGACGTGCGCGAGGAGCCGGGCGCCGTCGTCGGGACCGAGTACCTGGGCCAGCGGGGCGCCGAGCACCTGCTCGACGTCGTGCCCCAGGACCTCGCGGACGTTGGTCGAGCACTGCACCACGTGCCCGTCGGACTCCCGCACCACGAGGAGCGCACCGCGGGGCTGGATGCGCCCGGGGACGTGGATGGGCTCTCGCGCGCAGTTCTCGAGGTCGACCGCCTCGGCGGGGCTGAGAAGCTCGTCGTCCGTGCGCTGGGTCATGTGCACTCCACCTCCCGCAGGGTGCGGGCCGTTCACGGCAGCGTGCTGCCGACCAGGTCCCGGCGGGCTTCATCACCGGGAACGAGCAGGCCCGTCCAGGAAAAGCACGAGCGGCCCAGCCTACATCGCCCGCGATCGGCGAGGATGGGAGCAGCACCCGTCCAGCGACGACCGTGGGAGGACCCGATGACCGAGGACGACCCGGTGCGCCGGGCCGCGCAGTACCGCGTGGACCGCGAGACCGCGCGCGAGACGGCCGAAGCGGCGGCCGAGGCGAGCACCCAGGAGCCCGCCGACGAGCCCCCCGCCGACGGCGACGGGCACGCGCGCCCGCGGCTCCCGCTCGAGAACCGCGGCCAGTGGGTCGACGAGCTCGTCCGCCAGGCCATGGCCCGCGGCGAGTTCGACGACCTGCCGCTCGCGGGCAAGCCCATCCCGGGCCTGAGCGCGCGCCACGACCCCGACTGGTGGCTCAAGAACCTCGTCGAGCGCGAGCAGATCACGGGCATCCTGCCGCCGGCGCAGCTGCGCGCCGACGACGCCCGGCTGCGCGACGAGCTCGACCGCCAGTTCTCCGAGGCATCGGTCCGGGAGGTCCTCGCGGAGTTCAACGCGCGCGTGGTCGACGCGCGGCGCCAGCTCCTGGGCGGTCCGCCCGTGGTCACCCCCGTGCGGGACGTCGAGGAGGAGGTGTCCCTCTGGCACGGACGACGGGCGGCCCGCAGCGCCGCGGCAGCGTCCTCCGGCCCGACGACGTCGCGCACCTCCCGGGACCGCCCGCCCCGGGCGAGCGACGGCTCGGGCGCGACGGGCGCCCGACGGTGGTGGCGCCGTCGGCGGGGCGGACCGGCCGACGGCACGGAGGCGACCTGACTCACCCGCTCCCGGCGAGCGCTCCCACGCAGCGGCTCCTACCCTCGGGACATGCCCGAACCCACCGCCCCGACCGCCGAGACGACGGGCTGGGTACCCGACGTCCTCGACGGGTTCGAGCAGCTCACCCTGCCCCTCGCCCCCGACGACGAGGGTGACGTCGTCGCGACGCTGGTGCGGCGCCGTCGGGCCACGGGCGACGCGGCCGGTGCCACGCTCCACGGAGGAGCGCGCCCCGCAGGCGTGCGCGACCGCGGGATCGACGTCCTGTACGTGCACGGCTGGTCCGACTACTTCTTCCAGACCGGGCTCGCAGACTTCTGGGAGGACCAGGGCGCGCGGTTCTTCGCGCTCGACCTGCGCAAGTACGGCCGCAGCCTGCGTCCGGGCCAGACCTCCGGCTTCGTGACCGAGCTCTCGACGTACGACGAGGACATCGAGGCCGCGCTCGCCGCGATGGGGCACGGCGTCCTGACGGCCGACCCCGTGATGCGCGAGCGCGGCCTCGTCCTCATGGGCCACTCCACGGGCGGCCTCACGCTGAGCCTGTGGACCGCGCGCAACCAGGCCCGCGTCGCGGGGCTCGTCCTCAACAGCCCGTGGCTCGAGTTCCAGGCGCGCGACATCGGGCGCAAGGTGCTGGCCCCCGCGATCGCGCTCCAGGCACGGCTCGACCCGCGCGTGCCCCTGCCCCAGGTCGACCTCGGCTTCTACACGCGCTCGGTGTCCAGGACGCTCGACGGCGAGTGGGACTACGACCTCACGTGGCGGCCCGTGCGCGGGTTCGTCGTGCACGGGGGCTGGCTCAACGCGGTCCTGCGCGGGCAGGCGGCGGTCGAGCTGGGGCTCGGGATCGCGGTGCCCGTGCTCGTGCTGCTGTCCACGAGCAGCACGCTCCTGCCTCGGTGGACCCCCGAGATGATGCACAGCGACACGGCTCTCGACGTCGTCGGCATCGCGCGGCGGTCGACCGACCTCGGGACCCTCGTCGTGCTCGCACGCATAGCGGGGGCGCTGCACGACGTCGTGCTCTCGGCCGCGCCCGTCCGGGCGGCGGCCTACGAGCAGATCGCGACGTGGGTGCACGGGTACGTGCCCGAGCCGGAGCCCGAGCCCGTGTCAGGGCCCGGGTCGGACGAGGCGGCGACCGGGGTCGGCGCGTGGGCACCGGTCCGGTGGGCACGCTCGACGGCGGGAGCCGTGGGCGCGAGCGTCCGCGGGTGGGCCGCCCGGGCGCGGGGGCCGCGCGGCTCCCGGGCGCGGAGCACTCAGGCCTGACGCCGCGCGAGCTCTCCGCGCACGAACTCGACCACGCCGTCCGCCGCGGCCTCGACCTGCGCCAGGCAGTCCTCGAAGTCCTGCATGCCGCCGTACCAGGGGTCGTCGATGTCGAGCAGGTGCTCGTCACGCTCGGCCCTCTCCGGCAGGACGACGGGCGCCGACGGGTCGAACGACCGGTACATGCGCACGTTCCCGTCGCCGTGCATCCGGCGCAGGGCGCGCGCGTGCTGCGACGTCATGGGCAGCACCAGGTCGCGGGACACGAGGTCGCTCGCGCGGACCTGGCGGGCGTGGTGGCCGTCTCCCGTGTCGTACCCGTGCTCGGCCAGGACGCGGCGCGCGCGACGGTCCACGGGGTTGCCGTGCTCCTCCGAGCTGATGCCCGTCGAGTCCACGACCACGCGCCCGCCCAGCCCGGCGGCCTCGAACCGGTCGCGCAGCACGATCTCCGCCATGGGCGAGCGGCAGATGTTGCCCGTGCAGACCGTCATCACGCGGTACGGGCCGTGGCCGGGGTCGGGGGTCGCGTCGTGGGGAGTCGTCACCCGACCAGTCTGCCCGAGCCAGGCGCAGGACCCCTCCGGCGCGACGGGACGGGTGCGCGTGCACGAGACGGGTGGTCCGAGACGGGTGCTCCCGCACGAGATGGGTGGCTCGGATCGGGGCCCGGGCGACCCGCCTCGGACGCACCGAACCGTCTCGCGGCCGCCGTCCGCCGTCGGGCACTTCCCGCGTGCCCGGCCTACCGTGGACGCATGACCATCAGGACGGACTCGGGGATCGTCGCGGTGACCGGCGCGAGCGGGCAGCTCGGATCGAAGCTCGCGCTGCGGCTCGCGGCCGAGGGGGCCGCCCAGCGCCTCGTCGTGCGGGACGCCTCCCGGACGCCGCGCCTGCCCGACGGCGACCCCCTGCCGGACTCCGAGGTCGCGGTCACCGCCGGGTACACCGACACCGAACGCATGGTCCGTGCCTTCCGCGGCGCCCGTTCGGTGTTCCTCGTCTCGGCGCGCGAGGCCCCCGACCGCGTCGCCGAGCACCGGGCAGCCGTGGACGCGGCCGTCGCCGCAGGCGTCGAGCGCATCGTCTACGTGTCGTTCGTGGGAGCCGCGCCCGAGGCCACCTTCACGTTCGCGCGCGACCACTGGCACACCGAGGAGTACATCAAGGGCACAGGCCTGAAGTACACGTTCCTGCGCGACAACCTCTACCACCAGGGCCTCGTCCACATGGTCGGCGACGACGGCGTCATCCGCGGCCCGGCCGGCGACGGGCGGCTCGCGTCGGTGTCGCACGACGACATCGCCGACGTCGCGACCGCGATCCTCCTCGACGAGCGTCCCCACGCGCACGACGGCACGACGTACGACGTGACCGGCCCCCAGGCGCTGACCCTCAGCGAGGTCGCGGACGTGCTCTCCGGCGTCACCGGCCGCTCCATCACCTACCACCCGGAGACGATCGAGGAGGCGTACTCGTCGCGCGCCGTCTACGCCGCGCCGCCGTTCGAGGTCGACGGCTGGGTCTCGTCCTACACCGCGATCGCGGCGGGCGAGATGGCGGGGGTGAGCGACGTCGTCGAACGCTTCGCCGGGCGCCCGGCGCAGAGCTTCGCCGAATGGCTCGACGACTACCCCGAGGAGTGGGACCGGCTCCTCCCGGCCTGACCGCACAGCCACGGGCCGCGCACCGCGGCGCCACGTCGAAGGAGCGTCCATGAGCGCGCAGTCCCACGAGACGGGCCAGCCGCCTCCCGCACGCGCCGCGCAAGGCCCCGTGGTCCCCGACCACCGGTGGGCCGGGCTGTTCGTCCTCGCCACGGCGCTGTCGATGATCGTGCTCGACGGGACGATCGTGGGCGTCGCGCTCCCCACGATCATCGAGGACCTGCACCTGGACCTCAACGACGCACAGTGGGTCAACGCGTCCTACTCGGTCGTGTTCGCGGCGCTCCTGCTCACCGCGGGCCGCCTGGGCGACCGCCTGGGGCGGCGGAACATGCTGCTCGGGGGCATCGTGGTCTTCCTCGCCGGGAGCCTCCTCGCGTCGCAGGCCGACGACGCCGGGACCCTGATCGTCGCGCGCCTCGTCCAGGGCGTCGGCGGGGCGTTCGTCCTGCCCGCGACGCTGTCGACCGTCAACGCGACGTTCCGCGGCAAGGACCGGGCGGTCGCGTTCGGCATCTGGGGAGCCGTGATCTCGGGCATGGCCGCGGTCGGGCCGCTCCTGGGCGGGTGGCTCACGACGTCGTTCACGTGGCCGTGGATCTTCCTCGTGAACCTCCCGATCGGGGTAGCGGTCGTCGTCGGCGCGCTGCTCGTCGTCCCCGAGACCCGGGCGCACATCACCGTGCCAGGTCTCGACGTCGTCGGGCTGCTCCTGAGCGCGCTCGGGTTCGGGGCGGTCGTGTTCGCGCTCATCGAGGGGCAGTCGCTCGGCTGGTGGGTGCCGAAGGCCGAGCTGAAGGTCTTCGGTGCCGTGTGGGGGACCGACGCGCCCGTCTCGCCCGTCCCGGTCGTCGGCGCGGCCGGCGTGCTGCTCCTGGTGCTGTTCGCCCTGTGGGAACGGCACCGGGCGCAGGTCGCACGATCGGCCCTGCTCGACCTCACGCTCTTCCGCGTCGCGACGTTCCGCTGGGGGAACCTCACCGCGATGCTCGTCGCGATCGGCGAGTTCGGCCTCATCTTCGTGCTCCCGCTGTACCTGCAGAACATCCTGGGCCTCTCGAGCCTGGGCGCGGGGGTGGTCCTCGCGACCATGGCCGCGGGCGCGTTCTTCTCGGGGGCGATGGCCCGGCACCTCGCGGCCGCGATCGGGTCGCCGCGCACGATCGTCCTGGGGCTGGTCCTGGAGGTCGTGGGCGTGCTCGCGGTCGCGCTCGTCGTGACCCCGACCGTGTCGTCGTGGCTCATCGCGGTCCTGCTCGTGGTCTACGGCCTGGGTCTCGGGCTCGCGTCCGCGCAGCTCACGGGCACGACGCTCGTCGACGTCCCCGAGGAGGAGTCCGGCCAGGCGTCCGCGACCCAGTCCACGTCACGCCAGCTCGGCTCGGCGCTCGGCACGGCGTTCATCGGGGCGGCCCTCGCGATCGGCCTCACGACCGCGGTCCCGCCCGCGCTCGACGGGGTCGACGGCGTCTCGCCCGCCGTCGCGTCGCAGGTCGCCGACGCGACGGCCCAGTCGGCGGGCGGCACGATCCCGCAGCTGCGCGCGCAGGGCACCCGGAGCCAGTTCGGCGAGACGACGCCCGACGTCGTCGACGCGCTCTCCGACGGGTTCAGCGACGCGACGCGCATCTCCCTGTACGTCGCGGGAGGCTTCCTGCTCCTGGGCCTGCTGTGCTCGACGAGGGTCGTCGCGGCGTCCCGACGCGAGGGAGTGGACCAGGGCGACCGGTCACGCGCCGAGGGCGACGCACTGGACCGCTGAGGGTGACGTGCTGGGCCGCCGGGGGTGACGTGCTGGGCCGCCGAGGGTGACCGACCCGGAGCCCGAGGGTGACGCGCTGGGCCGCCGAGGGTGACGTGCAGGACCGCCGAGGGTGACACCCGAGACCGTCGGCGGTGACGGGCGTGAACCTGTCGAGAAAAGCCCTGGCGGCCCGGCGGACGGCAGGCGTAACGTCGCCAGTACATCGAAAGGAGGTGGTCCACGAAGTGAAGATTCTTCGGACACATGAGGTGGTTGCACGCTAGTCGTGCCATCGAGCAACGGACCTTGCGAGGATCCCGCAGCCGACAGGTGACCGTCACGTCACCCACGACCAGCGAGAACCATGCAGCCACCGGAGCCCGCGGGAGTCGCGCCCTTGTCCAGCGCGACGGGTGGAGGAATCCACCAGCCCGCGGGCTTCTTCACGTCCTGGTGGCAGGCGGCACCTCCGTCCGGGCGGAGAGGTGTCTCGTCAGATCGAGGTACGTGACCGGCCGCCGACGTCAAGACTCCGCCTACCGGACTGCGAGCCGTCGACCTGCGCGAGCTGCCAGGCAATGACCGCTACGGCAGTCCTACAAGTCACCCCCGGCGGACGTATACGTCACCCTCGACGGGCCCGCACGTCACCCCCGGCGGGTGGGGACGTCACCCTCGACGGGTGTGCACGTTACCCTCGGCAGGTCGCGACGTCACCGTCGGCGGGCGGGGGCGTCAGCCTCGGCGGGTGGTGGCCGTCAGAACGGCTTGCGGGCCACCACGAGGAACCGCGGGGCCTCGTCCACGAAGTCGTTGCCCGCCGCGAAGTGCATGTGCAGGGCACGCAACGGCGCCTCGTAGCGCCCGATCGCCTCGGGCGACAGGCTCGCGATCTCCGGGACCTGCCACGCGATGACCTTGAGGTACCAGAGCAGAGAGCTCAGGTCGTGGAAGTGCCGCGTGCCGACGTGCTCACGCGCCACGTCGATCACGAAGCCGGCCTCGGCCAGGTCCGCGACCGCTCCCTCGAGCGTCACGTCGTCCGGGTCCCAGGGGAGCTGTGCGCCGAGCGCGGTGTTGACGCGGATGCCGTCCCGGGAGTCGACCTGCTGCGTGATGAACACGCCTCCCGGTTCCAGGACGCGCAGGACCTCGGACGGCTCGAACTCCTCGTGGCGGTCCAGCACCACAGCGAACCGGCCGTCGAGGAACGGCAGCATGAGTCCCTCACCCTTGCTGCTCCCCACCTGCCGGACGTCCACGCCCAGGGGTTCGAGGCGCCGTCGGGCCACGGGGACGTTCGGGGGCCAGCCCTCCGTCGCGGCCGATCCCTCCGGCAAGGGCGCGAGCGAGCCGAAGGCCTCGCCGCCACCGGTGCCGAGGTCCAGCACCGCGCCCCGGCCGCTGCCCACGAGCTCTCGCGCGAGCACCAGGTAGTCCCAGGGCGGGGCGTCCTCGATGCAGCGGTCGTCGATCGGGGATAGGTCGAAGCCCACGACCGGTGTCGTCCGCGCCCACTCGACGTGCGCCTCGAACGGGGCGGCGCGGTCGGGGACGGGCAGGGCTCCGGCTTCAGACATGCGTCGATTGTCCCCCGGCAGAGCGTGCTCGGTCGAAACGGCACGCCCGCCCCCACGACGACGACCTCCACCGGACCAGGGGGAACCGTGCCGGGCGTCCAGGGCCGACGTGCCCTTCGCACAGGATGCGACAAAGCGGTAGTTTCGTGCGCCGGCACCGCACCGCCCCACCTGACGACAAGGACATCCTCTGAGCCCCGCACCGCACCCCCTCAGCGACCGCGCGACCCGCAAGGTCCGTGCCGTCGCCGACCAGCACCGGAGCACGCTCGGCGAGCTCCGGCACGTCGAGTCCTGCACGCTGTCCGCGCGCGCCGTCGGGACGGTCGCCGGGATCTTCGCGGTGGTCGTCGCCGTGATGGTCTTCAACGGGAGCGTGCTCCAGGTCGCGGCGTTCGCCCTCGCGATGGGCCTGGTCCTGGCGGTGGTCCTGCGCTTCGTCGCGAGCGAGAAGCTGCTCGTCCTCGAGCGTGGCCTCGTCGTGGGCTCGTTCGGGCCGTTCATGGCGCCGTACGCCGTGCCGTACGCGGACGTCGTCGCGCCGAGCGTCTCGGCGATCGTCGGGACCCAGCGTCCGGTGACGCTGCTCAAGGCCGACCAGGGGGCGTCCGCGACCAACCGGACGGCCTTGTGGTCGCTGCGGTCCGTGACGTTCGTCGGGCCGACGGCGGAGGCCGCCCGCGCGTTCACGCGCACCGGGACGTGGCAGCCCCAGCCCGAGAAGCAGGACCTGTGGGTGTTCTCGGTGCGTGGCGCGCGGCGTCAGGAGATCCTGGTGCACGAGCTCGCCGCGGCGCTGCACCGGTCCGGCCAGCCGGGTGCCGAGCTCGTGCTGCCGCACGCCTTGCCGGCGCGGCGGCTGCGCGCGAGCGTGGCCGACGCCGACCACCTGCGCCTGCCCGAGCGGCTGCGCTCGACGAGCGTCCAGGTCGGCGCCCCGGTCGGCTGAGCCGCCCGGGCCGGTCCCCTGACGGTCGGACCCGCTCGCCCGCTCAGCCCAGGGCCGCGGCGACCTCGGCCAGCAGGGGTGGGACGGCGCCGTCGGGCCCGCTCGCCGCGTCGCGCAGCGCCGCGACCTGCAGGACCATCCACGGGCTGAACGCCCACGGCGTCGCGTCGACCGCGCGCGCCAGCGCGCCCGGTGCGGCCCACTCGAGCTCGGCGACCTCGTCCGGGTTGGCCGTCACGTCGCTCGCGGCGCGCGCGACGTACACGGGGCAGATCTCGTTCTCGACCACGCCCGACGCGTCCACGGCCCGGTACCTGAACCCCGGCACGGCGACCTCGAGACCCTCGATCCGCAGGCCCAGCTCGTGCGCGGCGTGCCGCGTGATGGACTCCTCGGTCGTCTCGGTCCAGCGCGGGTGGCCGCAGAACGAGTTGGTCCACACTCCCGGCCACGTGCGCTTCGACAGGGCGCGACGCGTCACGAGAAGGCGGCCTGCGCCGTCGAGCACGTAGCAGGAGAACGCGAGGTGCAGCGGCGTCTCCGTGGTGTGGACGTCGCTGCGCGCGAAGGTCCCGGTCCGGTTCCCGTCGGTGTCGACGGTGACGACGTGGTCGGCGGCGACGGGCACGTGCACGTCGGTCATGGCTCCTCCAGGGTCCTGCGGTGCTGTCGGGGGGTGCACCGGTCGCACGACCGACGCGAGCAGCACGGGCGCGGACGCGCCCGGGGCATCCGGCCCACTGTCACACACCGGGGGAGAGGAAGGAAGTCCGTCCGGCAGGTGTCCCTCCGGGCCCGACGGCGCAGGGTCGCCCTGCGCCGTCGGGTCACCGGTCAGACGAACCCGAAGACCGGCGGGAACGCCACGACCACGACCGCCGCCCACACGGCGTACACCGGCAGGAACTGCGTCTGCCAGCGCCCGAGGGCGGCGAACGGGCGCCGTCCCCGCAGGAACCCGATGAGCAGGAGGGCGGACCCCACGAGGTGCACGAGCAGCAGGAGGTTGAGCCCCAGGGCCGCGACCTTGTTCGGGCTGAACCCGAACTCGGCGATGCGGGTCAGCATCGCGGTGAGCGCGACCGCGTCGACCGCGAACGCCGCGACGACCAGGGCGAGCAGGAGCGCGTCGAACAGGTGGGGCGGCGAGAGCGGGTCGCGGGCCGAGACCGAGTAGAGCAGCAGGCACAGGACGAGGACCAGGATCGCGTCCATGAGGATGAGGAGGCCGCGGTCGGTGTCGATCAGGGAGCCGGCGGTTGCCAGGACCACGAAGAGGACCAGCAGCATGACGATCGTCAGCGGCGTGAACACGCGGGTCAGGACGGGGGCGATGTTCTCCACGACGTCCTGCTTGGCCTCGACGAGCCAGGCCGCGACGACGAGCGCCCCGGGCACGGCGAAGGGCAGGACCCATCCCTCGAAGAACGGCTCGGGATCGATCCCCACGAGGTTCAGGGTCCCGAACGTGAGGCCGAGCAGGACGCCGCCACCGAGGGCGAGGAGCGTGAAGTAGATCGCGAGCTCGCCCGTGAACCGGGCGAAGTCCATGCGGCCGCTGTCCGAGCGCCACCGCCCGCCCACGTACGCGATCCCCACGAGCGCCCACAGGACGACGGGGGTGTGCAGGGCGGCGAGGAGCAGGGTCGCGCCGTCGGCCTCGAACGGGTAGACGTTGAGCACGACCGCGAGCACCGCGAACGGGACCAGGAGCATCGCGCCCACGCCCCACGTGAGGCGGCGCTTCCAGGCGAAGTAGCCCGCGAGGAACGGGAAGACCAGCAGGCTGACGTTGCGCATCAGGACCGTCTCGTCGCCGACGAGCTCGGACGCGACCTTGACCGCGACACCGGCGCCGACCGCGAGAGCGAGGACGACGGCGAGCTCGCGCCAGGAGCGCCCGTCCCGACCCGTGGTGCCGGCGTCCGGGACGAGGACGAGCTGCTTCCACAGCCGGTCCGAGTGCTCGCGGGCGAACTCGCGCGAGACCTCGTCGAGGTTGCCCATGCGCTTGACCGCCACGAGGAAGGCCTCGTCGTCGTCGAGGCCCGTCGCGGTCAGGTCGGCTACCTGCTCGCGCAGGTGGTCCTCCATCTCGTCGACGTCGGCCGTGGAGATCGCCTGGCGGCGCTGGACGTAGCTGCGCCACTGGTCGATCTGGGCCTCGAGCTCCGGGGTGCCGGCCATCATGCCCACCCCTCGGCCACGGCGCGGGGGGACTGGACGTCGCCCATGTCCTTCCACACCTGCTGGAGCGCGCCGGCGACGACCTGCCACTGCGCGCGGCGCTCGGCGAGGGCCTCGTGGCCCGCGGGTGTCAGGGCGTAGTGCTTGCGCCGCCGCCCGACGTCGGACACTCCCCACGACGCCTCGACGAGCCCGAGCCGTTCCAGCCGGTGGAGGAGCGGGTAGAGCATGCCGTCAGTCCACTGCATGTGACCGCCCGAGAGCTCGTTGACGCGTCGGACGATCGCGTAGCCGTAGGACTCCCCGTCCGCGAGGATGCCGAGGACGAGCGGCGTGGCCGAGGCGGCGACGAGGTCCTTGTCGATGTGCATGGTGCTCCAATACCTAGGACTGCTAGGGGTAACTAACCTAGCAGATCTAGGTATGGAGAGGAGGTGCGGCCGACGACCTGAGTTCTCGCCGTCGCGGGGTGCCACCTTCGCGTGACCATCGCCCTGATCGACACGCTTCACCGCGTCCGCAGACGGTTCGACGACGTCGCGCGTGCCACACCCGGGGGCGGCCGGATCTCCGCGGCAACCCCGTCGAACAACCGCCATCACAAGGGAGGGGCGCGCGGCACGACACCGGAGCCACGCGTCGCTCGACGCCCTCACCGAGGCGATTCGCGTCCTGGGGCACGACCGAGAACGGTGGCCGTGGGGTGAGCGGGCACGGCCACCACCGGAGAACGACGAAGGCCCCGGATCTGAGATCCGGGGCCTTTCGTACGTCACGTGCGCGAGGGGGGACTTGAACCCCCACGCCCTTTCGGACACTAGCACCTGAAGCTAGCGCGTCTGCCATTCCGCCACTCGCGCGTGCCGCAGAAGATTATCACGAGTGCCGACCCAGACCTGCATCGGTCGTCGGGCCACGCTCGGGAGGTCTTCCGCAGGCGCTGCACCGGAGCCGGAGCCCGGTGCTGCACCAGAGAGAACAGTACCCCGCCCCGAGGGTCGTCTCACGCCCGGGGCACCCGATCTCCTCCTGATCTCCTCGTCCACTTCAGTGGATCACCGGCTCGGCGAGGCCCCGGGTCGTTACGATCTAGGTAGTCTGCCCGGGGACCGTGTACCCGGTCGAAGCAACGTCGATGAGGGAGGAGGTGGCATGGGAGTCCTGGATCGTTTCGAGAAGGGCGTCGAACGCGTCGTCAACAACGCCTTCAAGGTCGGGCGCAGCGAGGTCAAGCCCGTCGAGCTGGCGAGTGCTCTGCGTCGTGAGGTCGACGACCGGGCCGCGGTCGTGGACCGCGACCGGACGGTCGTGCCCAACCAGTTCACCATCGAGCTGTCGCCGGACGACTACGCGCAGGTCGAGGGCTGGGGGGCCGAGTCGCTCGCCGACGAGCTCGCCGCCAACGTGACGGAGCACGCCGCGTCGCAGCACTACGCGTTCGTCGGCCCCGTGAGCGTGTCGTTCGAGCAGGAGGACTCCCTGGACACGGGGCGGTTCCAGCTGCGGTCGGCGAGCGTGCGGGGGAACGTCGCGCCTGCGACGACCTCGGCCCCCAGTGCTCGGCACCCCTTGGTCGACATCGACGGGCAGCGGTACCTGCTCACGGGCCCCGTCACGGTCATCGGGCGTGGTTCCGAGGCCGACATCGTGGTCGACGACCCGGGCGTCTCCCGCCGCCACCTCGAGATCCGGGTCACGCCGGACGGTGTGATCGCGACGGACCTCGGCTCGACCAACGGTCTTTTCGTCGAGGGCCACCAGGTCCCGGCCGCTACCCTGCTCGACGGGAACAGCCTGACCATCGGGCGGACCCGCATCATGTTCTGGACGGGTGCGCCCGACAACGAGGATTGGTGATCCCCTCCGCATGACCGAGCTGACGTTCACCCTGCTGCGGCTGGGATTCCTGGTCCTCCTGTGGGTGTTCGTGTTCGCCGCGATCGGTGTGCTGCGACGCGACCTGTACGGCACCAAGATCACGGCGCGCAAGGGCCGGGGTACCCAGGAGTCGCACCCGGCCACGGGTGCCACCCCGTCCCGTGGTTCCGCGCCGTCGCGCGGCGCTGCTCCGTCGGCTCCCACGCCTGCGGCACCGGCGCCGACCGGTCCGACGCGGCTCGTCGTGACCGCCGGCCCGCTGCGCGGCACCACCGTCCCGCTCTCGGCCTCGTCGATCCTGCTGGGACGGGCTCCCAGCTGCACGCTCGTCCTCGACGACGACTACTCGTCGTCCCGGCACGCCCGGATCTTCCCCCAGGGTGGGGCCTGGTACGTGGAGGACCTCGGCTCGACGAACGGCACGTACATCAACGACCGACGCATCACCGGTATCGAGGCCCTGCCTCTGGGTGTGGGCGTGCGGGTCGGTCAGAGCATCGTCGAGCTGCAGCGGTAGCGCCCGGGATGAACATCGCGCTGAAGTACGCCGCCATCTCGGACGTGGGCCTGGTCCGGTCGAACAACCAGGACTCGGGCTACGCGGGTCCGCACCTCGTCGTCGTGGCCGACGGGATGGGTGGGCACGCCGGGGGCGACGTCGCGTCGTCCCTCGCGGTCGCGGCCCTCGCCCCGCTCGACGGCGAGTCGCACGGCCCCGACGAGGCTCTCGCCCTCCTGGAGTCGTCGATCGACAACGCCCGCCTCGACCTGGTCGAGCGCAGCGAGCAGACGCCCGAGCTCGCCGGCATGGGCACGACCGTCACGGCCCTCCTGCGCAGCGGCAACATGCTCGCGATGGCGCACCTCGGTGACTCGCGTGCCTACCTGCTGCGCGACGGTGTCCTGAACCAGGTCACGACCGACCACACCTTCGTCCAGCACCTCGTCGACACGGGCCGCATCACCCCGGAGGAGGCCGAGTACCACCCGCAGCGCAACGTCGTGATGCGGGTCCTCGGCGACTTCGACGTCGACCTGACTCCCGACATGTCGGTCCGCGAGGCCCGCCCGGGCGACCGCTGGATGCTCTGCTCGGACGGCCTCTCGGGCTTCGTGAGCCTCGAGACGCTCGAGCAGACCTTGATCTCGGTCGAGGACACCGACGAGAGCGCCGAGCGTCTCCTGCACCTCGCGCTGCGCGCGGGGAGCACGGACAACGTGACGGTCGTCGTCATCGACGTCGTCGACCTGGACACCCTTCCCGACGGCGCGGGCCCCTCGACGGCGCCGATCGTCGTCGGCTCCGCGGCGATCGACCGTGACCGCCCGACGGCCGCCCAGGACGGGCCGGCCGCGCGCGCGGCCTCGCTCGTCGCCACGGCGAGCGCCGCCCAGCAGCAGGCCACCACCGACGAGGAGCCCTCCGACCCCTCCGCGGGGCCCGCCGACGGCACGGAGGGCACCGCAGCACCGGCCGGCGACGACTCGGACGTGCGGCCCGCCAAGCGCACGAGGCGTTGGATCGCCCCGGTGGTGACCGTCGTGGTCCTGGCCGCGATCGGGGCTGGTGCTCTGCTCGCGTACCGCTGGACCCAGGACCAGTACTACGTGGGGGTCGCCGACGGGCAGGTCGCGGTGTTCCGTGGCGTCCCGACGAGCGCGGGGCCCCTCACGCTGTCGACCCCGGTCGTCCTCACGGGGGACAAGGTCGACGACCTGCCGCCGTACGTCGTGGACCGCCTCCACGAGACGATCAGCGCCACGTCGCTCGACGACGCGCGCGAACGCGCGACCCGTCTCGTCGCCGACGCCCAGACCGACACGGAGACCGAAGCGGGAACGGACCAGGCGACCGACCCGGTCACGCTGCCGGTCGACCCGGCGGCACCGGTGGACCCCGCCGTCCCGCCCGCCGACACCACGGGCACCCCGGTGGCGCCCTGATGGCCACGATCGAGCCGCACGCCGTGGCCTCCGCCAAGCGCCCGTCGCGACGGGCCGAGGCGGGCCTGCTCGTGCTCGCCCTGGCACTCGGTATCGGCGCCTACGCCTCGGTCGGCTTCGGGCTGACGGACGAGCTCCCGGACAACTTCGCCCTCTACAGCCTCGCGCTGGTCGCGCTGGCCGTGGTCGGGCACGTGGTCCTGCGGCTCAAGGCCCCCTACGCCGACCAGGTCATCCTGCCCGTCGCGATCGCCCTCAACGGGATCGGTCTGGCGATGATCAGCCGCATCGACATCGGCGGCAAGATCGTCGGCAGCACCCAGGACCTCGCCTCGAAGCAGCTCATGTGGACCGTGCTCGGCGTCGTCGCGGCGTGCGCCGTCGTCTGGCTGCTCAAGGACCACCGGACCCTGCGCAAGTACTCGTACACGGCGATGATCGTCGGCCTGGTGCTCGTCGTGATGCCCCTGCTCCCCGTGATCGGGCGGAACATCAACGGCGCCCGCATCTGGGTCAACATCGCGGGCATGTCGCTCCAGCCGGCCGAGTTCGCGAAGATCGCGTTCGCGATCTTCTTCGCGGGCTACCTCGTGACGAACCGGGACACGCTCGCGCTCGCCGGCCCCAAGGTCCTCGGTCTCCAGCTCCCGCGCCTGCGCGACCTCGGCCCGCTCGTGATCGTGTGGGCCGCCTCGCTCGCAGTCCTGATCTTCGAGCGCGACCTGGGCACCTCGCTCCTGTTCTTCGGGCTCTTCGTCGCCATGCTGTACATCGCGACCGAGCGCTTCAGCTGGGTCGCGATCGGCCTGAGCATGTTCGCGGTGGGCGCCGTCGTCGCGGCGTCGGCGTTCCCCCACGTCCAGGCGCGCGTCGACGTGTGGCTCCACCCCCTCGCCCCGGAGATCTACGGGCGCGACCCGGGCGGTTCGGGTCAGCTCGTGGGCGGCATGTTCGGGCTCGCGAACGGCGGCCTGACCGGCACGGGCTGGGGCCAGGGCTACCCGCGCCTCGTGCCGTACGCCTACTCGGACTTCATCTACACGTCTCTCGGCGAGGAGCTCGGGCTCGCGGGCCTGCTCGCGATCCTCGTGATGTACCTCGTGCTCGTCGAGCGCGGCCTGCGGACCGCGATCGGCGTGCGTGACGGGTTCGGCAAGCTCCTCGCGGGCGGCCTCGCGTTCGTCATGGCGTGGCAGCTCTTCGTCGTGATCGGCGGGATCACGCGCATCATCCCGCTCACCGGCCTGACCATGCCGTTCGTCGCGCAGGGCGGTTCGTCGCTGCTCGCGAACTGGCTCGTGGTCGGCCTGCTGCTCCGGATCTCCGACAACGCCCGCCGACCGTCGTCCCTGCCGGTGCGCGGGCAGGTCGCCCCGTCGCAGGCGGCGACCGGTCCGGGGTCGGGCCCCCAGCCCGTCGCGGTGGGCGCGGGCTCCCAGGAGGCCGTCGAGGCGGGTGAGGCGAGCGCCGCCGTCGGGCCTTCGCGTGGTGCGCCCTCCCAGGACCTGCCCACGCAGGTCGTGCGCACCGACCGCCCTGACGGCGGCGACCCGATGACCGGGGCGACCGAGATCATCGACGACCCCGAGCGGAAGAACCTGTGAACGTCCCCCTGCGCCGCGTGGCGACCGTCGTGCTCGTCATGTTCCTGGCGCTCATGGTCTCGACCACCTACATCCAGTTCGTCCAGGCGGACTCGCTCAACGCCGACCCGCGCAACAAGCGCCAGGTGTACCGCGAGTACGGCAACTTCCGCGGGCCCATCGTCGTCGCGGGGGAGTCGGTCGCGCTCTCGACGCCGGTCGACGACCCGTACGGCTACCAGCGCTCCTACACCAACGGGCCCGTGTTCGGGCACGTCACCGGTTTCTTCTCGATCGTCAACGGCACGTCCGCGATCGAGCGCAGCGAGAACGCGTTCCTCAACGGCCAGGCGAGCACGCTGTGGATCGACCGGCTCCAGGGCATGATCACCGGCCAGAAGCCCCAGGGCGCGTCCGTCGAGCTCACGATCGACCCCGCGGCCCAGCAGGCCGCGTACGACGCGCTGGGCGAGCAGCGCGGTGCGGTCGTCGCGATCGAGCCGTCGACCGGGAAGATCCTCGCGATGGTCTCCAAGCCGTCCTACGACCCGAACGTCCTCGCGAACCACGACACCAAGGCGGCGAGCGAGGCCTACACGTCCTTGATCAACGCCGACGGCGACCCGCTCGTCAACCGCGCCATCGCGGGCAACACCTACCCGCCCGGCTCGACGTTCAAGGTCGTGACCTCGGCGGCCGCGCTCGAGTCCGGGCAGTACACGCCGGACACCGTGATCCCCGCCCCGGACGAGTACCAGTACCCGAACTCCACGCGGACGCTCCTGAACTTCGGCGGGACCCGCTGCTCGCCGACGGGCGAGCAGACGCTCGCGGACGCCCTGCGGATCTCGTGCAACACGGCGTTCGCGGACCTCGGCGTCACGCTCGGCGACGACGCGATGCGGGACCAGGCCGAGGCCTTCGGGTTCGACACGGACCTTTCCGTCCCCATGACGGTCACGCCGAGCCGTTTCCCGTCCGCGGAGGTCACCGACGACGCTGCGGAGCTCGCGCGCGCCTCGATCGGCCAGGGCGAGGTCAAGGTCACGCCCCTGCAGATGGCCATGGTCTCGGCCGCGATCGCCAACGGCGGCAAGCAGATGACTCCCTACACCGTGCAGACGGTCCGGGGCGCGGACCTCGACGTGGTCGAGCAGACCGAGCCCTCGGTCCTGCGGACCTCGGTCTCCCCGACGGTCTCCCAGCAGCTCACGTCGATGATGGTCGGGGTCGTGGACAACGGCTCGGGCAAGCCCGCTCGCATCCCCGGCGTCCAGGTCGCCGGCAAGACCGGCACGGCCGAGAACGACCCGAACAAGGCCCCGCACGCGTGGTTCACGGGCTTCGCCCCCGCCGAGGCCCCGCAGGTCGCGGTCGCGGTGATCGTGGAGAACGGCGGCGACCGCGGCAACGAGGCGACCGGCGGTGCCGTGGCCGCCCCCATCGCGAAGGCAGTGATGGAGGCGGTGTTGAACAAGTGAGGCCCGTGGAAGGGCTCGCCCTGGGCGACCGCTACCGCCTCGTCCGCCGCATCGCGATCGGCGGCATGGGCGAGGTGTGGGTCGCGAACGACCGCGCGCTCGGCCGTGAGGTCGCCGTCAAGCTCCTCCGTGAGGAGTACGCGGGCAACGAGGACTTCCTGGAGCGCCTGCGCACCGAGGCGCGCAACAGCGCCGCGCTGTCGCACCCGAACATCGCCCAGATGTACGACTACGGCGAGCAGAACCAGTCGGGCTACCTGGTCATGGAGCTCGTCATGGGTGAGCCCATGGCCGACCTCCTGGAGCGCGAGCCCGTCCTCATGCCGTCCAAGCTCCTGCCCATCCTGGCGCAGACCGCCCGGGCGCTGCACGCCGCGCACGTCGCGGGTGTGGTGCACCGCGACGTGAAGCCCGGCAACATCCTGCTCGAGCCCCGCGGCGTCGTGAAGATCACCGACTTCGGCGTCTCCCTGGCCGCGAACCAGATCCCCATGACGGCGACGGGCATGGTCATGGGCACGGCCCAGTACCTGTCGCCCGAGCAGGCGATCGGGCAGGCCGCTACAGGTGCCTCGGACGTGTACGCGCTGGGGATCGTGGCGTACGAGTCGGTGGCCGGGAACAGGCCGTTCACCGGGTCGACCCCCGTGGACATCGCGGTCGCGCACGTCAACGAGAAGGTGCCGCCGCTGCCCGCGCACGTACACCCGTCGCTCGCCTCGCTCATCTACGCGATGCTCGCGAAGGACCCCAAGGCGCGGCCCATGCCGGCATCGGCGCTCGCACAGACGCTCGACGACCTCGCGGAGACCATCGCGCGCGACCCCTGGGGGGCTACCGCCCGTGCGGGCGGCCCGTCGCGTCGGTCTCGTCGCGCGCAGCCCGCCCGCCACGGCGCCGCACCGCCGCCGAGCTCGCCGACCCCGCTCGAGATCCCCGAGGAGCTGCGGTCGCGCCCGCTGCCCACGATCTCGACCCCGCGGTCGCAGGACTCCGCGCTGTCCGCCCAGTCCGGCTACCCGGCCCAGTCGGGCTACTCCGCCCCCTCCGGGTACTCCGCCCAGACGGGCCGCTCGGCGCTCTCCGCGCCGTCGGCGGCGTCCGCGGCGGCGGCCCCGAGCGCGCCGACCGCGCCCCCGGGCACGCCCGTCTTCGACGGCCAGGCCTTCCCCCCTCCTCCGCCTCCGCCTCCCGCGCCTCCCGTGCCCGATCCGGCCGAGCCGACAGCGCTCCCGTGGGAACGCGCGTCGACCGCTGCTGCGGCGGACCCCGCGGACGCACCGCGCTCATACCCGCCGCGGCGGGATCTGCACGGTGGTGCGCCGGCGGCACGTCCGCGTCGCGTCGACTCCCGCCCGACGCCGTCGCGCACCTCGGTGCAGGGTGGCCCCGACCGGGCGGCTTCCGCAGGGGTCACCCGCGCCGAGCGGCGGCGTGCGTCCCAGGACGCGCCGCCCGTCAGGACGTCGACCACGACCGGCCAGCGGATCGGCGGGTTCGCCAAGGGCTTCTCGTGGCCGCTCCTCGCGCTCCTCGGGCTCCTGCTGGTCGTGCTCGTCGCGACGCTCGTGGGAGGCGGCGACGAACGCTCCGAGGGGGCCGGTTCCGCCCCGAACGTGACCAGATCGTTGCATTCGTCCCCGGACCTGACGTCCGACGATGGGATGATGCTCAGTACTGTGCCGGGTCCCTCTGGGTCCTCGGCCCCGACGACATCGAAGGACTCCTAAGTGGTGGACAACGCTCCCCGGGTACTTGCCGGCCGGTACGAGGTCGGTGAGCTCATCGGCCGAGGCGGTATGGCCGAGGTGCACATCGGCCACGACACCCGTCTCGGACGGACCGTGGCGATCAAGATCCTGCGCTCGGACCTCGCGCGCGACCCGTCGTTCCTGGCCCGGTTCCGCCGGGAGGCGCAGGCCGCAGCGGCGCTGAACCACCCCGCGATCGTCGCGGTCTACGACACGGGTGAGGACACCCACGTCGAGCCCGGCGGCGCGACGGCGCACGTGCCGTTCATCGTCATGGAGTACGTCGAGGGGCACACGGTCCGCGACATCCTCGGCGACGGCCAGGCCGTCCCGATCGACGAGGCGATCGAGATCACCGCCGGCGTGCTGTCGGCCCTCGAGTACTCGCACCACGCCGGCATCGTGCACCGCGACATCAAGCCGGCCAACGTGATGATCACCCCGACGGGTGCCGTCAAGGTCATGGACTTCGGCATCGCCCGGGCCGTCGCGGACTCCGCGGCGACCATGACGCAGACGCACGCCGTGATCGGCACCGCGCAGTACCTGTCTCCCGAGCAGGCCCGCGGCGAGACGGTCGACGCGCGCAGCGACCTGTACTCCACGGGATGCCTGCTCTTCGAGCTCCTCACAGGACGCCCGCCGTTCATCGGGGACTCCCCGGTCGCCGTGGCGTACCAGCACGTGCGCGAGGCCCCTGCGAAGCCCAGCGACCTCGCCCCCGACGTCCCCGAGGTCCTGGACCGCATCACGCTCAAGGCGCTCGCCAAGGAGCGCACGGCCCGCTACAGCAGCGCCGCCGAGTTCCGCAACGACCTGGAGAACGCGGTCCGTGGCGGGCACATCACCGCGCCCGCGCTCGGCGTCGCGGCGGCTGCCGCCGCCGGGGCAGCTCTCGCCGCGACCCAGGTGCAGGGCCCCCTCGAGAACGCGACGCAGGTCATGAGCCCTGCCGTCGCGGGCCCGCCGAACCCTTGGGAGACCACCGGCGTCCCCGCAGCCGTCCCCCCGGGCCAGCCCGGTGGGCCGCTCGCCGAGGGAGAGCCGGACGACGAGGGGTCGGGCAAGAAGCGCGGCCTCATGTGGGCGCTCATCGCGGTGGGCGTGGTCGCGATCGCCGCGATCATCGCCATGATCCTGCTCAACCAGAAGCCCGCCGAGCCGGAGACGGTCACCGTCCCCACCTTCAGCGCGACCACGACCCCGGAGCAGGCCGAGCAGGCGCTCGACGCCGTGGGGCTGAAGTTCCTCAAGGCGATCGACCAGGACTCGGATCTCCCCAAGGACGTCTTCGTCAGCTCGAACCCTGCGAGCGGCGAGTCCGTGGAGGAGGGCACCGAGGTCACGGTGTACTTCTCGGCAGGCCCGGACGCCGTGATCGTCCCGAACGTCGCAGGTCTCTCCCAGGAGCAGGCCCGTGCCGAGATCGAGGGTGCCGGTCTCGCGGTCGACCCGACCGTCGACCAGGAGGACAACGGCACCGTGAAGAAGGGGCTCGTCACCCGGACCGACCCCGCAGCCAACGCGAGCGCCCCGGCCGGTTCGTCGGTCAAGATCTTCATCTCGAGCGGGCTAATCAGCATCCCCGACCTGCTCGGCCTTCCTCAGGCCGACGCGGAGAAGGCTCTCGACGACATCGACCTCTCGTACGCGATCATCGAGGAGGAGAGCACCAAGACCGCCGGCACGGTCATCAAGCAGAACCCTGGTGCGGGCCCGGGCAAGCAGGGCCAGAAGGTCACGCTGACCATCGCCAAGGCGCCCGCGCCGACGGGTCCGGAGATGACGAACGTGCCGGACATGGTGGGCAAGTCGCTCGACGAGGCCAAGGAGCTGCTCGGGGGGGCGGGACTCAACTCGGGCAACGTCACCGAGAAGGAGTCGGCTTCCGTCCCCAAGGGGAACGTCATCTCGACGAACCCTGGCAAGGACGCCGTCCTGGAGGTCGGCGACAAGGTCGACATCGTGGTCTCGAGCGGCCCGCCCGGCGGCGGCAACGGCGGCGGCGGGGGCGGCGGGAACCCGACCCCGTGACGTCCCGTCACGAGCCCTAGGACAGCGACGCGGGAGGGCCCGGCACCATGCGGTGCCGGGCCCTCCCGCGTTCTTCCCAGGCTCGCGGCCGCACATCGGCCGACGCTCGAGGACCCGTCCGGCCCTGAACGCCCTCGTTCTGGACCCTCAGCGGGCCCGTCAGCGACGCACGAGCGGCGCGAGGCCCTTCGAGTGCGCGACGGCGTCCGGCGCCCCGCACAGCGTGAGCCAGTTCGCGAGGAGCCGGTGCCCACCCTCGGTCAGGACCGACTCGGGGTGGAACTGGACGCCGTGCAGCGGGAGGTCACGGTGCTGGAGGGCCATGACGACCCCGCTCTCCGTCGCGGCCGTGACGACCAGCTCGGCGGGAACCGTCTCGGGGACGACCGCGAGCGAGTGGTAGCGCGTCGCGGTGAACGGCGAGGGGAGGCCCGCCAGCACGCCCGTGTCCTCGTGCTCGACCAGGCTGGTCTTGCCGTGCATGAGCTCGGGTGCGTGAGTCACGGTCGCCCCGTAGACCTCGGCGAGCGCCTGGTGCCCGAGGCAGACCCCGAGCATCGGCGTGCGCGAGGCGGCGCAGGCCCGGATGACCTCCTCGCTCTGCCCTGCCTCGGCGGGGGTGCCGGGACCGGGCGACACGAGGACTCCGTCGAACGCGCCGTCGTCGTCCCGGAACCGGCCGTCCGCTCCCACGGCGGGGACGGCGTCGTTGCGCACGACGACCGTGCGGGCACCCAGCTGGTTCAGGTACCCCACGATCGTGTAGACGAACGAGTCGTAGTTGTCCACGACGAGGATGCGGACCATTCCCTTACCCACCTGTTCCTTCGACGGTCGTTTCGTTGAACGGCATGTACTCGGCGACGATCGGGAAGAGCCACTCGAAGCACACGAGCACCACTGCCGCCGCGAGGACGAGCAGCAGCAGCACCCGGAGCCACGCCGGACCTGGCAGCACTCGCCAGAGCGCTCCGTACATCATCGTCCCCCGTTCGTCGGGCCGGTCACGGTGTCCACGGAGAGCGCTCCTGCGAGGTCCGCGGGAGCAGCTCCCTCGGTACCTGCCGCGGCCTCCGGGGGGGCCGCAGCGAGGTCGGCGGGCACGTGGCCCACGAGGTCGGGTGGCAGACCGTCGGCGACGGGCAGCCAGTAGTCGAGCTCGGCGTGCACGATGAACCGCTCCCGCAGGGAGTTCAGGCCGATCGGGTGGCACGTCGTGAGGGTCAGGAAGCGCTGCGTCGGTTCGACGCCCGGCTGGCCGGGGACGGGTGCGATGACCTCGACCTGGTTCGGCTGGACGACGAAGCCCTCGGTCACGCGGTAGACGTACCAGGTGTCGTTCGAGCGGACCACGAGCGGGTCGCCCACCTCGAGCTCCTCGACGCGATGGAAGGGTGCGCCGTACGTCATGCGGTGCGCGGCGAGCGAGAAGTTGCCCACGGCTCCCGGCATGGCCGTCTCGGGGTAGTGGCCGGCCATCGCCTTGTCGAGGATCGTGCGCTTGTCCGTCCCCTGCGCGAGGGGGATGACCGCGTCGTCCCAGCGCGGGACGAAGAGCTGTCCGAACACGTCGCCGACGGCGGGCTGCTCGGCGACCGGCGGTTCGTCACGCCGGACGTCGACGGCCTCGTCCGAGGGAACCTCCCAGCCCATGCTCTGCAGGACCTCGGCCTGCTCGCGGGCTCCTTGGACGTCGGTCCACCAGAGCTGCCAGACGACGAACAGCCCGAGGAGGACGCCCACGGTGATGAGGACCTCGCCGAGGATCCCGGCGACGGTCGACGCGGCGCCGCGGCGCGCGCGAGGGCGGTTGCCGGGCTCGGGTCGGACGTGGCGCACGGGGCCCGACGACGCCGTCACGCCTGGTCCTTCGTGCCCGGCACGCGCGCGTACCGCAGGTCGGTGGCGCCCTCGAAGGCGGGGATGTCCATCGAGGACGACTTCTCGACCTTCCACCCGAGCCCGTACGCGTCGACGTACTCCTGGTAGATGCCGATCGCGGGCGAACGGTCGAGCGAGGCCTGGAGCGCCGAGGCGTCCCCGATGGCCGAGACGACGTACGGCGGCGAGAAGACACGTCCGTGCAGGTTGAGCACGTTGCCGACGCAGCGGAACGCGGTGGTCGGGGTCACGCGCTGGCCCTGGAGGGTCATGGCCTCGGCACCGCCGGCCCAGAGGGCGTTGATGACCTCCTGCAGGTCCTGCTGGTGGACGACCAGGTCGTCGACGTTGGCGCTCCGGGACTGATGGGTGGGCGGGGCGTCGTCGAGGGTCACGCTGAGGCCGGGTCCGGTGACGGGCACCGAGCCGGCCACGATGCCCGTGTTCACGGCCACCTCGGGGGAGGTCAGCTCTGCCGGAGCGAGGTCCTGGGCCAGGGCCGTCACCTCGGCCTCGAGGTCGACGACCTGCCCGGTCATGGTCTCGACGCGGCGCTCCTCGTTCTGCACGAGGTCGGTCAGGTTCTGGGGGTGGCGCCCGTCCTGGTTGCGGGCGAGCTTGGCGCTCGCCGTGAACATGAGCCCGGACAGCGCGAGCACCAGGAGGACCGTGACGCCCGAGCGGATGCGTCGTCCACGGGAGATCGGGGGGGTGGTCGCCGCGGGAGCGTCACGGTCTGCGGACGACTCCGGCCTGCCGTCGTCCTGGCCGTCGCGTCGGGGCGCGTCGAGGCTCCGGTCGTCCTGGCTCATTCCCTGACTCCCCTCCGGTCACCGTGCACACGGCCATTGTGTCCGCCCACTACGCTAGACGTCGAATGGCGTTGCCGTTCACGACGTCGCGCAGCGCCGCTTCGTCCCACCCGACACAGCTCCTGCACGGCTCCCGTGCCAGGACCACGCATACCGAGGACAGGAGCCAGCTCTCGTGCCCGAGTCGAAGTCTCGCAAGAAGCCAGTCAAGGTGAAGGCCCCGCAGGTGAAGAAGCCTGACACGGGCAACCCCCGCTGGCTCGTCCCGACCATGCTCTCCCTGATGCTGCTGGGTCTGGCCTGGATCGTCATCTTCTACCTCACCAGCAACGGGTTGGGGCTGCCGATCCCGGCGATCAACCAGTGGAACCTGGCGATCGGGTTCTCGCTCATCATCGCGGGCTTCGTCCTCACGACACGTTGGAAGTAGCCGACCGGAGGCGCTCGTCGCCCGCCGTCGGTCGAGGTGCAGGGTGGGTCCGCAGTGCTGCGGACCCACCCTGTGCTCGTTCGACGCTCCCAAGACGCTTCCCGACAGGGCCTGTGGATAACTACACAGGTGTAGTTCCACAGGTGTGAGTAAGTCTGTGGATAACTATTCGAGGTCGGATAGTCGGTTCAGAACGCCACGTATCCCGGGGCGACCGACGAGTACTTGAGCACCGTGAGCGCCACCAGGACGACCGCGACGAGAACGGTCACACCCACGCTCCACGCCGTACGACGCGTCTTGGGCGCATAGGCGTAGCCCGCCCCGAGGATCAGCCCGACGGCGAGCCCACCCAGGTGCGCCTGCCACGCGATGTTGGTGCCCGGGATGAAGCCGATCGCGACGTTGATCCCGATCAGGACGAGGATCTGGGTCGCGTTGCGCCCGAGGCGTCGCAGGACGAGCAGGATCGCTCCGAAGAGCCCGAAGACCGCGCCCGACGCGCCCACGACCGCCGTGTACCAGCTCTGCGTCGCCGGGTCGGCCAGGAGCAGGACCCCGACGGACCCGCCGAGCGCCGCGAGCACGTACAGCGCGACGAACCGCACCCGCCCGAGCATCTGCTCGAGGAACGGCCCCGTGATCCACAGCGCGTACATGTTGAACAGGATGTGGAAGACACCTGTGGAGTGGAGGAACGCGGCGGTGAGGAAGCGGTAGGGCTCGACCTCGCCGATGAAGGGTGCGAAGGCCAGCTGCTGGGTCCACTCGCCGCCCGTCGCGAGCTGGAGCAACCAGCTGCCGATGCACAGGGCGATGATCGTCAGCGTGACGACGGGCCTCCCGCCACGGACCGTGCCGCCCAGCACGGTCTGGGTCCGCGGAGCGCTGCGTGCCTGCTCCCGCACACAGTCCACGCACTGCACCCCGACGGCGGCGGGCCGCTGGCACTCGGGACAGGCCGGACGCCCGCAGCGCTGGCAGCGGACGTAGGAGACTCGGTCGGGGTGTCGGGGACACACCGGAGCCGGCTGGGCCGGCTCCGGTGTCCCGAAGGCGGGGACGGAGATGGTCAGTCCTCGATGGTGACCGAGCTGATGACGATGTCGTCGACCGGGCGGTCACCCGGGCGCGTCCGCGTCGTGTTGATCGCGTCGACCACGGCACGCGACTCGTCGTCCGCGACCTCGCCGAAGATGGTGTGCTTGCCGTTGAGCCACGGCGTGGGGATCGTCGAGATGAAGAACTGCGACCCGTTGGTGCCCTCGACCTCGCCCGAGACCGGGTTGCGACGCGACCCGGCGTTGGCCATGGCCAGCAGGTACGGGCGGTCGAACTGGAGCTCGGGGTGGATCTCGTCGTTGAACGTGTAGCCAGGACCACCGGTCCCGGTGCCCAGGGGGCACCCGCCCTGGATCATGAAGTCCTGGATCACGCGGTGGAAGATCAGCCCGTCGTAGAACGGCGCGTTGCTCTCGGCGCCCGTACGGGGATCCGTCCACGTCGTGGTGCCCTTCGCCAGACCGGTGAAGTTCGCCACCGTCTTGGGCGCGTGGTTCGGCAGGAGCTCGATGCGGATGTCACCAGCAGTGGTGTGGAGGGTTGCGAACATGCCCTCATTCTCACACGACGGCCTGTGCCCCCGGCCAGCCGCCCGACTGGTGTCGAACGCCTCGGCGCGCTTGTCTCGCGGGTCCCCTGGCACGGTGGCAGAGTGGAGTCCCAGCGAGCATCACCAGCACAGCGAACACAGGAGGCTCCATGTCCGACCGCACCCGCCGTTCCGCCCGAGTCGTGAACGACACGATCTCGTCGATCGACTCCGAGAAGATCAAGGATCAGGCAGCCGAGGTCGCCGCGCTCGTCGGAGACGCAGGCACCAAGGCGCAGACGACAGCAGCCCAGCTCGCGGACCAGGCCAAGGAATGGGGCCAGCCCAAGGTCGAGGCCTTCGTCGAGTGGCTCACGCCTCGCCTCGAGAAGGCGTGGCAGGACAGCCTCCAGGCAGCGGCCCCGCGCGTGGAGAAGGCCGCGGAGAAGGCCAGCCCGGCGATCGACACGGCCCACGACAAACTGGTCGAGGAGGTCCTGCCCAAGATCGTCGCGAGCTTCAACGCCGCCGCGGCAGCAGCCGCCGAGGCGGCCTCGCGCAACGCCGAGGCGGCGGCAGCAGCAACGGTCGCGTCGGCGGCGTCCGCCGAGCAGCTGTCCCGCAAGGCGACGAAGAAGGCGGCCAAGGCAGCCAAGAAGCACCTCGACGCCACGGCTGCGTCCGCCAAGAAGGCCGCCAAGGCCGCTCCCGCCAAGATCACCGCCGCCGCGGAGAAGGCCGACCCCCAGAAGAAGAGCAAGACCCTCTGGTGGGTCGTCGGTGGGGTCACTGCCGCCGGCGGCGCCTACGTCCTGTGGCGCCGGGCGCAGCCGACGACCGACCCCTGGGCAGAGCCCTGGGACCAGGTCCCGGCCTCGAGCTTCGAGGACGCGCGCGCGGCCGTCAACAACGCCGCCGAGGCCGTCGGTGAGGCCGCCGGTGCCGCCGTCGCCAAGGGACGGGAGACGGGCGGGAAGGTCCAGGAGGCCGTCACGGACGCGGGCGAGAAGATCACCGGGAAGGTCCAGGAGGCCGTGAGCGACGCCAAGGAGGCCACACGCAAGGCGACCTCCCGTTCGAAGGACGCGGCGCCGTCGGGCGACGAGGGCGACGCCACGACCGACGGCAAGAAGCCGACCGCCTGAGTCCACCTCGCAGCACCCGAGAGCCCCGACCGGCAGTGCCGGTCGGGGCTCTCTGCGTTCGAGGCACGGACGACGGGGGCCGCCCGAGGCCGTCGCGTGGTGCGGGAACGCGAAAGGCCGCCCACCGGGTCTGACACCCGGCCGACGGCCTGTTCACTCTGTGGAGCCAAGGGGACTCGAACCCCTAACCCCCTGCTTGCAAAGCAGGTGCGCTACCAATTGCGCCATGGCCCCAGATCGTGCGGAACTACCTCGCAGAGACCGTCACTCGAAGGTGTCGGTGACCTCTGCCCAGAGATCGCGCTCGTTGTTGTCCTCGGACACCTTGCGCCAGATCAAGAATCCGGCGCCGGCAACGAGCAGCAGTACGAAGAACTTCTTCATGACGTTCCCCCTCGGGTGGGTTTCCTGCAGTGGGCCTAAGAGGACTTGAACCTCTGACCTCTTCCTTATCAGGGAAGCGCTCTAACCGTCTGAGCTATAGGCCCTTGCTGTGCTGCGGCAGCGCTTGAGACTACCGCACTTCTCGGGGTGCGCCCAAACCGGGACATCGTCCGACGTGCTCCGAAGCAGGCCCAGGGCCCTCGGACGACGTCCCGGTATGGGGTGCTATGTCCTAGTCGTCCGTCAGGGTGAGGTGGATTCCGCCCACCATCGCCGCGACGATGTTGTAGATGAACGCCATGATCGTGGACAGCGCTGTGATGAGCACCATGTTCACGATCGCGATCAGGGTCGACAGCGCGACCACCCGGTTGAACTCCACGAACTGGAGCACGTCGACCTTGGACTCCTGACCGACGATGCTGCGGATGAGCGCGTCGGTCTCCGTGAAGACGCCCATGCCGTCGAGCACGGTCCACAGGACCGCGGTCGCGACGACCGTCATGATCCCGATCGCGACGGCGAGCAGGAACGACAGCTTCATGACCGACCACGGGTCGACGCGCGAGATCGCGAGCCGTACCCGGCGAGGGCCGTCGGCCGGACGCGCCGCGGGCGTCGCCCCCGTCGCCGGCTGCGCCGGGCGCGGAACCTGCCCCGCCTGCGCCGCGGCCGCAGCCACGGGCGTGGCACCCGTGACCGGGCTCGCCGTCCCGCTGAAGCCCGCCGCGGTGTAGTGCATGGCGGGCACCTCCTGGGTACCGCCCGCAGGGGCTGTACCTGCGCTCGTCGGGGTCTTGTTCACGCGTGGCACCGTTCGGTCGTCGATCTCGTCGGAAGACTTCTCGCTCTGCTTCGCGGGCGCGGGCGCCGGTGAGGGCTCGGCCAGCTTCTTGGCGGCGGCCTTGGCGGTCGCCATGGCGGCGGCAGCCGCCTTCAACGCACCGGACCGGGCGGTAGGACCGCCCGCGGCCGGTGGCGGCGGCGGGACGGGCTTCTCGCTCGCGGGCGTCGAGCCCGACGGCGTCGCTCCCGTCGCCGGAGGAGGCGGCGGTACCGGGGCGCTCGCCCCGTTCTGCGCACCGTTGGTCGTCCCGCCCCCTGCGGTCCGTGCGGTGCCGTTGCTCGCCGGTGGGCGGGTCGCGGTGCTCGTCACCTCGTCAGGGCGTGGCTGCACCGCCTTCGGCACGATCGTCGGCGGGGACTTCTTCTCGCTGCTCATCTACCATCCTCGGTGGCTCCGGGGGTCGCTTCCGACGAAGCCTCCTGCCCGGTGTTGCTGGCGGGAGAGGCGACCTCGGACTGCCCCTGCTCGGACGCGTCCTCGTCCACGGTATCCCGATCCTCCCCCAGCCGACGTTCGACATTACGGGCAACGGCGATGATCTTGTCGTTCTTGTCCGGCTTGGCGAAGATGACCCCCTGCGACGTACGGCCCGTGGGCTTCACCTCGTCGACCGAGGACCGCACGATCTTGCCGCGCTCCATGATGACGAGCACCTCGTCGTCGTCGTCCACGACGAGCGCCCCGACCAGGTCGCCGTTGCGCTCGGGAAGGTTCGCCACCTTGATGCCGAAGCCGTTGCGGCCCTGGACGCGGTAGTTGTCCTCGGTGAGCTGAGTCCGCTTGGCGATGCCGCCCTCGGTGACCGTGAACAGGAAGGCGTCGTCGCGGACGACGTCCATGGCGAGGAGGTCGTCCTCCTCGCGGAACTTCATCCCGGTGACGCCCGACGTCGAGCGGCCGAGCGGGCGCATCGCGTCGTCGTCGGCCGTGAAGCGGATGGACTGCCCCTTGCGCGAGACCAGGATCAGGTCGTCCGTGGCGTCCACGAGGCGGGCCGAGACCAGCTCGTCGGTGTTGCCGTCCTCGTCCTCGCGCAGGTTGATCGCGATGAGGCCGCCCGAGCGCGGGGAGTTGTACTCCGACAGACGCGTCTTCTTGACCAGACCGCGGCGGGTCGCGAGGACCAGGTACTCGGCGGCGTCGTAGTCGCGCAGGTCGAGGACCTGCGCGATCTTCTCGCCGGGCTGGAACGCGAGCAGGTTCGCGACGTGCTGGCCCTTGGCGTCGCGGCCGCCCTCGGGCAGCTCGTACGCCTTGGCCCGGTACACCCTGCCCAGGTTCGTGAAGAACAGGAGCCAGTGGTGCGTCGTCGTGACGAAGAAGTGGTCGACGATGTCGTCCTCGCGCAGCTGGGTGCCACGCACGCCCTTGCCGCCACGCTTCTGCTGGCGGTAGTTGTCGCTGCGCGTGCGCTTGGCGTAGCCGCCGCGCGTGATCGTGACGACGACCTCCTCCTCGGCGATGAGGTCCTCGATCGAGACGTCGCCGTCGTAGGGGAGGATCGTGGTCCGGCGCTCGTCGCCGTAGCGCGAGACGATCTCCTCGAGCTCGTCGCCCACGATCTGACGCTGACGCTCCGGGCGGGCCAGGACGTCGTTGAGGTCCTTGATCGCTGCCTCGAGCTCGGCGTACTCGTCGATGAGCTTCTGACGCTCCATCGCGGCGAGCGCGCGCAGCTGCAGGGTCAGGATCGCGCGGGCCTGGATCTCGTCGACCTCGAGCAGGGCCATGAGGCCCTCGCGTGCGTCCTCGACCGTGGCCGACGCGCGGATGAGCGCGATGACCTCGTCGAGCGCGTCGAGCGCCTTGAGGTAGCCGCGCACGATGTGGGCGCGCTCCTCCTTGGCGCGCAGCTCGAAGCGCGCACGCCGCACGACGACGTCCATCTGGTGCGTCGTCCAGTGGCGCACGAACGCGTCGATGCTCAGCGTGCGGGGCACGCCGTCGACGAGCGCGAGCATGTTCGCCCCGAAGTTCTCCTGGAGCGAGGTGTGCTTGTAGAGGTTGTTCAGGACGACCTTGGCGACCGCGTCACGCTTGAGCACGATGACCAGGCGCTGGCCGGTACGACCTGACGTCTCGTCGCGGATGTCCGCGATGCCCTGCACCTTGCCGTCCTTGACCAGGTCCGCGATGCGCAGCGCCAGGTTGTCCGGGTTGACCTGGTAGGGGAGCTCGGTGACGACGAGGCAGATCCGGTTCTGGATCTCCTCGACGTTGACGACCGCGCGCATCGTGATGGAGCCGCGGCCGGTGCGGTACGCCTCCTCGATGCCCTTGTGGCCCAGGATCGTCGCGCCCGTGGGGAAGTCGGGGCCCTTGATCTTGGTGAGCAGGACCTCGAGCAGCTCCTCCTTGGAGGCCTCGGGGTGCGCCAGGTGCCACTTCACGCCGTCGGCGACCTCGCGCAGGTTGTGCGGCGGGATGTTCGTGGCCATGCCGACCGCGATGCCGGCCGACCCGTTGACCAGCAGGTTCGGGAAGCGCGCGGGCAGGACCACGGGCTCCTGGGTGCGACCGTCGTAGTTGTCCTGGAAGTCGACGGTCTCCTTGTCGATGTCCCGCACCATCTCCATGGCCAGCGGGGCCATGCGGCACTCGGTGTACCGCGGGGCCGCCGCGGGGTCGTTGCCGGGGGAGCCGAAGTTCCCCTGCCCCGCGACCAGCGGGTAGCGCAGCGACCAGTCCTGCACGAGGCGCACGAGCGCGTCGTAGATGGCCGTGTCACCGTGCGGGTGGAACTTTCCCATGACGTCGCCGACGACGCGGCTGCACTTGGAGAACGCGCGGTCTGGGCGGTAGCCGCCGTCGTACATCGCGTAGAGCACGCGGCGGTGCACGGGCTTGAGCCCGTCGCGCACGTCCGGGAGCGCGCGCCCCACGATGACGCTCATCGCGTAGTCGAGGTACGAGCGCTGCATCTCGAGCTGCAGGTCCACCTGCTCGATCCGGCCGTGGTGCACGGCGACCGTGCCGTCCGCTCCCAGCGCTGCCTCGGTCCCGTCACCGGGGAGGGTTCCCTGGTTCTCGTCCTGCTCGGGAGTCTCGTCCGTCACCGTCGTCTACCTCGTCCTGTCGTGGTCCTGCTGGGTGGTGAAGCTGCGTCGTGGCACGGAGCCGGTGGTCCGTTCGCCGCCGTCGGGGCGGAGCCCCCGAGCCGTGCAGCCCTGCCGGGCTGGTCGGGTTCCGTGCCTGGGCCGGGGCCTGGTCCGGGCCGTGGCAGGCGGCCGGGTCGACGACCCGACCGCCGTGCGGCCCCGGACCACGTCCCCGCTAGATGTCCAGGAACCTCACGTCCTTGGCGTTGCGCTGGATGAAGTTGCGTCGCGACTCGACGTCCTCGCCCATGAGGACCGAGAAGATCTCGTCCGCGGCAGCGGCGTCGTCGAGCGTGACCTGGTTGAGCGTGCGGTGCTCGGGATCCATGGTCGTGTCCCACAGCTCCGAGTAGTCCATCTCGCCGAGACCCTTGTAGCGCTGGATCCCGTTCTCCTTGGGGATGCGCTTGCCCTCGGCCTGGCCGGCGAGCAGGAACGCGTCACGCTCGCGGTCGGAGTACACGTAGTCGTGCGGCGCGTTGGACCACTTGAGGCGGTACAGCGGCGGCTGCGCGAGATACACGTGGCCGTGCTCGATGAGCGGGCGCATGTACCGGAAGAGCAGCGTCAGCAGCAGCGTGCAGATGTGCTGGCCGTCGACGTCGGCGTCGGCCATCAGGACGATCTTGTGATATCTCAGCTTGGCGATGTCGAAGTCCTCGCCGATGCCCGTGCCGAACGCCGTGATGAGGGCCTGGACCTCGTTGTTGCCCAGGGCCCGGTCGAGGCGGGCACGCTCGACGTTGAGGATCTTCCCGCGCAGCGGGAGGATCGCCTGGTTGTGCGGGTTGCGCCCACGGACCGCCGAGCCACCTGCCGAGTCGCCCTCGACGATGAAGACCTCGCACTCCTCCGGACGGTTCGACTGGCAGTCCTTGAGCTTGCCCGGCATGCCGCCGGACTCGAGCAGGCCCTTGCGGCGGGTCGCCTCGCGCGCCTTGCGGGCCGCGAGCCGTGCCTGCGAGGCCTGGATCGCCTTGCGGATGATGTCGCGCGCCTCGGTCGGGTGCGAGTCGAACCAGTCCGTGAGCTGCGCCCGGACCACGCGCTGGACGAACGACTTGGCCTCGGTGTTGCCGAGCTTGGTCTTCGTCTGGCCCTCGAACTGGGGCTCGCCGAGCTTGATCGACAGGACCGCGGTGAGACCCTCGCGGATGTCGTCACCCGTGAGGTTGTCGTCCTTCTCCTTGATGATCGTCTTGGCCCGCGCGTACTCGTTGACCAGCGAGGTCATCGCCGCACGGAACCCTTCCTCGTGCGTGCCACCCTCGGTCGTCGCGATCGTGTTCGCGTAGGTGTGCACGGACTCCGAGTAGGAACCGGTCCACTGGAGCGCGATCTCGACCGAGATGCGCTTCTCCTTGTCCTCGGACTCGAAGTCGATGATCTCGTCGTGGATCAGCTCGACCTTCTTGGCCGCGTTGAGGTGCTTGACGTAGTCGACGAGGCCGCCGTCGTACTTGTACGACACGACGCGAGGCTTGAACTCGCTCTCGCCCTCGGGGGCCGCCACGAGGTCCTCGGCGGGGTCGGTGACCTGCCCCGTGACCTCGTCGTCGGTGTCGAGGAACTGGCGGCGCTCGTCCGTCAGGGTGATGCGCAGGCCCTTGTTGAGGAAGGCCATCTGCTGGAAGCGCGAGCGCAGCGTCTCGAAGTCGAACTCGGTCGTCTCGAAGATCTCCGGGTCGGCCCAGAACGTCTGGGTCGTGCCCGTCTCCGTGGTGGCCTCGCCCTGGACGAGGGGACCGTCGGTCTTGCCGCCGTCCTTGAAGTTCTGGCTCCAGGTGTAGCCGTCACGCTTGACGACGGTCTGGACCTTGCGCGACAGGGCGTTCACGACGGAGATGCCCACGCCGTGCAGACCGCCCGAGACCGCGTAGCCGCCGCCGCCGAACTTCCCGCCGGCGTGGAGGATCGTCATGACGACCTCGACGGTCGGCTTTCCCTCGGTCGGGTGGATCGCGACGGGGATGCCACGGCCGTTGTCCGTGACTCGTACACCTCCGTCGGCCAGAAGTGTCACGTCGATCGTGTCGGCGTACCCCGCGAGGGCTTCGTCCACAGAGTTGTCCACAACCTCGTACACGAGGTGGTGGAGCCCGCGCTCACCGGTCGACCCGATGTACATGCCGGGCCGCTTGCGGACGGCCTCGAGCCCTTCGAGGACGGTGATGTTGCTCGCGTCGTACGTGCCGCCAGAGGGATCCCGGTCCGTGCCCGGCCCCTCACCACTCTCCGGAGGCAGGCTGGATGGGACGTTGTCTGTGTGGTCTGCCACGGGCGGAAGCGCTCCTCGTCATCATGCACGCGACAGGTTCACCCGCTGGGGAGGATCGCTGCACGGCTCATCGGTTCCGGCTCGCGCAGTGCACCAGACGGTGCTCGCGGAGGTACCCGGAATGACCTCTCCATTCTACCTGGGAGGTGGCCGAAACAGCGGATTCTGAGCCCCTCCGGGCAAGTTCTCCACAAGGTTCTCCACAGGGTGGTGGATCTGCGCGCCGGCAACGGTGGCCGGCGCCGCACCCGGACGGACATACCAGGGCTAATCGGGCATCCGATCAGCCGAAGGTGTCGCGCGGTCCGCGACCCCGGACGGACTTCGGGCCACGCCGGAAGCTGGGTCCCGACGGGCCCAGCACGGTCACCGACTCGACGACGCCCTCACCGACCTCCTGCGCGAGACGTTCGAGCAGCCGGGGCGTCAGCAGGCGCACCTGGGTGGCCCACGCGGTCGAGTCCGCACGCACCACGAGCACCTTGTCCTCGAAGGTCTCGGGCTCGCAGTGGTCGGCGACCTGGTCGCCCACGACCTCGCGCCACCGTCCGATCACCCCGCCGACCGACACGTCCTGGACCCATCCGCGCTCGTGCAGCAGGCGTTGCACGACCGCACCGAACGTCTGCGGGTCCCGACCACCAGGACGCGCCCCTGTGGACGGCGGAGGGTCCGCCAGGACGCGGCGCGACGGCTGCCCCGGGCGGATGCCCTTCGCACGAGCGGCCGCACGAGCACGGTTGAGGGCCTCGCGCGCGACCTGTGCAGGAGGGGTCAGGTCCACGACCTCACCGACCGGCAGCCCCGCGGGACGGGCGGCCTCGTCGTCGTCCTCGCGGGCCGAGCCGTCCTCGCCCGGGAAGTCACGCACGCCTGGTCACCATGCCGTCGAGCACGTCGAGCCGCAGCCCCGAGAGCTGTCGCGGCACGTCCTCCGGCACGGCCGCCGTGATGATCACCTGGTTGGCGCCGGCCACGAGCTCCGCGAGCCGGTCGCGGCGACGCACGTCGAGCTCGGCGAAGACGTCGTCGAGCAGGAGGACGGGCTCGCCGTCGGGCCCCCAGTCCGGCGACCACAGGAGCGAGCCGGCCGCTTCCGGCGCCCCGTCCGTGAGGAGCCGGTACGACGCCAGGCGCAGCGCGAGCGCGAACGACCACGACTCGCCGTGGCTCGCGTACCCCTTGGCGGGCAGGCCGCCCAGGGTCAGGACGAGGTCGTCCCGGTGCGGCCCCACGAGGCACACCCCGCGCTCGATCTCCTTGCTCCGCAAGGAGGTCATGGCCTCGAGGAGCTGGGCCTCAAGCACCTCGACGGTCTGCGGCCCGGCCTCCTGCCCGACGCCGTCGCGCGCGTCCTCGAGCGCGGCAGCCACCGAGGAGCGGTAGGCGATGTGCGCCTCGCCCTGGCCCGAGCTCACCTGCTCGTAGGCCGCCGCGGCGTACGGCTCGAGGGCCGCGACGAGCTGGAGACGCAGCGCGACGATCTCGGCCCCCGTCGCGGCCAGCTTCGCGTCCCACACGTCGAGCGTGCGCAGGTCCGGGGTCGACGAGCGCGAAGCCCGCATCGCGCCCCCGGCCGACTTGAGGAGCGCGCTGCGCTGCCGCAGGACCCGGTCGTAGTCCGAGAGGACCCCCGCGAACCGCGGCACCAGGAGCACCGCGAGCTGGTCGAGGAAACGGCGACGACCGTCCGGGTCCCCCTTGACGAGCGCCAGGTCCTCGGGCGCGAACAGCACGGTCCGTGCGATCCCCAGGACGTCTCGCGGCTTGCCGGCCGGCGCACGGTTGATCCGTGCACGGTTGGCCTTGCCGGCCGCGATCTCGATCTCGACCGTGCTCGCCCGGTCACCCCGGACGATCCGTGCCCGGACCACGGCCCGTGAGGCCCCCGCACGCACGAGCGCCGCGTCCGACGGCACACGGTGGCTGCCCAGGGTCGCGACGTAGCCGATCGCCTCGACCAGGTTCGTCTTGCCCTGGCCGTTCGGTCCGACGAAGGCGTTCACACCGGGCTCGAGCTCGACGTCGACCGACGTGTACGAGCGGAAGTCCGCGAGCGAGAGGTGGGAGATGTACATCAGGTCCTACGGCGTCGGGTCGAACAGGTCGTGGGGTTCATCGTTCCGGGGCGGACCGTCCACACCACGTGGACGGTTTGTGGAGAGACGCACCGGACGACGCCTACCAGTGTGCGGCCTCCCCGGTACGTCGACCTACCGGGCGAGCGACGTCGTCGGGCAGGGAGCACGTCCGCCCTCAGGAACCGCCGGCAGGCTTCACGGCGTGCCCACCGAACTGCTGCCGCAGCGCGGCGACGGCCTTCATCGCCGGCGACGCACCCTGGCGCGACGCGAAGCGCGCGAAGAGCGCGGCCGAGATCACGGGGAGCGGCACCGCGCTGTCGATCGCCTCGTCCACGGTCCAGCGCCCCTCGCCCGAGTCCTCGACCCAGTCGCTGATCTCGCCGAGCTCCGGGTCCTCCTCGAGCGCCTTGACGAGCAGGTCCAGGAGCCACGAGCGGACGACCGTCCCGCGGGTCCAGGCCTTGAGCGTGCCGGGGACGTCCGTCACGATGTCCTTGGCCTCGAGCAGCTCGTAACCCTCTGCGTAGGCCTGCATCAGGCCGTACTCGATGCCGTTGTGCACCATCTTCGCGTAGTGCCCGGCACCCACGGCCCCGGCGTGCACGAAGCCCTCCTCGCGCGGCCCCTCGGGGCGCAGCGCGTCGAAGACGGGCATCGCGGCCTCGACGAGCGCGGCGTCGCCACCCACCATGAGGCCGTAGCCGTTCTCGAGGCCCCAGACGCCGCCGGAGACACCGACGTCCAGGTAGCCGATGCCCAGGGGAGCGAGCTCCGCGGCGTGCACGGCGTCGTCCGAGAAGTGGGAGTTCCCGCCCTCGATGACGACGTCGCCCGCCGACAGCAGCCCGGCGAGCTCGGTCACGACACCGCGCGTGATCGGCCCCGACGGGACCATGACCCACACGAACCGCCGCCCGGGGGGCAGGGCGGCGACCAGCTCTGCGAGCGAGGCGACGTCCGAGACCTCGGGGTTCCGGTCGAACCCGGTGACCTCGATCCCCCCGGCGCGCAGACGGGCGCGCATGTTCGCGCCCATCTTGCCGAGTCCGACCAGACCGATGTGGGTGACCATCGTGTGCCTCCGTACCGTTGAGCTCGAGCCTCGCGCGGCGTCGCCGCCGTCAGCTCGCGAAGCGGATGGGGACCAGCAGGTAGCGGTAGTGCGACGAGTCCTCGCCGTCCAGCGACTCCTGACCGGTGAACTCGACCGGCTTGTTGGGGTGCGTGAAGCTCAGGCGGACGAAGTCCGTCCCCAGCGCCCCCAGACCGTCGAGCAGGAACTGCGGGTTGAACGCGACCGAGATCTCCTCGCCCACCAGGACTGCCTCGAGGGCCTCGGACGCCTGCGCGTCGTCCCCCTGGCCGGCGTCGAGCACGACCTGACCGTCCGTGAACGACAGGCGGATCGGGGTGTTGCGCTCCGCGACGAGCGAGACGCGCTTGGCCGCGTCGATGAGCGGAGCGGTCGCCATGACCGCGTGGATCGGGGTCTCGTCGGGGAAGAGACGACGGACCGCGGGGTAGTCGCCGTCCACGAGCTGGGACGTCGTGTGGCGGCCGCCCGCCTCGAAACCGATGAGGTCGACGCCCGTGCCGGCCGTGAGACCCACGTTCACCAGGCCCGAGCTGCCCAAGGACTTCGCGACGTCGTTGAGGGTCCGCGCACGGACGAGGGCGACCGCGTTGAAGTCGGGCGAGGACGGGGTCCACGTGAGCTCGCGCAGGGCGAGACGGTAACGGTCCGTCGCGAGCAGCGTGATGCGCTCACCGTCGATCTCCATGCGTACGCCCGTCAGCAGGGGCAGCGTGTCGTCGCGGCTCGCAGCCACCGTCACCTGGGCGACCGCGTGCGTCAGCTCGTCTCCCGAGACCGTGCCCGAGAGCTCCGGCATCGCGGGCAGCGCGGGGTAGTCCTCGACCGGCATCGTGAGCAGCGTGAACCGGCTCGCGCCGCACGTGACGATCACCTTGTTGCCCTCGACCGCGAAGTCCACCGGCTTGGCAGGCAGCGCGCGCGAGATCTCCGCGAGAAGGCGGCCGGAGACGAGGACGGTACCGGGCTCGACGACCTCGGCAGGGATCTCCGAGCGCGCGGAGACCTCGTAGTCGAAGCTCGACAGCCCGATCGTCCCGACGGCGTCGGCCTCGATGCGCACCCCGGCAAGAACGGGAGCCGGAGGCCGCGTCGGCAACGTACGGGCCGTCCAGGTCACTGCGTCGGCCAGGACATCACGCTCAACCCGGAACTTCATCCCACACCCTCTCGTCCATGGATCGATCTTCACATGTCAGGCACCCGACCGCGCGGTACACAGGGGTGAGTTCGCTGGTGAATGAAGACCACACGTCGCGGTTCCTCGCGTCGTCCTCCTCACCGTCGGGGAGGACGAGACCTGTACGGGTCGTCGTGCCCGCATGAACCCTACGCGAGACCAGGCACTGCCCGGTACCTCTGGCACGCTCTGTGGATCATCGTGGATGCTCTCTCGTTCCTGCTCGACTCCTGGGCTCTCTGTGACCGCGGTCACAGGCGCGAGTTGGGGCAGCTCGAACGGCGCGGGACCAGATGAAGGCGTGTGGATTTTTCCTGCTTAGAGATCATTCGTCGTAGTCATCGGTGCTGTGCAAAGTGTGGAAAACGGGTCTTCCCGCAGGTCAGAGGCTGATTCTGCGTGTGGACGAAGTGGGTACGGGCCTGTGGGTAAATCGCAGGCACTGTTGACGACGAGTTGTCCACAGATGGCCGTCCACCGACAGGACCTCCTCTGTCCACACGAAGTGCCCCTTCGTCCACAGTTATCCACAGGTAGGTGCACAACCTTGTGGGGCGTGCTGGCTGCCGATTGATCTGTACACAGCACAGAGTGCCCTGTACACAGGCCGTTGGGGACGCAGAGCTGCGCATCTGGGGACGGCCGTCGGCCAGCGGTGGACATACCCCCAGGCCCTGTGGACAACTGTGGGGACAAGTGGATGTCCACCGGTACTTGTACACATGGGCGTGAACCGCCTGTGCATCCACAGGACTGTGGAGAGACGTCAGATCGGAGGACGAGCGCCGTCGTCGGGCCTCTGTGCACAAAGCTCGACACGGCGACGGAATTCATCCACAGGAAAGCCGCTTAAGGTGCATAAACGGCAGAGCGGGCTCCGACGCTTGGGGACAGGCTCCGACGCTTGGGGACAGCGGACCCCTTGACCGGGGTCGGAAGCCGGGCGTGACCCGGTCCTCCCGCCCTGCCGCTCGATCGGACAGCACTCATGGCTGCGTGAACAGCCTCTGTGGACGATGCCGAACAGCGGGGGAGTCGCGCCGCGGTCGCTGGGGCGATCGGATGCACGGCGCACGACCTGCTGAGCGTCGACGAAGGCACCTCGGGCCGGCATGCCGATGCCCCGCCACGGAGCGCCCATGGTGCGACGTCAAAGGGTGGGCGAGGGGGCCCGGCTCGTGGGTGGGCATGGCGGGAGCGCCCGAGTGACGAGGGCGCGGAAGGTAGCGCGGGGCATCCTGTCCCCACCCACCAGGGCGACGCACCCCACCCATAGCGACGCACCCCACCCGTGGCGACCCCACCGTGGCACGACCAGGGCTCAACCCCTGTGCTGCTGCTTGATCCTGCTCGTCAGCTCGGTGACCTGGTTGTACGTCGAGCGACGCTCGGCCATCTGCTCGGTGATCTTGCGGTTCGCGTGCATGACCGTCGTGTGGTCGCGACCGCCGAACTGCTGGCCGATCTTGGGCAGGGAGAGGTCGGTGAGCTCTCGGCACAGATACATGGCGATCTGGCGCGCGGTCACGAGAACACGTGATCGGGAGCTGCCGCACAGGTCCTCGATGGTCAGCCCGAAGTACGCCGCCGTCTGCGCGATGACGCTCGCGGGAGTGATCTCGGAGGCGTCGTCGTCGGTGATGAGGTCCTTGAGGACGATCTCGGCGAGGGCAAGGTCGACCTGCTGCCGGTTCAGGTTCGCGAAAGCCGTGACGCGGATGAGTGCGCCCTCGAGCTCACGGATGTTCGTCGAGATCTTCGAGCCGATATAGGACAGCACGTCCGTGGGTACGGCAAGGCGTTCGCTCGCGGCCTTCTTGCGAAGGATCGCGATACGGGTCTCGAGGTCCGGGGGCTGGACGTCGGTGATGAGGCCCCACTCGAACCGGCTCCGCAGGCGGTCCTCGAAGCCGTTGAGCTGCTTCGGCGGCAGGTCCGACGTGATGACGAGCTGCTTGTTGGCGTTGTGCAGCGCGTTGAAGGTGTGGAAGAACTCCTCCATCGTCTGTTCCTTGCCCTGCAGGAACTGGATGTCGTCGATGAGGAGGACGTCGACGTCACGGTAGCGGCGCTGGAACGCGCCGGCCTTGCCCTCTCCGATGGAGTTGATGAAATCGTTGGTGAACTCCTCGGAGTTCACGTAGCGCACCCGGACGTTGGGGTACAGGTTGTGCGCGTAGTGACCGATCGCGTGCAGCAGGTGGGTCTTGCCCAGCCCGGACTGCCCGTAGATGAAGAGCGGGTTGTAGGCCTTGGCCGGCGCCTCGGCGACGGCCACGGCGGCTGCGTGGGCGAACCGGTTCGAGGACCCGATCACGAACGTCTCGAAGATGTACTTCGGGTTGAGGCGGGTCGGTTCGGCGTGCGGGCGCTGCGGGACCGGCGCGGGGAGCATCCGCTCACGCTCGTGCTCGGGCTCGACGCGGACCGGCATGGCGGGTTCGGGCACGCTTGCGGTCAGTGCAGCGGGAGACGGCGGTTCGGCGGCGAGCTCGGGGTCGACGGTGATCCCGAACCGGACGTCCCGGCCGAGGGCCCCTGCCATCGCGGAGACGAGCTCGTCGCGTACCCGGGTCTCCAGGTAGGTGCGGGTCTGCTCGTGAGGAACGGCGATGAACACGGTGTCGTCGAGGATGGCCAGCGGCTTGGCCAGCTTGATGAAGGCGATCTGCCGCGGCGTCATGTCGGGGCTGGCCTCGAGGACGGCGATGGTCTGAGCCCAGACGTCAGTGATGTTCTCGTCGGGGTTGGACACCAGGTGATTCCTTCGTCGTCGGGTGCTGCATGATGATCAGGATCAGTCTGGAGTGTGCCACGCGGACCCGTTATCCACATAGTTTTCCACAACCTGTGGGGAGCAGTGGCAACGGCCGACACCGCCGGCGACGTACCGCCTGTCGTGCCGGTCGTCGGAAGGTCCGCTGCGGCGCCCGTGACCTGACCACCGACCGTCTCTCGCTCGCGTCCGGGCCCGACGGCACCAGGATCAGAGTAGACGTACCGGCCGCTGAGCGACATATCATGACAGGCTCGGTGTGATGCAGCCCGGGTTTGACCCGAGGGGGGTCCGCGGCGTAACGTCATACAGCCGTTCCAGGTACTTTCGCGCGCCCTCACGGGGGCGAATCCACGGACTGATCGTGGCGGGTACACGGGCGGCTGGGGTGCAGAACTGCATCCCTTCCAGCTGTAGCACTGCATCGTCGAGGACATAGACGGTGTACCTCCCCGACGTTCTTGGAGTACCTCGTGAGCAAGCGGACTTTCCAGCCGAACAACCGGCGCCGTGCGAAGACCCACGGTTTCCGGCTGCGTATGCGCACCCGCGCCGGCCGCGCCATCCTGGCAGCCCGTCGTCGCAAGGGCCGCGCCGAGCTCTCTGCCTGACAGCAGGTGCTACCCGCGGCGCACCGCTTGCGCCGTTCCGTAGATTTCGAACGGGCGGTGCGACGTGGCGTGCGCGCGGGACGATCGACCGTGGTGGTTCATCTCTCCCAAGACCCTGGGGGTGACGAGCCACCACAGGTCGGTTTTGTCGTATCCAAGGCCGTGGGCAACGCCGTGCACCGGAACAAGGTGAAGCGGCGCTTGCGCGCCGCGTCTTCGGCGTACCTGGACGCGCTGCCGCCACGGACCCGAGTGGTCGTGAGGGCCCTTCCCGCGTCCTCCGACAGCGACTTCGCCCGGCTCGACCAGGACCTCGCGTCCTGCATCAAGCGCGCGGTCGCCCAGTGGGACCGCAGATCGGCTGAAGCATGAGCACGACCGTCCAGGCCGATCACGCAGGGATCGGCTCGCCAGGCTGGGTCACCCGTTCGTGGCGGTTCGTCCGAAGGATCCCGCTGCTCGTGCTGGTCGGGCTCATCAGGGCGTACCAGAGCGTCATCTCACCGATGACCGGCCCGACCTGCAAGTACTACCCCTCGTGCTCGCAGTACGCGCTCGTCGCGATACGACGGCACGGTGTGCTGCGAGGCGTACGACTCGCCGTCTGGCGGCTGCTGAGGTGCAACCCCTGGAGCAGAGGTGGCGTCGACGACGTCCCCGAGGCAAGGAAGCACTCGCACTAGTCCTCCTGCCGGCGACGTCGGCGGGACCCAGTTTGTTGAAGGTTAGGGAGTAGTACGGATGGACTTCTTCAAGTTCCTCGAGCCGATCGAATGGGTCGTCGCGTGGATCATGTACCTGTGCCACCAGGGACTCGTGTTCCTGGGCATGGGCGACGGCCCCGGTCTCGGTTGGGTGTTCTCGATCGTCGGGCTCGTGATCATCATCCGTATCCTCCTGATCCCGCTGTTCTTCAAGCAGATCAAGGCCTCGCGCGGCATGCAGATGCTGCAGCCCGAGATGCAGGCCATCCAGAAGAAGTACAAGGGCAAGTCGGACCCGGCGTCCCGCGAGGCCATGAGCCGCGAGACCATGGAGCTCTACAAGAAGCACGGGACGAACCCGTTCGCCTCCTGCCTGCCGATCCTGCTGCAGTCGCCCATCTTCTTCGCTCTGTTCCGCGTGCTCAACGGGCTCGTGCCGATCTCGACCGGGGAGCTCGACCCGATCGGTCCGATCAACGCGGCAGTCGCCAAGGACATCGAGAGCTCGTCGTTGTTCGGCGCGCACCTCTCGGACATCTTCCTCAAGACCGACGACATGCAGGCGAAGATCGTCATCGGGGCCCTGATCGTCGCGATGTGCGCCACGACCTTCTTCACGCAGCGTCAGCTGACCATGAAGAACATGCCGAAGTCGGCCCTCGAAGGCCCCATGGCGTCGACGCAGAAGATGATGCTCTACGTCTTCCCCTTCATCTTCGCGGTCTCCGGCGTGAACTTCCCCGTCGGTGTCCTCGTCTACTGGACCACGACGAACCTCTGGTCGATGGGCCAGCAGTTCTACACGATCAAGCGCATGCCCGCCCCGGGGTCCGAGGCCGAGCGCCTGATGAAGGAGCGCAAGGCCCGCAAGGCGGCAGCCAAGGGCATCGTCGAGGAGGCCGCTCCGGTCATCGAGCAGCCCCGTGGCCAGCGCCAGCAGCCCAAGCGCAAGGACCGCCAGAGGCCCGGCGCGCCCCGTGTCATCAACGGAACGACGGCTCCGTCGGACGAGGTCAACGATGCCCCGGTCGACGACGAGACCGACGGCCCGGCCAAGGGGACCGGCAAGGGCTCCCCGAAGCCGAAGCAGCCGAAGAAGTAGCCCCCAGTCCTGTTCCGAGAGCGCCGAGGTTCCTTCGAGACCCCGGGGTTCTCATGACCCCAAGGAGCCAGCATGTCGTCGACCGACGCACCCGCTGCCGAAGACCAAGCCCCTGACGAGATGACTCGCCTCGAAGAGGAAGGCGAAGTCGCAGCGGACTACCTCGAGGAGTTCCTCGACATCGCCGACCTCGACGGTGACATCGACATCGACATCGACCACGGCCGGGCGGCGCTGGAGATCGTCGCCGACGAGCCCGCGTCACTCCGACACCTGGTGGGCAAGGAGGGCGAGGTCCTCGACGCCCTCCAGGAGCTCACACGGCTCGCGGTCCAGGCACGGACAGGCGAGCGGAGCCGGCTGATGCTCGACATCGCAGGCTTCCGTGCGCAGCGCAAGGTCGAGCTCACGGAGCTCGCGACGACGGCGATCGCGACGGTCCGCGAGTCGGGTACCGAGCTCTCGATGGAGCCCCTCAATGCGTTCGAGCGCAAGGTCGTTCACGACGTGGTGGCTGCGGCTGGACTCACGAGCGACTCCCGGGGTACCGATCCTGAGCGCTACGTCGTGATCCGCCCCGCCGAGGAGTCCTGACCTCGACTGATCCTCGCTCGAAGCCGCCCGGTGTTTCACGTGAAACACCGGGCGGCTTCGTACGTATGGCGTGAGTGAGTGTCTTGAGAGGTACGACGCGCCGCGGCGGCTACGGTGCGACGCGGCGGGTCGGCCGAGGGCGTGCGCCGCGTCGAACGCGATGGTAGGCGATCCGTCGCCGTAGCAGAGACCCGGACGCGTCAGCCGACGTCGCGTCACTAGGATCGCTGCAGCTCGCCGCGAGGTTCTGAGCAGCGCTGAGCTCGGGTTCGTCACCGGAGTCCGGAGTCGTCACCCAGCGGGCCTCGGACGAGGTCGAGCGCCGGGCGGGGGAGTTAGCGCCCCGGGGGGAACGGGCGTCAACCCATGTGCCGCGAGGACGCAGGGCAGAGCGGCGCGCTCCTCGGACGCACCCGGCCGATGATCGGTGGGGAGAGGCACGTCGTGGGCGGCGACTGCACATCGCGGAGCCAGATGGTGGCCCTTTGCTCTAGACACCGACAACGAGGCGCAGCCGAGAGATCTGCGTGCGCGGTGTGTGACGCTGTCGAAACGCTCGTCGACCGCCGTCGACCGCCGTCGACCGCCGTCGACCGCCGTCGACCGCCGTCAACCGCCGTCGACCGGCGTCGACGCAGGGCCGCGGCCCGCCTTCTGTGGCCACATCCCGGTGGCTTCCCCGTCGCGGTGGGGCGCCCCACCGCAGTCGTGCGAGACGTGACACCATGGACCCCGGGCTGTTCGGCCGAGCCCTGCATTCCGTGGGGCTTGAGCACTGAAAGAGGAGTAGATGACCAACGAGATGAGCGACTCCGTCGAGAGCGATGTTTCACGTGAAACACTTGCCGACTCTCCAGAGGTACGGGCGTACTTCGGCGACGCGTACCCGCCTGTCGCTCGATTCGCCGACATGCTGCACGACCAAGGGGAGCTGCGAGGACTGATCGGCCCGCGCGAGGTCTCCCGGATCTGGGAGCGGCACATCCTCAACTCCGCAGCAGTGGTCCAGTTCCTTCCCGAGAAGGGGACCATCGCCGACATCGGTTCGGGTGCCGGGCTCCCAGGGATCGTCATCGCAGCCATGCGTCCTGAGTCTCAGGTCCTCCTGATCGAGCCCATGGAGCGTCGCTGTGCCTGGCTGTCCGAGGTGGTGGACGAGTTGGAGCTCACGAACGTCGAGGTCAAGCGAGGACGAGCCGAGGAGTATCACGGTGCGTTCCAGTGTGACGCCGTGACCTCGCGTGCCGTTGCTGCGCTGGAGAAGCTGGCGCGGATGTCCCTCCCCCTGGTCGAGCGCGGTGGGGAGATGGTGGTCCTCAAGGGACGCAACGTGGTCAACGAGATCGAGCCCGCGCGCAAGGTGCTGCGAAAGTACAAGACGGAGGAGCCAGAGATCCTCGAGGCGTTCAGCGTCGAAGGAGTGGAGTCGACGACGGTGCTCCGCATCCGGCGGACGGCAGCTCCCGTCTGACGCAGTGGTGGTTCTTCTCGCCGTCGCTCGACTCCGTCCGCTGGCCGGGGAGACTGCCCTGGGTCGACCGTCGTGCGTCGTGAGTGGACGTTCGCGCGGAGCACGTAGGGTGGCACAGGGTGGCGGTCTAATGAGCCGCCCCGCCGGCCGAAAGACTCGGTGGCGACACGCGTTCGGCGGTCCACAGATGAGGCTGCGGCGGGGCGCATGCTGGAGTAGGTCAAGTGAGGGAGATGGGCGTGACGGAGAGTTCCGACCAGCAGCAGGAGATCCCGTTCGAGAGCCCGGAGGTGGCGTACCTCGCGGATGTTTCACGTGAAACACCCGATGGCTACCTGGCGGAGAGCTTCGACGAGAGCCGGCGAGAGGCGCTCATGGCGAGCCTCCCCGAGATGGACGATGAGACTCCGCTCGCCGCCCAGCTGACGATCGACGCCCGACGGCGGATCGACCTTCAGGGACGACGCTTCCCCCGTCCGGCATCGACGCGGATCATCACGATCGCGAACCAGAAGGGTGGCGTCGGGAAGACGACGACGACCGTCAACCTGGCGGCGGGTCTCGCACAGGCCGGGCTCAACGTGCTGGTGATCGATAACGACCCACAGGGCAACGCGTCGACCGCGCTGGGTGTCGAACACCGAGCAGGGACGCCGTCGGTCTACGAAGTGCTCGTCGATGGCGCGCCCCTGTCCTCCGCGGTCCAGCAGTGCCCCGACCTACCGACGCTGTGGTGCGTGCCGGCCACGATCGACCTGTCGGGCGCCGAGATCGAGCTGGTCTCGCTGGTTTCACGTGAAACACGCTTGCGGAAGGCCGTCGACGACTTCCTCGAGGAGCGGATCGCTCAAGGCCTCGAACCGATCGACTATGTCCTGGTCGACTGCCCGCCCAGTCTGGGACTTCTCACTGTCAACGCCTTCGTCGTCGGCCGCGAGGTGCTGATTCCCATTCAGTGCGAGTACTACGCGCTGGAGGGCCTCAGCCAGCTCTTGAAGACGATCGAGCTGATCAAGGCTCACCTGAACCCACGTCTGCACGTCTCGACGATCCTCCTCACGATGTACGACGGTCGGACCAACCTTGCCCAGCAGGTCGCGGCCGAGGTGCGCGAGCACTTCCCCGAGCAGACCCTGAAGACGTCGATCCCTCGTTCCGTGAGGATCTCCGAGGCGCCGAGCCATGGTCAGAGCGTGATCACCTATGACCCGAGTTCCACGGGTGCGCTCGCCTATCTCGAGGCGGCCCGTGAGGTGGCTGACAGAGGTCGGCCCGAACCCTTGCCAGTCCAATCAGTCGACGGAGCGTCTCGCAACGTCTCGCGGCAGAACTACCTCGCCGAGCGATGGGCAGTCCTGCCTAGCTACCAGGAGGATGCACGATGAGTGAGAAGCGCCGTGGGCTCGGTCGTGGTCTCGGAGCGTTGATTCCGACCAGTCCCGAGCGTGAGCGTCCGGTCGATGTCTTCTTCCCCTCCGCCCCGCGCGTGGCCGAGGTTGTCCAGAACGCCAACCCCGAGGCAAGGGGAGTGGAGGCTGGCGAGGCCAGCGCCGCAGTGCTGACGATCGAACGGACGGGTGCCGACTCCCCGGCGTCGCTTCTCGGTGTCGACGAGGGAGACGGGGCTGGCCTCGCGCTCGGTACCAGCGACCAGGTGACCGCGGATGCGGCTGCTGCAGACGTCGTGCCGGGAGACGTCGAGACGGGCGACGCCGACGATGTTTCACGTGAAACAGAGGCCGACGCGAGCGCGGAAGCTGCGCCCGAGCCGGCGTCGGTCGACCTGGTCCCGGTTCCGGGCGCCACGTTCGCCGAGCTGCCTGTCGGTCTCATCCGCGCCAACTCGCGCCAGCCCCGTACGGTCTTCGACGAAGGAGAGCTCGACGAGCTCGTCGGATCGATCAAGGAGATCGGTGTCCTGCAGCCTGTCGTCGTGCGCCGTGACCCCGAGAGCCCGGGTGGCTACGAGCTCATCATGGGTGAGCGCCGCTGGCGGGCGACCCAGGCCGCGGGTCTCGACGTCATCCCCGCGATCATTCGGGAGACGGACGATGCCGACCTCCTGCGAGATGCTCTCCTCGAGAACCTGCACCGCAGCGCGCTGAATCCCTTGGAGGAGGCTGCGGCCTACCGTCAGCTCCTCGACGACTTCGGTTGCACGCACGAGGAGCTGGGTGCTCGCATCTCCCGGAGCCGCTCTCAGATCTCCAACATGCTGCGCCTGCTCCGACTTCCTCCGCTGGTCCAGCGTCGTGTGGCCGCCGGTGTGTTGTCGGCCGGGCATGCGCGTGCGCTGCTCGGACTGACGGATGGTGCGGAGATCGAGCGCCTCGCCCAGCGCATCGTCTCGGAAGGGCTCTCGGTACGTGCCACCGAGGAGATCGTCGCCCTGGGCGGGTTGGATGCGAAGCGTCCGGTCGAGCGTGCGCCGCGGCCTGGTCAGCGCAGTGCGGCGATCGATGAGCTGGCCTCGAGGCTCTCGGACCGCTTCGAGACCCGGGTCAAGGTCGACCTGGGGAAGAACAAGGGCCGGCTGACCGTCGAGTTCGCGTCGGTCGAGGATCTCAACCGGATTCTCGACCTGATGGCGCCGCAGGACCCGGGTCTTCTGCGTCAGTAGGTCAGCGGGTCCGAAGGCCAGTCAGGCCGGACCACGACCAGGACGTTTCACGTGAAACATCGGCCCCGACGAGCACGCGCTCGTCGGGGCCGATGTCATGTGGTCGGGCGTCTGAAGGTCAGCGTGTGGCGCTCTGTCGGACAGCGCTCTGCGTGACGATCGTGCGGTAGAGCTCGCCGAGGTCGCGGCCCGCAGCCTGTGCCGCCTGAGGGAACAGCGAGGTCTCGGTCATCCCGGGGGCGACGTTGACCTCGAGGAAGTGAGGAATCCCCTCGGCGTCGACGATGAGGTCCGATCGAGACAGGTCCCGGAGCCCGAGCGCGACGTGGGCCCGGACGGCCATGTCCGAGACTCGTGAGGCCACCTCGGGGCTGAGGCGAGCCGGTGCGTAGTAGCTCGTGCGGCCCGGGTTGTAGCGCGCGTCATAGTCGTAGGTGCCGTCGGTGACGATCTCGACCGCGGGGAGCGCCTCCGGTCCCTCAGGCCCGTCGACGACGCTCACGGCGATCTCGGTGCCCTCGACGGCACGCTCGATGAGGGCGATGTCCCCGTACGAGAAGCAGTCGACCATCGCACGGGGGAGGTCCTCGGCCCGATGGACGAGCGTGACCCCCAGCGCTGAGCCGCCACGGGTGGGCTTGACGACAAGGGGGAGGCCTAGGCGGCCGACGATCGCGTCGAGCACCGGTCGGGCGCCGAGCTCCCGGAAGAGGCTCTGGGGGAGGGTGACGTAGTCGGGTGTGGAGAGTCCCGCGCCGAGCACGACGTTCTTGGCGATGGGCTTGTTCCATGCGGCACGCGAGGCCCGCGGGCCGGTCCCCACGTAGTCGAGGGAGAGCAGCTCCAGCACGTCACGGACAGATCCGTCCTCACCGCTCGCCCCGTGCAGGAGCGGCCAGACGACGTCGGGCTTCTCCTGGGCCAGGAAGGGGAGCAGGGACGCGTCGACGTCGCGGATCGACACCTCGATGCCCGTCCCCCGCAGGGCGTCGGCGACACGACGGCCCGAGCGGAGCGAGACGTCCCGCTCGTGCGAGAGCCCGCCTGCGAGGACCACGACGCGCTCGACCGGGCGCCGGTCAGCGCTGGTCGTGATGCCATCGGCGGGGGGCGGTGGAGTGGCCGAGGCAACCTCGGCGACGTCCTCGGTGATCGGTGAATCCGCAGCGGTACCCACGGTCTTGGTCCTCTCGACGTTCGGCAGGGTTCTCACGGGGCAGGGGTGGCGCTCACGCGAGGTTGGGGCCAGGGTTCTCGACGTCGGTGAGGTCGGCGTCCTGGGCTCCGGAGGTGCCGAACAGGTCCACGAGCTCGCGCTCGGCGGAGACGACCCCGGCGAACCGGCGGACGCCCTCCTTGATGCGCTCCGGCGTCGGGAAGCAGTAGGAGAGGCGGACATGGTCCGCGCCCGTCCCGTCGGCGTAGAACGCCGTCCCCGGGACGTATGCGACCCGGGCCGTGACGGCTCGCGGGAGCATCGAGCGGGCGTCAAGACCGTCGGGCAGCTTGACCCACGTGTAGAAGCCACCGTTCGGCACGTTCCACGAGGCCGACGGAAGGTGCTCCGAGAGCGCGCCGATCATGGCGTCGCGCCGTTCCCGGTAGAGCTCGCGGAACTGCTTGATCTGACCCTGCCAGTCGCAGGTCTCGAGGTAGGTCGCGATCGCGAGCTGCGAGGCGTTCGACGGGCACAGGATCGCCGACTCGCTGGCCAGCACGAGCTTCTCGCGGACCGCGTGCGGCGCGACGACCCAGCCCACCCGGTAGCCCGGTGCGAACGTCTTGGAGAAGGACCCCAGGTAGAGGACCCCCTGATCGTCGAGCGAGCGCATCGCGGGCAGCGGATCGCCCTCGAAGCCGAGCAGGCCGTACGGGTTGTCCTCGATCACCAGCACGCCGAAGCGCTGGGCGATCTCGAGGATGCGGGGACGGCGCTCGACCGAGAGCGTCACGCCCGCAGGGTTGTGGAAGTTGGGCACGGTGTAGAGGAGCTTGACGCGGCGACCTTCCGCAGCGAGCCGGGTGAGGGTCTCCTCGAGGGCCTCGGGGATCAGTCCGTGCTCGTCGAGGGGGACGTGGACGATGTCGGCCTGGTACGAGCGGAAGACCCCGAGGGCTCCGACGTAGCTCGGCGCCTCGGCAACCACCACGTCACCAGGGTCGACGAAGATCCTGGTCACGAGGTCGAGCGCCTGCTGCGAGCCGGTGGTCACGACGACGTCGTCAGGGTGGCAGTCGATGCCCTCGAGGCGGACGACGTCCACGATCTTCTCGCGCAGCGACTCGTCGCCCTGGCCAGAGCCGTACTGCAACGCGGTCGTGCCACGCGTCGCGACGAGCTTCTGCATCGCGTCGGCGATGACGTCGAGGGGGAGGCCTTCGAGGTAGGGCATGCCGCCGGCGAGCGAGACGACCTCGGGGCGATTCGCGACCGCGAACAGGGCGCGAATCTCCGACGCTCGCATACCGTGGGCGCGCTCGGCGTAGGCGCCGAACCACGGGTCGAGGCGGGTGCCGCCCGAGGCGGCAGGCTGAGCGGGGTGCGTCGGTGTCGTGCTCACGCTCCCCAGTCTCCCACGACGAATCGGGGGAAACCGTGAAGGGGTCGCTTCACGGACCGGAGCAGGAGGGCTGCTCAACCCGGGTCCCACGTCGAGCGGTGGGCAGGACCACTACGCGGGGTGGGACGCGGCCGGGACGCGGACCGGGACGCCGAAGGGGCGGACGGTCCACCGGGCCGTCCGCCCCTTCGGGACGTCGTGCGTGACGTGCGTGTCAGGCGATGAGTGCGTCGATCTCCTCGGCGAGGATGCGCTTGGGGCGCCCACCGACGATCGACTTCACGAGCTCGCCTCCGGAGTAGAAGTTCAGCGTCGGGATCGAGATCACGCCGTACGCCGCGGTGATCGCAGGGTTCTCGTCCGAGTCGAGCTTGGCGATCTTGACCTTGCCGGCGTACTCCCCGGCGAGCTCTTCGAGGATCGGGGCGATCTGGAGGCACGGGCCGCACCACGTGGCCCAGAAGTCCACGATGACGGGGATGTCGGACTCGAGGACCTCGGTCTTGAAGGTGTCGTCGGTGACCTTGACGGTGTTGCTCATCGGATCTCCTCCAGTGCGCGGGGCAGCTCGTCGGGGGCGGGGGACTCGGGCGTGCCGGCGATCTCGGGGAGCCCCTCGGCGTCCTCGACCGAGTCGACGAGCTCGGTCAGGTAGCGCTGGGCGTCGAGTGCCGCGGAGCAGCCCGAGCCGGCAGCCGTGATGGCCTGCCGGTAGGTGTGGTCCACGGCGTCGCCGCACGCGAAGACACCCTCGAGGTTGGTCGCGGTGGTGCGGCCGACGACCTGGATGTAGCCCTCGTCGTCGAGGTCGATCTGCCCCTTGACGAGCTCGGAGCGCGGGTCGTGCCCGATCGCGACGAACAGGCCGGTCGCGTCGATCGAACGCTCCTCGCCGGTGATCGTGTCACGGAGCGTCAGCGACTCGACCTTGTTCTCGCCGTGGATGCCGACGACCTCGCTGTTCCAGGCGAACTCGATCTTGGGGTCGGCCTTGGCGCGGTCCGCCATGATCTTCGAGGCGCGCAGCTCGCCGCGGCGGTGGACCATGGTCACCTTGGACGCGAAGCGTGTCAGGAACGTCGCTTCCTCGACGGCCGAGTCCCCGCCACCGACGACCACGATGTGCTGGTCCCGGAAGAAGAACCCGTCGCACGTCGCGCACCAGGAGACGCCGCGACCGGACAGACGCTTCTCGTCCTCGAGGCCCAGCTCGCGGTACGCGGAGCCGGTCGCGAGGATGACGGCACGTGCCGTGTAGGTCTCGCCGTTGCCGGTGACCACGGTCTTGACGGGGCCGTCGAGCTGGAGCTCGATCGCGTCGTCCCACTCGACCTGGGCGCCGAAGCGCTCTGCCTGCTTCTGCAGGTTGTCCATGAGCTCGGGGCCCATGATTCCGTCGGGGAAGCCGGGAAAGTTCTCGACCTCGGTGGTGTTCATCAGCGCGCCACCCGCGGTGATCGAACCGGCCAGGACCAGGGGCTCGAGGCCCGCGCGCGCGGCGTACACAGCAGCCGTGTACCCGGCGGGGCCCGAACCCACGATGATGACGTTCCGCGGTGCGGTCGTGGGGGTCTGTTCCGTCACGTGTACTCCTCAGTGGTGGGTGGTGCACCGGGTCCAACGCCGAGCGGCGTCGTTCTGTTCCGAGGGCACCGTCGGCCGGTCGGCCTGCGGATGGTCAGCACGAGCGAGTGGCTGCGCCCCGTCCGGGGCGCGGCCACGGGATCAGTAGACCGTGATCTCGTTGAGCTCGACGCGGAACTTGCCCTCGGGGTTCGTCGGGAGCTCCGTGATGAAGAGGACGAACGTGGTGCCTTCCGTCGCGGGGTCGAGCTCGAGCTCGACGTTCTGCGAGAAGGCCGCCGACGCGAGGACGTCGCCACCGGTCGGTTCGTCGTCGGTGATGGCACGAACCTCGACGCGGCCACCCGTGTTGTTCGTGTCGAGGACGATGCGCTGGACGGTCGCCTCGTCCTCGAGCGTGAAGGTGTAGCCCGTCTTCGGCTTGTTGCCGCCGAAGGCGGCCGAGTTGTACGAGTACGTGTACCAGAACGTCGACGGGTCGCCGTCGATCGCGAGGGGCACGGCCTCGGGCTTCTCGCCGATGTCGTTCGGGTCCGCGACGTCAGGGTCCAGCAGGCCGCCTGCGGCGATGGCGAGGGGCTCGGTGTTCACCGGCGCATCGGCGCCCGGTGTCCCGCTCGGTGTCTCGGCGCCGTTCGTGCCCGATCCGCCCTGTCCGGAGTCCGGGGTGACGACGGCGCCGAAGTTGCTCAGACCGAACTTCACTCCCCAGACCACGGCGACGACGACCAGGAGCAGCACGATGGGCATGATGATCCAGGTGGTCTTGACGCTCTTCGTCTTCGCGCTCGTCGTCGTGAAGGGTCCCGTCCGCGGTTCCGGGGCAGGCACGGCATCCGGCGCGTTCTCGGCCAGCCCGACCGGGGCCGGCGGCACGGGAGGGGGCGGCGGCGGAGACGTCGGTGCCGTCGGGTAGGAACCGGTCGAAAGCCCGGCCGCAGCCGCCTGGTAGGTGGCCGGCGCATCGGCGTAGGTGGGAGCGGGGTAGCTGGCACCGTCGGGGAGCGCCGACGAGCCCGCGAGAGGGACTCGGTGGATGCGCCCGGTGGCGGGCCGGTGGAAGGGGACCGCTGGTGGAGGGGTTCCCGGAGGAGTCGAGAGCGGGACGTCGAACGCGCTCCGGATCGACTGACGGCTGACACGGGTCGCGGCGGGGGGCGCCGCGGGTTGGACGAACGTCGGGAGTGCGGCGACCACGGAGAGGGCGCCCCATGGCTCGAGCGCGCTCACCAGGTCCGCAGGGGAGGACGGCGGCGCGGCGAGGCTGTCGAACTCCTGCGTGTCGTCGTTCGTCGTCGCGCGGTCGGTGCCCGCGCGAGCCCGCGCGGTCTCGGCGTCGGCGAAGACCTTGGTGCACAACTCCGACAGGTCGGCGGGTGCCCCGGGGACGAGCGTCGACAGCGGGACCACGCCCGCGGCGTCGCGCTGCGCGGGCAGGGGGTGGACGGAGTCGGGGCTGATCCACGGGACGTCGAGGCTGGCGCCCGCCCAGCGCGCCGTCATCGCGTAGTACAGCAGGGCGACCAGTCCCAAGGTGTCGGTGCGCGACGTCTCGTCGGCGTCGTGCTGGTCCTGACCGCTGATGCCTGCGTCGAGCCCGAGACCCGTCACGACGACCCGGTCCCCGTCGACGCGCAGGGCCTCAGGGCGCAGCGCCAGGTGGTGGACGCCGCGTCGCCGGGCGACCTCGAGCGCTGCTGCGGCCTCGCCGACGATCGCGCGCGCCTGCTGGGCGTCGACGATCCCGCCCGCCACCACCTCGGACAGCGTGATCCCGGCGAAAGGTTCTGTGATGACGTAGGCGGTGCCGTCGTCGGTGCCGACGTCGAGGACTCGGGTCAGTCGGGGGTCGGTGACGAGCGCGGCGCGCCGCGCCGAGTCGATCGTCTCCGCGACGTGCTCTCCGGTGAGCAACGAGACCCTCACGGAACGGTTGAGGATCGAGTCGTGCGCGGACCAGGCGGTGACGTCGACCAGGTCGCTCGCCAGCCGTTCGGCCAGCTGGTAGCGCCCCACCAGTGTCGTGCCGGGTCCTGCTGCGGTCACCTGCCCACCTCGAACTTCCTTGCCGCTGACATCTTCCCCCCACATGGTACGGGCGTCCTCTATCTCGTGGCCGGGCGTCGCCGCCCGAGCTTGCGGAGCAACGGGTCTGCGAGCTGGTCGAGCTCGCGGACCCTCATGACCTTGAGCCCGCCGACGTACACGACGGTCATGACGATCCCGACGACTGTAGTGACCACGGCGGCACGCAGCCACGAGAGTCCGTACAGGTCGCCGAACAGCTGGAGGACCCCCCAGCCGGCCGCGGCGCTGATCCCTGCGGCGAGCACGGTCTTGACGTGCATCCGCACGATGCGGAAGGCGTCGAGCCCGTGCAGCTTGCGCCGTAGTCCGGCGGTCCGCAGGAGGACGGCGACGACGTTCGACAGCGACATCGCCGCACCGACCCCGACGACCCACCACACGGGGTCGAGCGCGCGGGTCGCGAGCCAGGCGATCCCCACGAGGGCGAGCGTCGCGGGTACCTGGATCCAGAAGACCGTCTTCCCGTCCTCGTACGCGTAGTAGACCCACTTCATGAGGACCATGCCGCCGAGAGGGACCAGCCCGAACGCCATGGCGACGAGGATCTGGCTGACCGCCACCGCGCTCGACGGCGTCACGTTGATGAGCAGGAGCTTGGTGATCGGCAGTGCGAGGATCGCGAAGACGGCCGTGGCGAACACCGTGAAGACGCCCACGGTCCGTACCCCGCGCGAGAGGTCGTGCCGGACCCGCGCGAAGTCGCCCGCGCCGGCGGCGGCACTCATCCCGGTGAACAGCGCCGTGGCGATCGACACCGTGACGAGGGAGTGCGGCAGCAGGTAGATCATGAGCGCCTGCGTGTAGGCGGCGTTGCCTGCGACCGCGAACGCCTCGGGGGCGCCCGTGACGACGCCGGTGACGACGCCGTTCGCGATGGGGTCGCCCGCGTAGGCGCCGAAGGCCTGCTGGAGCGCGGCGGCGGGGGCGCTCGAGGCGAACTGCGTGGTGAACAGGACGCCGACCTGCTCGAGGATGACGGCGCCGAACGTCCAGATGGCGACCTGCCCGGCCGAGCGCAGTCCGATCCCGCGCATCCCGAGGCGGAAGTGCCAGCGGAACCCCGCGCGCCACAGGGGCAGGATCAGGATGAGCGCCTGTGCCGCGACGCCGAGCGTCGCCGTCCCGGCGAGGACGGCGATCTTGGTGCCGTCCCACGTCCCGAGGTCGTCGGCCGCTCCCGTCGCGTAGGGCCCGTAGATCGCGATGAACGCGCCGAAGCCGACGATCGAGACGATGTTGTTGACGACCGGGGCCCACATGAACGGGCCGAACTGCCCGCGTGCGTTGAGGACCTGGCCGAGCAGCGTGTACAGACCGTAGAAGAAGAGCTGTGGCGTGCACCAGAAGGCGAACGCGACGGCGAGCGAGAACTGCGCCGATCCCCACCCGTCGGTGTAGAGGGTGACGATCACCGCGGCGCCCGCGGTGAGGATCAGGCTCAGCCCGAGGAGCAGGACCCCGGAGAGGGTCAGCAGCTTGTCGAGGCGTTCCTGGGGGTTCTTGGAGCGGTACGCGCGGACGATCTGCGGGACGAGGACCGCGTTGAGGACGCCGCCTGCGAGGATCGCGAACAGGACGTTCGGGATCTTGTTGGCGACGTCGAACGCGTCTGCGGCCAGGCCTGTGGTCCCGATCGCGGTGACGAGCAGGACGTTGCGGACGAGCCCCAGGATGCGGGAGACCGCCGTACCGGAGGCCATGAGCGCCGAGCTGCGTCCGAGGCTGCTCTTCGCGGGGGCAGCGGCGGGCACGGTCTCGTCGGGAGCGTCCGGGGTCTCACGGGAGGCGTCGACGGACGTCGGCGTGGTGCCCGGGCCGGTAGGGCGGGTCCGTGGAGCACCGGCGGGTCGGACGTGCTTCACTCGTCGTGCCCCGTCGAGCGGCCCGACGGCGTCGCACCACCCTGAGCTCCCGGCACACCCGTCGCGGGGGTCAGCTCGGCCACGCGGCGCGGTGACCGACCTCGTCGGATGGTGCGCCAGATGCCGCCGATCATGAGGAGCGCGACGACACCCGCGAAGATCGCCGTCCCGGTGTTCTCCCACTCGGCCCGAACCTGCACGACGAACTCCGACTGCGGTGAGACGACGGTGCCGGCCGGGACGCTGAGGAGCTCGACCGAGACGCGCACGTCGCCGCTGCCGATGGCCCTCACGGGAACCTTGAAGTCGACCTCGGCCCCGGCAGGGACCGGGCCCGCGGGGAACGAGACGACCTTGAGGAGGCCGTTGTCGGGCCGCAGGGCCACCTGGACGGTGACGGGTTGGTCGAGCGTGTTGCGCACCCTGACGGGGAGGTTGCCCGACGTGTTGATCAGCATGACGTCGAGGCCGCGGGGGACGACGGACACCGCCGACCGGACCATGGCCGCCCCCTTGACCGCGGTGTCCACCGCTTCGGTCCGCTCGTCGGGAAGGGTCCGGTAGGCGATCGCGGTGGGAACCACGAGGGCGGGCTCCGCCCCCTGGACGACCGGCGCGGGATCGGTGGCGATCGTCGCAAAGTCGGAGATCTCGGCGCGGGCCCGCTGGAGCTCGTTCATCTCGGCGGCCGGCAGGGTTCCCTCGGTGACCTCGGCCTCGGCGAGCGGGGTCCGCGCCACGTCCGGCACCGGAGACGCGAGGAGCTCGTCGACGGGGGCGACGTCCACCCAGCTCGCCTCGTGGAGGTCTCCGAGGACGGTCGAGAGAGCGGCGGCGTCCGGGTCCCACGAGCGGGGGAGCGCGACGACGAGATGACGGCTCTCGGTCGGGCGCTCGGACGCGACGACCGCGAGGTCTGCGAGGAGTCGCTGCGTCGCGTCGGCCGTGGACGGCTCGTCGGCGGCCCGCTCGACGCTGGTCGCGGCGGTGAAGACCTCGGTGAGCCGGTCGTCGGCGACCAGGGCGGTCGCGGCGCCCGCTGTGGTCGGGACGGTGGCCAGGCCGGTCGGGGTGTGGTTCACCGAGCTCTCGGGGGTGAGCCCGTCGCCCCGGACGACCACCAGAGGCGAACCTGACTGGACGCTCGTCCGGACGGTCCGCAGGTCGAGCTCGTCGTCGGCCGGATAGGTGAGATCGGTCCGCCAGGAAGGGTCGAGCGTCGCGCCGCCCGGGAGGGGTGTCGTCGTCGCGGGCAGGGGTGCACCCACCTGGGCGTAGGCGGCGGGGTCCGGGTCGTAGGGGCGCAGACCGAAGACGGTCCGTGCGGCGGTACCGCCGCGCAGCTCTGTCGCCCACGCGTGGGAGGTGGGGTCCGCGGAGGCCTCGGCGGCCGCGAGGACCGCGGGGTCGATCACCCAGGCGATGTCCGGGACGTCCGCCGTCGCTGACACCAGCCGTCCCAGGCGCCGGTCGGTGCCGATCGCTTCGTCCACGGCGTGGAGCTCGACGCTCGTCGTGCCCGGCGTCCCAGCGTCGCCCGTGGTCGCCGAGAGTCCGAGGGTGGGGCCGGTCACGGGGGCGAGCAGGCTGACCTTGACCGGGAGGGGCGCCGCCGACTCTCCCCACACGAAGAACGTGCGCAGGACGTCGAGGCGTTCGCCGTCCTCCTCGACGGTGACGGACAGGGGACGTGGGCCCCACACCGAGCCGGGCTCGAGGTTGAGGTCGTCGGCCGCGACGGAGAACGTGACGGTGGTGTCCTCGCCGGGGCCGAGGGGATCCAGGTTCTCCACGGCCATGCGCCCGGCGACCTGCTGCGACGTGGGGGCGTCGGCCCAGGCGTCGAGCGCCGACCGTGTGCCGACGGGGCGCCAGTTGACGCCGAGCGTGGCTCGCGGGTTCTCGAGCGTGTCCTGGGTGCCGTTGTGGATCTGTGCGACGACCGTGAGCGTGTCGCCGGGCCCGACCGGGGTCGGTGACATCGAGACGAGCGTCGTCGAGACCGCACCCGCCGACGAGGACGGTGAGGCCGTCGGGTCCGTGTCGGCGGTGACGCGGACCGTCCCGAGCGCGGCCGCGGTCCGGACGTCGTCGACCACCCAGGGCGCGGCGGGCGTCGCGGCAGCGGCCGAGGGCAGGACGGCGAGCCCGAGGACGAACAGGGAGGTGAGGAGAGCACGCGTGCGCGAGCGCGCCGCTCGTCGGCCGGTCGGTGACGAGGACCGGGAGGGGCCGTGGGCAGGTGTGCCCGGGGACGGGCGCCGGCCGTGCTCAGCCGGGCGGCGCGTCGAGGCGCGGGGTGCGTCGCCGGGGAAGTGAAAGCTCATGGGTGGTCGGTCGGGTTCCGTGGGTCGTCGGGTGCCGGCCGGCTGGTTCGGACGACGGTGCGAGTCACGGTACCCCGGAAGTGGGCGCTCGTGCGCCGCCCCCGGAGGACGTCGTGGGCGACCGCGGCGAGCCGTCGCTCGTTGGGGTAGGACAAGCGATCGGGCAGCTCGTCGAACGGGATCCAGGCGACGTCCTCCGCCTCGCCGTCGGGGTCGCCCTCGACGGTGAGCCGCCCACCGGTCGCCCGGAGCAGGAAGTGGTGGACGACCTTGTGCACCCGGCGGTCCTCACCCGTGAACCAGTAGTCGATGCTCCCGAGCGGTGTCTGGACGGATCCCGTGATCCCCGTCTCCTCGGCGATCTCCCGGACGGCGGCCTCCTCCGGGGTCTCCTCACCTTCGAGGTGCCCCTTCGGAAGGCACCACTCGAGGCGACCGCCGCGGTTGCGGCGGGCGATGACGGCCGCGCGGAACAGGCCCTCGAACGTGTCGACGACCAGCCCACCTGCGGAGATCTCCTCGACGACGGGCAGCGGTGGGGGCGGGCCCGGCGACGGGGTGGGGTCCCGGTGGGTCTCCGGGTCTCTCCGCAGCGCGTGACCACCGGGCGGTGCAGGTACACCGCGATGGTCCGGAGAGTGCGCTGGGGTGGACATGACCCAACATTACCGAGTGTGGAGTCCGGGCCTGATCTGGCACGCTTGGATGTCGTGCCGACTCCTTCCCAGAACTCTCCCGTCCCCGACCCCGTCGCGCTGCCTGCAGAGGGGTCTCGTGGGGTGCCGACGACGCCCGAACAGCTCGAGCTCCTCCGGCGTGCGCTGGCGGTGCTGACCGAGATGGCGCCTGCGGCGATCGAGCTGGGCGAGCTGTTCCGTGCGGCCGGCCACGAGCTGGCCCTCGTCGGCGGTCCGGTCCGGGACGCGTTCCTGGGGCGGGCGAGCAACGACCTCGACTTCGCCACGTCGGCGGACCCGGACCAGACCCAGGCGCTGCTCGCGGCGTGGGGCGACGCGCACTGGGACATCGGCAAGGAGTTCGGCACGATCGGCGCCAAGCGCTTCGCGCCCAAGGGGAGCCCGCGGGGCGCGGGTGAGCTGGTCGTCGAGGTCACGACGTACCGCACGGACGAGTACGACCCGGCGTCGCGCAAGCCGCTCGTCGCGTTCGGCGACACCCTGGTCGGCGACCTGTCGCGGCGCGACTTCACGGTCAACGCCATGGCGGTCCGGGTCCCGGAGATGCTGTTCGTCGACCCGCACGACGGGCTCGGCGACCTCGCACTGGGTGTCCTGCGCACCCCGATCGCCCCCGAGCGCTCGTTCGACGACGACCCGCTGCGCATGATGCGGGCGGCACGGTTTGCGGCCCAGCTCGGTTTCGAGGTCGAGCAAGCGACGCACGCGGCGATCGTCGACATGGCGTCGCGCATCGAGATCGTCTCGGCCGAGCGCGTCCGGGACGAGCTGACCAAGCTGCTGCTGTCCGAGGACCCGCGCAAGGGGCTCGAGGTCCTCGTCGAGACGGGCCTGGCCGACCACGTCCTGCCCGAGCTCCCGGCGCTGCGCCTCGAGATCGACGAGCACCACCGGCACAAGGACGTCTACCAGCACTCGCTGACGGTGCTGGAGCAGGCGATCGCCCAGGAGACCGGGCCCGACGGCGCGGTGCCGGGCCCGGACCTCGTCCTGCGTCTCGCGTCGCTCCTGCACGACATCGGCAAGCCGGCCACGCGCCGGTTCGAGTCGGGCGGCGGCGTGAGCTTCCACCACCACGAGGTCGTGGGCGCCAAGCTCGCGGCGAAGCGTCTCAAGGAGCTGCGCTACGACAAGGACACCGTGAAGCAGGTGGCCCGGCTCGTCGAGCTGCACCTGCGCTTCCACGGGTACGGCGAGGGGGAGTGGACCGACTCCGCGGTGCGTCGCTACGTGACCGACGCCGGTCCGCTCCTGGAGCGTCTCCACCGGCTCACGCGTGCGGACTCGACCACGCGCAACAAGCGCAAGGCGCAGCGCCTCTCCGACGCCTACACGGACCTCGAGCAGCGCATCGAGCGGCTCCGCGGGGAGGAGGAGCTGGCCTCGATCCGCCCCGACCTCGACGGGCAGCAGATCATGGACGCCCTGGGCATCGCCCCGGGGCCCGAGGTGGGCCAGGCCTACAAGTTCCTGCTCGAGCTGCGCCTGGACCGCGGACCGCTCGGTGAGGACGTCGCCCGCGAGGAGCTGCTCACCTGGTGGGCGGGGCGCGAGGCGTGACCTGCCGGTCCTGACGGCCGCGACCCGGCGCACCCGGGGGGACGCGGTCCCGAGACGACCGCGCAGCCCAGGCCGTCCGGGTACCGACCGGTCCGGACGCACGAAGGGCGGGCACCGTCGGTGCCCGCCCTTCGTGCACGGTCCCTCGCGGGACCGGTCGAGCCGTCAGCGCTCGGTCGCCTCGCCCGCCGTCTCGAGGACGGGAGCGTCCTGCGCGAGGGGAGCGACGCCGTCGGACAGGACCGCCGGGGCCTCCACGACCGCCGGCTTGCGGAGCAGGAACGACAGCCCGACCGCGACGAGCATGACCACGGCGCCCCAGACGAACGCCGAGGACACACCGTCGGCGAGGGCGACCTGCGGGCTCGCGCCCTCCGCCGCCCGGGCGACCTCGTGCGACGTCATGACGGCGATGAACAGGGCCGTCCCCGCCGCGCCCGCGAGCTGCTGCACCGTGCCGATCATGGCGCTGCCGTGCGAGTACAGCGACGGCCTGAGCGCCGAGAGGGCACCCGTGAACAGCGGCGTGAACACGAACGCCAGACCCAGGCTCAGCACGACGTGCGCGCCCAGGACGAACCACGGCGACGTCGTCGCGCCGACCGTGGTCAGCGTCGCGAGGGAGACCGCGACCGCGCTGAGCCCAGGCAGGACCAGCGGGCGCGGGCCCAGACGGTCGTACAGGCGACCGACGGTCGGGCCCAGCAGACCCATGATCAGGCCGCCCGGCAGCATCAGCAGACCCGTGTAGACCGGGTCGAGCCCCAGCGAGCTCTGCAGGTACAGCGGCAGCAGGATGATCGAGCCGAACAGCGCGATCATCGCGACCGACATGATGCCGAGCGACACCGTGAAGCCGCGCGAGGAGAACACGCGCAGGTCGAGCAGCGCCGCGTCGCGCCGCTGCAGCACGAGCTGACGCGCGACGAACAGCACGAGGAACACGGGCCCGACGACGAGCGGGATCCACACCGGCACGGCCGGCGTGGCGCGCGCGGCCTCACCCAGGTTGGACAGGCCGAACACCAGGCCACCGAACGCGAGGACGGCGAGGAACAACGACAGCGGGTCGAGGCGGGTGTGCGTCCGGTCTGCCGAGTCCTTGACGTACCTCGCGCCGAACGCGAGGGCGACGAGGGCGATCGGCAGCACGAGGCCGAAGATCCAGCGCCAGGACAGGGTCTCGAGGATCAAGCCGGACAGCGTGGGGCCCAGCGCCGGGGCCGCTGCCATGACGATCGCGACGTTCCCCATGATCCGGCCGCGGGCCGACGGCGGGACGAGCGTCATGATCGTCGTCATGAGCAGCGGCATCATGATCGCCGTGCCCGACGCCTGCACGACGCGCGCACCCAGGAGCCAGCCGAAGCCCGGTGCGAACGCCGCGAGAGCCGTACCCGCGCTGAACAGGGACATCGCGAGCAGGAACGCCCCGCGGGTCCCGAGACGCTGGAGCAGGAAGCCCGTCGCCGGGATGACGACCGCCATCGTGAGCATGAAGGCCGTGGTCAGCCACTGGCCGGTCGACGCCGTGATCCCCATCTCCTCCATGAGGTGAGGGAGAGCGACGCCCATGGTCGTCTCGTTGAGGATCACAACCGACGCCGAGACCAGGAGGAGGGCGATCACGAGGAAGTTCTCCCGCGACAGCTTCTCCGAGACGGGTAAGGACGGGGCGGTGCTCTGCGGTACCTGCATGGGCTCTCCTGTGGTGTCGGTGCGCACTCACGCGACGGGGGACGGCGCGCAGCGAGGGGGGGGAGCGTCGGTCGGGATGTCGTACGCCCTACGAGAACTACGCTCACCCATCCTCGGATATTCCCCCGGTCCTGACGACTCCTTTTCCGGACAGGACTCATCGGCGGCACGACGGCGGGTCGCCGCGGTACCGGGGTGGTGCGAAGGACGAGCGGGTGGGCTGCCTCAACCCGCCGCGGGGTGCCCGTCGGGAGCCGCCTCGGGAAGGGGAGCGGCGCCGTCGGGCCCTGCGGCGTGACGCGCGCCGAAGCGGCCGAAGACCAGCGCGGCGGCCGCGTACGCGACCGCGAGGACCACGAAGACCGGACGCGAGTACCCCGTGTCCGGCAGCGTGAACGCCGCGAGGGCCGCGGCACCCACGAACGCCGCGTTGTACAGGACGTCGTAGAACGCGAAGGCCCGGCCCCGGAAGGCGTCCGCGGTGTCGCGCTGCACGATCGTGTCCACCGCGATCTTCGTCGCCTGCGCCGCGAGGCCCAGCAGCAGGGCGCCCGAGTACACGATCGTGCGCGACGGCGTCGTAGCCAGCAGGAGCTGGCTCAACGCGGCCAGACCCAGCATGAGCGCGATCCACAGGTGCGGCCCGGTGTACCGCGAAAGCGTCGGGGTCAGCACGACGGCGAGCGCACCACCGACCCCCGTGAGCCCCACGACCGTCGCGAACGTCGCCAGGCCCGCGTTCGTGTTGCCCGGGTCCGAGAGCAGGTTGCGCGAGATGAGGATCGACGCGATGAACGTGACGCCGTACAGGAACCGGTGCGTCGCCATGACCACGAGGGCCTGGCCCGGCGTGCGGCGCGCGACGAGATAGCGGGCGCCGTCCGCGAGCCCGCGCGCGACCTTCGCGATCTCCGTCGTGATCGCCGCCTCCGCCGGCTTGTCCGGCCCCAGCAGCCCGCGCGACATGCGCAGCGCCAGCAACGACGCCGCCCCGAACACGAGGGCCGCGCACACCAGCGCCACCGAGTCCTTCTCGCGCCCCGGTTCGAACGTCAGGCTCAGCAGGAAGCCGATGCCACCGCCCACGAAGGCCGCCGCGGCGCCCAGCGTGGGCGTCAGAGAGTTCGCCGTGAGCAGCAGCGGGCCGTCGACCACCCGGGGCAGGCCCGCCGACAGGCCCGCGAGCAGGAAGCGGTTGACCGAGAGCGTGGCCAGCGCCAGCACGTAGATCCACGGGGTCACGCCCGTGGTCAGCATGAGGACCGCGGTCGCGGCCGTCAGGACCACACGCACCGCGTTGCCCCACACCAGGACCTGACGGCGGCTCCACCGGTCGAGGAACACGCCGGCGAACGGACCCACGATCGTGAACGGGGCCAGCATCACCGCGAACGCGGCGGCGATCGACGCCGCCGTGCCCTGGGACTCCGGGGAGAAGAAGAGGAGCGACGCCAGCCCGACCTGGAACATCCCGTCGCCCGCCTGGCTGACGAGCCGGACGGCGAAGAGCTTCCTGAAGTCGCGCAGCCGAAGCAGGACGCCGAGTTCCGAGATCACACCCACCGGTTCAGGGTATGCGGTGGTGAGAGCGATCCCCGCCCCGGTACGGCCCGACGGCGGCGCGCCCCTCCGGATCCGGGGGACCACCGGGGCGCGGGGGTGGGGTGGGCAGGGGCTCGTCCCGCGGGTGAGGTGGGCAGTGGCCGGACCCGGCCGGTGAGACGGGTGGTTCGGTCCGAGACGGGTGCCTGGGGCACCGTCCGCACGACCGATCTCCCATCTCGTCCCCGTGCCCCGTGGCCCGGGCGAGCCGACGGGAGCCGGGAGCGGCGCCGTCGGGCCCTCGGTGCGAGGCACAGCCGGGCATGCGAAGAGGGTCCGGAAACCCTCAGGTTCCGGACCCTCCTCGTGAGCGTGCGGATCAGCGCAGGTACTTACGGTCGCGCTGGTCCTGCACTCCGTGACGGCCGAGGGCCCGGCGAGAAGCATGCCGGGCCCTCAACCTCCACTACGTTCCGGATCAGCGCTCGTTCTCACCGGAGATGAAGGCCTCCAGAGCCGCACGGCCCTTCGTGTCCTCCATCTGGACCGGCGGGGACTTCATGAAGTACGTCGACGCCGAGAGGATGGGGCCACCGACACCGCGGTCCTTGGCGATCTTCGCGGCGCGCACGGCGTCGATGATGATGCCGGCCGAGTTGGGGGAGTCCCAGACCTCGAGCTTGTACTCCAGGTTCAGGGGCACCTCGCCGAACGCGCGGCCCTCGAGGCGGACGTACGCCCACTTGCGGTCGTCGAGCCACGCGACGTAGTCCGACGGGCCGATGTGGACGTTGCGGTCCTCGGTCTTGCCACCGAGGGGACCCTCGAGGTTCGACGTCACGGCCTGCGTCTTCGAGATCTTCTTGGACTCGAGGCGCGTGCGCTCGAGCATGTTCTTGAAGTCCATGTTGCCGCCGACGTTCAGCTGGTACGTGCGGTCCAGCACGACGCCGCGGTCCTCGAAGAGCTTCGCGAGCACACGGTGCGTGATGGTCGCGCCGACCTGCGACTTGATGTCGTCGCCGACGATCGGGACACCGGCGGCCTCGAACTTCGCGGCCCACTCGGGGTCGGAGGCGATGAAGACCGGCAGGGCGTTGACGAACGCGACGCCCGCGTCGATCGCGCACTGCGCGTAGTACTTCGCGGCGATCTCCGAACCGACGGGCAGGTAGCAGACGAGGACGTCGGCGCCCGACTCCTTGAGCGCGGCGACGATGTCGACCGGCTCGGCGTCGGACTCCTCGATGGTCTCGCGGTAGTACTTGCCGAGACCGTCGTTCGTCACACCGCGCTGGACGGTGACACCCAGGGGCGGCACGTCGGCGATCTTGATCGTGTTGTTCTCCGAGGCGTTGATCGCCTCCGAGAGGTCGAAGCCGACCTTCTTGGCGTCGACGTCGAAAGCGGCGACGAACTCCAGGTCGGACACGTGGTAGTCACCGAACTGCACGTGCATCAGTCCGGGCACGGTGCTGCTCGGGTCAGCATCGCGGTAGTAGTGCACGCCCTGGACCAGGGAAGATGCGCAGTTTCCGACGCCAACGATGGCGACGCGGATGGAGGACATCCTCGCTCCTTGCTGTCAGTGCCGGGGGCGCTGCGCGCCGACGGCTTCGTAGTTAGTGGTTGTCTTGCCCGTGATGGTTCTCGGGGCCGCTCGACGGCCGGGTGCGACGACGGTCGCGCTCGGTCGTGATCAGTCCGTCGAGCCAGCGAACCTCACGTTCGACCTGCTCGAGGCCGTGACGCTGCAGCTCAAGGGTGTACTCGTCCAGCCGCTCGCGGGTGCGGGCGGCGGACTCCTTGACCGACTCCAGCCTCTCGGTGAGCCGGGTGCGCCGGCCCTCGAGGATGCGGAGACGGGTCTCGGCGTCGGTCTGCGCGAAGAACGCGAACCGGACGTCGAAGCTCTCGTCCTCCCAGGCCGCCGGTCCCGAGGTCGCGAGGACCGTCTGGAGACGTTCCTTGCCCTCGGCCGTGAGCTGGTACACGATCCGGGCACGCTTGCCGGACAGTGCGTGAGGAGGGGTGGTGGGGGACTCGGTGCCGACGATGTGGCCGTGCGCGACCATCGCCTTGAGCGCCGGGTAGAGAGAACCGTAGGAGAAGGCGCGGAACGAGCCGAGCATCAGGTTGAGCCGCTTGCGCAGCTCGTACCCGTGCAGGGGGGACTCGTTCAGGAGGCCGAGTATGGCGGTCTCCAGCACGTCCGAACGACTGCGTGCCATGACACCTCCTCCTCCGACGGGACCGTGGCCGCGCGGAGGGCGGTTCGGGCTTGCTCACCTACTCGATGTATCGAGTCGATACATCGACAGGCTAGGTGCAATCGGACCGCTGCGCAATGCGCCGGTGCATAGAACGCTGTGCGGGCCTCACGACCTACCAGATGTGAAGGACTGGCGGAACTGCAGCGGGGCTGTGGCGAAACAATGCTTCTCCCCCCGTACAGGTCCTTGTCCTCACGGACTGACGGCCTATTGTTCAGGGTGGTCCGATGCATGTCCCGCGTCCCCGTCGCCCTCCCCCCTGGGCGCAGCGCGGTCCGGTCCGGACCAGAAGTGACCCCCAGAGGAAGGTGAACCGTGGCGAGCTCCGCGAGGCAGACGAAGGGCACGGCGCGCACCGCCGACGCAGCCCGTACGGGCACGACGGCGCGCAAGCGCCGCTTCTTCAACTACCCCCGGTCCCACGTCAAGGGGTTCCGCCGCTGGCTCCCGTCGTGGCGCGTGCTCCTCGGGACGTTCCTGGCCGGTGTTGCGCTCGTCGCCGGTGTGTTCATCGCCGCCTACGCGACGACGTCGGTCCCGAAGGATCCCGCGTATGCCGTGCAGAACCAGAAGACCACGGTGTACTACGCCGACGGGGTCACGGAGATCGGGACCTTCCAGGAGGAGAACCGCGTCATCGTCCCCTTCGAGACGCTCCCCGACTACGTGGGCAACTCCGTCGTCGCGTCCGAGGACGCCAGCTTCTGGGAGAACTCCGGCATCGACGTCAAGGGCATCGGCCGCGCCGTCGTCAACAACCTCACGGGCGGTGCCCGGCAGGGCGCCTCGACCATCACCCAGCAGTACGCCGAGCGCTACTACTCCGACGAGACGATCTCCAGCTACGTGGGCAAGTTCCGCGAGGCGATGCTCGCGCTGCGCCTGACGCAGGAGCAGCCGAAGGAGGAGATCCTCGGGAACTACCTCAACACGATCTACTTCGGCCGTGGCGCGCACGGGATCGAGGCTGCGGCGCAGATGTACTTCGGCGTTCCCGCGGCCCAGCTCACCATCTCGCAGGCGGCGATGATCACCGCCGTCATCCCGAACCCCACGAACTACGACCCCGCGGTCAGCCCCGAGGTCGCGCAGGCCAAGTGGGAGCGTGTCATCAACCGCATGGCGGACCAGGGATACATCACGCCCGAGGAGAAGGCAGCCGCGGCGTTCCCCGAGGTCAAGGAGAAGGTGCAGACCAACACCAAGGGCGGTCAGGCGGGCTACCTCCTCGACCTGGTCGAACGCGAGTGGGTCGCGGCCGGGAACGACCCGGGGGACCTGCAGGTGAAGGGGTACACGATCGTCACGACGATCGACAAGGCCATGCAGGATCTCGCGGTCCAGACGGCGGAGACCACGATCCCGCGTGAAGGCGACTACGCGGCCTCGCCGTACCTGACGCCCTCGATCGTCTCGATCGACCCGGCGGACGGCGCGGTCAAGGCCGTGTACGGCGGGCCGGACTTCGTGACCAGGTCGTACAACTCGGCGACGCGAGGAGTGGCGCAGGCCGGTTCGACGTTCAAGCCGTTCACGCTCGTCGCAGCGCTCGAGAAGGGCATCGACCTGTCGACCACGTACGACGGCAACAACGCTCGCCAGGTCCCCGGCTTCTACGACGGCGACCGCAAGGTCGTGAACTTCTCCGACGCGAGCTACGGGCAGATCGACCTCGTGAAGGCGACCGCGAACTCCGTCAACACGGTGTACGCGGAGCTCAACATGGAGGTCGGTCCCGAGCAGACCGTGGACGTGGCCGTCCGTGCCGGCATCCCGCAGGAGACGCAGGACCTCGCGGCCGTCCCGTCGAACGTGCTCGGCTCTGCGTCGGTGCGACCGCTGGACCTCGCGCACGCCTACGCGACGTTCGCCGCGCAGGGTTACGAGTCGACGCCGCACGTCGTGCAGTCGGTCAAGATGCTGAGCAACCAGGCCGAGATCTGGGAGCCTGCCGGGCGCAACGGGAAGGTCTTCGAGCCCGACGTCATGGCCGCGGCGACCTACGCGATGACCCAGGTCGTCGAGCAGAAGGGTGGTTCGGGCGAGTTCGCCCAGGCGCTGGACCGTCCGGTGGCCGGCAAGACGGGCACCTCGAACGACAACAAGTCCGCCTGGTTCGCCGGGTACGTGCCCCAGCTCGCGACCGTCGTGGGTCTCTACCAGACCAACGAGGAGACGAAGACGCAGGAGTCGATCACGTCGTTCGGCAAGTGGGCCGAGAGGCGCAAGCCCGCCCCCATCACGGGTGGTACGTGGCCGGTCGAGGCGTGGACGGGGTACATGCAGGGCGTCATGGCGCTGCCGCAGTACGCCGACGTCCAGGAGTTCCCGCAGTACACGCCCAAGAAGCCGGTCCCGACCGAGACGCCGAGCGAGGTGCCCACGGAGATCCCGCCGGTCGAGGAGCCCGTGGTGCCCGATCCCGTCGAGCCGACCACGCTGACGGTGCCGACCGACCTGGTGGGCAGGTCGAAGGACGACGTCGCACAGATCCTGGCCGGGATGGGGCTCGAGGTGAGCTTCACGGAGGACTGGTCCGACCAGCCCCCAGGGGTGGTCATCCGGGCTCCCGGAGGCAAGGCCGTCGAACAGGGCTCCCGTGTCTCGATCGTCCTGTCGAAGGGACCCAAGCCCGTCGCGCCGACACCGACACCGACCCCGACGCCCACGCCCAGCGTCCCACCCGAGGACGCCGCCGCCGTCCCGGGGTCGAACGGCGGGGGCAGGACGAACTAGCGCCGGCCCGTGCGGCGGCACGTACCGTGCCGCCGCACGGCCCCAGATTTCCCGACCCCGGCCCTGACCGGGTACCTTGGGATCTTGCTGTGTCTCGATCCGTGCTGCCATCAGCACGGGGACGGCACAGCGACGCACAACCCTCCTGTCACGGAGAGACCGTGACCGCTGAGTCCGCAGGAGGTGGGTTAACCGCATGCGTCAGTACGAATTGATGATCATCCTCGACCCCGAGATCGAGGAGCGCACCGTTGCTCCGTCGCTCGACAAGTACCTGACGGTCATCAAGACCGACGGTGGCACTGTCGACAAGGTGGACATCTGGGGCCGTCGCCGCCTGTCCTTCGAGATCAACAAGAAGTCCGAGGGCATCTACGCCGTCGTCGACTTCACCTCGACGTCGGACACGGCCAAGGAGCTGGACCGTCAGCTCGGCCTCAACGAGGTCGTCCTGCGCACGAAGGTCCTGCGCACCGACGCTCGCTGATCGCCTCGCACGTCTGACTTCCCTCGCGCCGTCCCGGTGCCCTGCGCGTCCTCACGGACGCCGTCAGTGGCACGTGGTGGGATGTCCGCGGACGGGGGTCATCCCCTTCGAAGTTTCTTCGATACGTAACGAACAATGAGGAGCTGGCATGGCTGGTGAAACCGTCATCACGGTGGTCGGAAACCTGACCGGGGACCCGGAGCTTCGCTTCACCCCCGCAGGGGCTGCCGTCGCCAACTTCACCGTGGCGTCCACGCCGCGCACCTTCGACCGCCAGAGCAACGAGTGGAAGGACGGCGACACGCTGTTCATGCGCTGCTCGATCTGGCGCGAGGCCGCGGAGAACGTCGCCGAGTCCTTGACCAAGGGCATGCGCGTGATTGTTCAGGGCCGTCTGGTCCAGCGTTCGTACGAGACCCGCGAGGGGGAGAAGCGCACAGTCGTCGAGCTGCAGGTGGAGGAGATCGGTCCTTCACTGAAGTACGCCTCCGCGAAGGTCACCCGGGCCCAGCGCTCGGGTGGCGGCAACTTCGGTGGTGGCGGCGGCGGTTTCGGCGGCGGCGGCGCTTCGAGCGGCGGTGGTTTCAGCGCTTCCGGCGGTGGCCAGCAGAACAACGACGACCCGTGGGCCACGGCTGGCCCGGCGTCGTCGGGTGGGTCCTCGTTCTCGGACGAGCCCCCCTTCTAGTCACCGCTCACCCCAGACAAACCCTTCCCGGCAGGGCAGGTGCCCGACGACGGCACTCGCCCCGGCCGGGGATAGCACCTTGTGAAGGAGCAACACCATGGCGAAGCCAGTGGTGCGCAAGCCCAAGAAGAAGTCCAACCCCCTGAAGTCGGCGAAGATCGAGTCGGTCGACTACAAGGACACGACCCTGCTGCGGAAGTTCATCTCCGACCGCGGGAAGATCCGTGCCCGTCGCGTGACCGGCGTCTCCGTCCAGGAGCAGCGTCAGATCGCACGTGCCGTCAAGAACGCTCGCGAGATGGCGCTCCTGCCGTACTCGTCGTCCGCACGCTGATCGAGAGGGGATAGAACATGGCAAAGCTCATTCTGACCCACGAGGTCACCGGCCTGGGCGAGCCCGGCGACGTGGTCGAGGTCAAGGACGGGTACGCCCGTAACTTCCTCGTGCCCCGTGGCCTGGCGACCGGATGGTCCAAGGGCGCCGAGTCGCAGATCTCTGCGATTCGCAAGGCTCGTAAGGCTCGCGAGATCGCGACGCTCGACGAGGCCAAGGCGACGCGCGACTCGCTGCAGTCGAAGCCTGTCGTCGTGCAGGCCAAGGCGGGCCAGGGCGGCCGTCTGTTCGGTGCCGTCACCACCGGTGACATCGCCGAGGCCGTCAAGGCCGCCGGCGGCCCGTCCGTCGACAAGCGCAAGATCGAGATCGGCCAGCCGATCAAGTCGACCGGTTCGTACACGGTCACCATCCGCCTGCACGCCGAGGTCTCGGCGAACATCGCGGTCAACGTGGTGGCTGCCTGATCGACTGATCGCCCCTGTCCCGTGAGGGATGGATGGATCGGAGATCTCACCCGACGGCCCGGTCCCCTCTGCGGAGGGGGCCGGGCCGTCGGCGTTGCCCGGGACGTGCACCGGCGCCTGGTCGTGCTCGCGCGCGTGCGACCGGTGTCCGCGCCAGGTGGGGCGGGGCGGCGTGGTAGGGGCGGTCTGCTCAGCGATCGACGGCTGCTGCCGGAGTCCCTTCGAGGGCGAACCTGGGTGTCCCCGGTGCACCGGAGAGCTCTCGTCGTTGCTCCTGCAGGTCGCTCAGGGCGGTGCGGGCCGGTGCCTCCTGGAGCAGGAACAGGCTCTCCGTGAGAGCTTCGGCCCGGACGCGCAGGCCGGCATCGGTCGCCGCGGGGAACGGGGTGCGCCGCCCCGTGGCGAGTGCGAGCTCGAGCGTGCCCTGCCGATGCGTCCGCGAGAGCCGCGAGGAGGCTGCGGCCTCGACCATGACCTCGAGCACACGGTCGGCTGCGCTCCGGGCGGCGTCGCGCAGGCTGCGCAGGTCCGGTCCCTCGCGCAGGATGCGGCCGACGGCGAGCTGTTCGACGACCTCGAGCAGGGCGAGGAGCTCGGGCACCTCCCCGGCGGCGACGGTGGTGACGCGCAACGCCGAGTAGGGCTCGCGTGAGACGAGTCCCTCCATGACGAGGATGTCGAGCGCCGCCTTGGCCGTGGGGCGGGCCACGCCGTACTCGTTGGTCACGCTCAGCTCGGAGACGCGATCCCCACCCGGGGGGTCCCCACCGAGGATGCGGTCTCTCAGATGCTGTGCGAGCTGTTCTGCAAGTGGTCCTGCACGCCGTGCCATGGTCATCCCTCCCTGCTCATCGTATGACGATCCAGCTAGTATGGCCGAGTGGCGCGAAGCGGCGTCAGGACGACCAGGGAGGGTGAGTGCGCGACGTCACCGGCGGACGTGGGATCTCCCCCGTGACGGGCTTCGTCGCGCGTCGCCGTCGGGTCTTCCTCGTCGCCTACCTCGGCTACGCCGCGTGCTACCTGGTGCGCAACAACGTCGCGGTCGTGAGCGAGCTCCTCACGCGCGAGCTCGGCGTCAGCGTGACCCAGGTCGGGGCCCTGCTCGCGGGATTCACCCTCAGCTACGGGCTCGGCAAGCTCGTCATGGGCGTGGTCGTGGACCAGCTGTCCCTGCGCTACGCGTTCGCATGGGGACTGGGGATCTCCGCCGTGCTCTGCTGCGCGATGGCCTTCCTGCGCGACCCGTGGGCGCTCGGCCTCGCGCTCGTCCTCATCGGCCTCGTCCAGGGCGCGTGCGCGCCCGCAGCGCTCGCGATGATCGGGGCCTGGTACCCGCCCGCACAGCGTGGGAGCAGGGTCGCGGTCTGGAACACGTCGCAGAACGTGGGGGCGCTCGCCCTGCCGATGATGATCTCGGGAGGACTCGCGCTGACCGGCCCCACGGACTGGCGGATCGGTTTCTGGGCGCCCGGGCTCGTCGCGCTCGCGTGCGCGTTCCTGGTGGGCAAGGTCGGTGGCGAGCGCCCGTGGCAGGAGGGGTACCCGACCCTGCGGACCCTCTACGGGGCGGACGCGAACCCGGGACTCACGGTGCCGGGGGAGGTGTCGTACTGGAAGCTCGTGCGCGTGCACGTCATCGGCAACCGGGTGCTCGGCCTCCTGCTCGTGCTCAACTCGTTGCTCTACCTGCTGCGGTTCGGTGTCCTGAACTGGATCCCGATCTACCAGATCCAGGAGAACAGCCTCACGCAGTTCGAGGCGTCGCTGGCGATCACCGCGTTCGAGTGGGGAGCCATCCCGGGGTCGTTGGTCTTCGCGGTCGTCGCGGCGCGCTGGCCCGACCGTATGGCGACGGCCGCGACGGTCGCGGTGCTGCTGCTCGGGGTGGCGGTCGTCGTCTACTCCGCGAGCGGGACGGCCGACATGGTCGTCGCGGCGGTCGTCCCGCTCGGTGCGCTGGTGTACGGGCCCCAGGTCATCGTCAACGTGCTGACCCTGAACTTCGTGTCGCCGCGCGCGGTGGGGGTCGCGGTCGGGTGGGTCGGGCTGGGGGGCTATCTCGTCGGGGCCCTCCTCGCCAACACGGCGATCCCTCGCATCGCCGAGCGGTCGACGTGGGACGTGAGCCTGTGGGTGCTGGTGGCCGTCTGCGGGGCGTGCGCGCTGATCTGCCTGCGGCTGCGGCGCCACGAGATGGGCCTGGGCATCGGGGGGTGACGTCCGGGCGGGGCGGCGGTGCCCCGCCCGGACGGTCGGTCGTGCTCTCAGGCAGCGACGATGCGGCGCTCGTAACGGGAGAGCGAGAGGTACAGCGCCCCGCCGAGGACGGCGAAGGCGGAGAGCACCAGGAAGCTGGCGTTCCAGCTCAGGCGCTCGGCGAGGATCGGCATGACGAGGTTCGCGGCCATCTCACCGACGATGTAGCCGAAGAGGCCGACGAATCCGACGGCCACCCCGGCGGCCTTCAGCGGGACGACGTTGAGCGTCATGATGTTCACGATCAGCTGGGGCCCGTAGATGAGCGCCCCCATGACACCGCTGATGACGAGCAGGGCCGGGTAGCTGGTGTTGCCCATGTAGAGGTACACGGCGGCCGCGAGCACGAGCAGGCCGATCCCGCCGACGAGAGCCTGCTTGTTCGGCATCTTGACGGCGATCCACGCGAAGAAGAAGCAGCCCGGGATCGCGACCCACTCCAGGAGCGCGAACGCGGTCAGGTACTGGGCCTCGGAGAAGCCCATCTCCGTCCCGAGGAACGCCGGCATCCAGTTGAGCACGCCGAACCGCACGAAGTAGAGGATCGCGTTGATGAGGCCGATGGTGAGGACGACCTGCGACGTGAGCACGTAGCGCACGAAGCTGCGCAGGTACGACTCGTCGGGGACGACCTCGACCTGGGGCTCGCCCGCGGCACCGTACATCGTGGAGAGACGGTCGAGGCCCTCGCGGTCGGGGCGGTCGCCGCCGAACTTCCAGAAGATGAAGCTCAGGCCGAGCACCAGGATCCCAGGGATCAGGAAACCGATCGAGGTCGAGCCGGGGCTCACGGTCGTCACGAGCCAGGTCAGCAGGAGGGGGAGCCCTGCGCCGCCCAGGTTCTGCGACGTGTTCCAGATCGCGATGCCCGAGCCGCGTGACTTGTTGGGGTACCAGTTGGCGATCATGGCCATGGACGACGGAGCGAGCGCGCCCTGCACGACGCCGAGGGCGAGCATGAGCCCGAAGAGCAGGTAGAAGTTGTCGACGTACCCGATGCCGATGCACAGGACCGCGGAGAGGCCGAGGCAGCCGGCGAAGATGCGCCTGAGGCTCACCCGGTCCGCCAGCGCCCCCATGAAGAACTTCGCGAACCCGTAGGTGATGGTGAAGGCCGTGAGGATCAGGCCGACCTGGCTGAGCTCCCAGCCGTTCTCGAGGCGGATCGTCTCGCTCTGCAGCTTGAAGTTGTTGCGCACCATGTAGGCGCACACGTACCCGACGTAGGCGACGAGGAAGACCACCTTGCGCCGGGACATGTAGGTGGAGAACTTCTCGGGCTGCTGCCGCTGGTACTGGTCGATGGGCTGTTCGCCGGGCTTCCCGTCGGCCGCTGCGGCGATGGTGCTCGTGCTCGGGTCTGTCATCAGTCACTCCCTCGTGCTAGACGTGTGAGTGGATTGTATGACAATCGAGTAGAGCTGAGTATCCCGTGGTCGACGACGGGCGAACGAGGTGCGGCGGCCGAGCGTCGGCGCCGCTGCCGGTGCCGCTGCCGGTGCCGCCGCCGGTGCCGCTGTCGGCGCCGCTGCCGCCGAGCGGTCGGTCAGGGAGCCCCGGTGACCATCCAGCGGTCGCCGCGCGCACGGAGCCCCGTCGTCAGGGCGCGCGCCGCCATGAAGACCCCCGCGAAGGCTGCCCACAACCACGCGAGCCCAGCGGCGCCGTCGGGCGCGAGAGCGCGGACCGCCAGGGCGACCGGGACGTACACGACGAACGTGACCATGCCCGCCCACGCGAGGTAGCGGCCGTCCCCGGCGCCGATGAGCACCCCGTCCAGGACGAACACCCAGCCCGCCATGGGCAGCAGCAGCCCGCACACGGCCATGCCGAGCGCGACCGCGGTGCGCACGTCCGGGTCGGACGTGAAGAACAGCGCGAACCACCAGCCGCCCACGGCCATCACGAGGCCCAGCAGCGCGCCCGCCGCGACGCCCCACTGGAGCGTGCGGCGCAGCACCGAACGGACGTGCGAGCGGTCGCCCGCGCCCAGGCCGTGGCCCACGAGGGCCTGCGCGGCGATCGCGAGGGCGTCGAGCGCGAAGGCCGCGAGCCCCCACACCGACGCGACCACCTGGTAGCCCGCGAGCGTGACCTCGCCCAGGCCCGTCGCGACGAAGACCGTCAGGAGGATCGCGAGGCGCAGTGAGAGCGTGCGCACGAACAGCGGCGCGCCCGCGCGCGCGTTCGACCAGATGCCGCCCGCGGCGGGGCGCAGAGACGCGCCCTCGCGTCGGGCACCGCGCACGACGACGACCGCGAGCACCGCGCCCATCGTGAGCTGAGCGACGGCCGTCCCGATGCCCGAGCCCGCGATCCCCAGGCCCACGCCGTACACGAGGACGACGTTGAGGACCGCGTTGAACGTCGCGCCGCCCGCGGCGACGTAGAGGGGCGTGCGGGTGTCCTGCAGGCCGCGCAGCACGCCCGTGGACGCCAGCACCACGAGCATGCCCGGCAGTCCCAGCCCGGACCAGCGCAGGTACACCAGGGCGTGCTCGGCGACCTCGCCCGTGCCGCCCATCGCGCCGATCGCCCACCCGCCACCGATCCACAGGGTCGCCGCGAGAACCAGGCCCAGGCCGAGCGCGAGCCACATGCCGTCGATCCCCGACTGGAGCGCCTCGCGCCGGTGGCCCGCGCCGATGCGTCGGGCCACGGCCGCGGTGGTCGCGTACGCGAGGAAGACGCACAGTCCCACGAGGGTCAGCAGGACCGTGGAGGCCAGGGAGAGCCCGGCCAGCTCGGCGGTCCCCAGGTGCCCGACGACGGCGCTGTCCACGAGCACGAAGATCGGCTCCGCGACGAGCGCCCCCAGGGCGGGGATCGCGAGGGCCAGGATCTGCCTGTCGATGAGACGCCGGCTCGGGGGTGCATCGCCTGTGGACGACGGCTGCCGGTGCGGGCCCTCCTCGGGGGCCGGGGAGCGGCCCCCGGGTGAACGGGGTGAACGATCGGCGTCGGCGGGCTGACCGGGAGCGGGCCGGGGTACGTGCGGCGTGTCGCCGGAATTTCTTTCGTCCACACCCCTGAGCCTAGTGAACAGGCTGCTCATGGACGTGTACAGGGGACAACTCGTCAGTTGTCCACATGGTTGTCCACATGCCTGTGAACAGGCTGGCGGGGTCTGTCCACAGGCTGTCCACACCTCTGTGAACAGGGTCGTTTGCGGGGGATGGAAGCGCGATCTACTGTCGCTGAGTCGTGCATGCTCGGGCCTACGGACGGTCGACGGTGCAGCACCACACGACACCCCTCGACGACGCGGGCTCAGGACGTGTCGGTGGGCCGGAGTAGAACAGATGTGCGACGCAGGACGATACCCGGCCACGCCGGGGGAGTGAGGGGCCCGCATGTCGATCGACGAGCTCGAGTCGAGCTTCGGACCGCCCGCAGGCAGCGGCGGCCCCGGGTTCGACCGCACCCCGCCGCAGGACATCGCGGCCGAGCAGAGCGTCCTCGGCGGCATGCTCCTGTCCAAGGACGCCATCGCGGACGTGATCGAGCAGATCCGCGGCACCGACTTCTACAAGCCCGCGCACGAGTCGATCTACGACGTCATCATCGACCTCTACGGCCGCGGCGAGCCCGCCGACGCCATCACGGTCGTCGCCGAGCTGACGCGCCGCGGCGAGCTGGGCCGGATCGGCGGCGCACCCTACATCCACGACCTCATGGCCATGGTCCCCACCGCGGCCAACGCCGGCTACTACGCGCGCATCGTGCGCGAGCGGGCCGTGCTGCGTCGCCTCGTCGAGGCCGGGACGCGCATCGTGCAGCTCGGCTACGCGACCGACGGCGGCGACGTCGACGACGTCGTGAACAATGCGCAGGCCGAGGTCTACGCCGTCACCGAGCGACGCACCGCCGAGGACTACATCGTCCTGGGCGAGGTCATCGGCGGGACCGTCGACGAGATCGAGGCCGCAGGGCACCGCGGCGAGGGGATGGTCGGAGTCCCGACAGGGTTCGCCGACCTCGACCGGCTGACGAACGGGCTGCACCCCGGGCAGATGATCGTGATCGCGGCGCGACCGGCCATCGGCAAGTCGACGCTGGGAATCGACATTGTTAGGAGTGCTTCCATAAAGCATAACATGACGTCCGTCGTGTTCTCGCTCGAGATGAGCCGCAACGAGATCACGATGCGTCTGCTGGCCGCCGAGGCGCGCATCCACCTGCAGAAGATGCGCAACGGCTCCATGGGGGAGGACGACTGGCAGAAGCTCGCCGGCACCATGGGCAAGATCTCCGAGGCGCCGCTCTTCATCGACGACTCGCCCAACATGTCGCTCATGGAGATCCGCGCCAAGTGCCGCCGGCTCAAGCAGAAGCACGACCTCAAGCTCGTCGTGATCGACTACCTCCAGCTCATGACGTCGGGCAAGCGCGTCGAGTCCCGACAGCAAGAGGTCTCCGAGTTCTCCCGTGCGCTCAAGCTCCTCGCGAAGGAGCTCGAGGTGCCGGTCATCGCGATCTCGCAGCTGAACCGTGGCGCTGAACAGCGCACGGACAAGAAGCCCGCGATGAGCGACCTTCGCGAAAGTGGCAGCATCGAGCAGGATGCCGACATGGTCATCCTGCTCCACCGCGAGGACGCGTACGAGAAGGAGTCCCCGAGAGCAGGCGAGGCAGACCTGATCGTGGCCAAGCACCGAAACGGCCCGACCGACACGATCACCGTCGCGTTCCAGGGGCACTACGCGCGGTTCGTGGACATGCAGGTCTGATTCGATAGCTGTCTGTCGACGTGCAGCCTAGATTGCACGATCCTCCACCTATGCTGCATGGCTGGCGCTTTGTAACGTGTTGGCCAGTTGATGGTGTGGTGGCGTCGAGGTGGGGGAGGTTGTCCCGCCCGGCGACCTAGGGGTGCGATAGTCCCGCGTGCCTCACCGTTCGAGGGGCGGGCCTTGCGGTTCGGGACAGCCCTTGAGTAACCCTTGCCCTCGCTGCAGTATCCGTTTCGGAGCGTGTGCCTAGCATGCGCGTCGCCACATTGATGTGGCCCCGGAGACTCACCACCCCCGGGTCCTGCTTGTTCGGACTTACCAACCGAGCTGATGTGCGGCTGTTGGGCGTCGGGACGAGTTGGGTGGTGACCAGAGTGGCGGAACACAGGGACGGCCCGGTGGTGATTCGGTCTGCCCGGACCGGTCGGCCACCCACACGTGACCGCGTCTACAAGGCGGGCGAACTCGTTCGCTGTGAGGCCCGCATCCCTGCGCGTCTTGCTCAACAGCTCTACGACACCGCCCACACGACCGGGAACCCGCTGAGCGTCGTGATCGCGGAACATCTCGATAGGGCCCTCGATGACGATGGGGGCGCCATGGGCTGATCCGGGATGGGCAAGGCTAGCCGAAAACGCGAAGTGGGTCCGGGAGTTGGCTCTCCCGGACCCGATCGCCTCGCTGCGGACTTACGCCTCCGCTGGACGAAACACCACCACTCATCTGGGGGTACTCCCATGTCTTCAGCACGTCCAAACTGCACTTCCGAAACTCCGTCCGTCAACCCGCAGCACGACCTTCTGTCGACTGCCAGACCGCCATGCAGGCCTCGCCGGTGTCGTGGCTACGTGGCGCATACACACCACTGCGGGTGGTGACTTGGCCTGGGATTGGCGACAAGAAGAGCTTCCGGTCCGCTATCTTGCTCCGGCCCGACGCCCTGCCGCGGATGCAATGTCCCGGCATGCTCCGGTCCACATGGCCTGCCAGACCACGGGCACGGTCCTCGTACTGGAGTCGGGGCTCGAGCACGAACTGGCTCGCGAGCTCGATCGTGACCCGAGCGTCGCGTGGATTGTTGCTCAGCCGGCCCTGCTGCGATTCGAGGGTGAACCCGGGCATGTGCCAGACCTCCTTGCCGAGCACGAGGATGGGCGAGTCGTGGTCTGGGATGCGCGTCCGCACGAGAAGCGCGGTGCCGAGTTTCTGCGCGCCGCCGTACTGACCGAGGAGACATGCCTGGCTGTGGGGTGGGAGTACGCCCTCTTTGACAGCGGCCACCGCGCGCCGACTCAATCTGGGAACAACGCTCGTCGCGGTCCTCGCGGTCCTCGCGGTCCTCGCGGTTCTCGCGGTTCTCGCGGGCAGCCGGGACAGCCGGTCGCCGCGGTGTTGGGCTCAGGACGTTGCGCCCTCCCAGGAAGCTGTGGACCGTCTGCGTGCCGCCTGCCGGGCGTGCACGATGAGGGGGACAGCCGAGGCGAAAGGACCGGCGCGCGGGAAGGACGCCGTCGCCGCGATCTCGCGCGAGCCCGCGGCTCGCGGCCGGGCCACCAGGACGACTCGAGCGCGCGGACACTCACCAGAACCCGTCCAGGCAGTGTCGCATGGTCGGGACGACTCGAGCGTGCCGGGCCGCCGTGCGTGAACCGCGCTCCGCCCTGGGGCGCCGGGTGGTATCTGTCGAGGACCTACCGGGACGAGGACCCACAGGGCCGGCTCCCCGGGCGGCATCGAGGACCCTCTGCTGATGACGCCAGGTCGCCCGCGCCGCACGCGGGGCCCACCGAGCCCAGCAGGGAAGCAGCGTTCAGGGGGACGCGTCCCCGGTCCCGCTGGCGGGGGTGAAAATGCAGCGTTTGCGCTTTGACGATGAGGACATTGTGCAGGAAGCCTTTGCGCGCAACATTGCGGCAAACCGGGCTTCCCGGGTCAAGGAGTCCTCGGCGTTGTACGAGCTGCGCTAGGTGCTGGCGCCTTCATGCGCCCGTCGTGGTGGCAGTGCGTTCGCGCAGGTGCGATGCTCTGCGAGCATTCACACCACTCCCGGGGAGCACCGATGACTGAACCCGACTATGACGAGCGCCCCTGGCCGCCACCGGGCACGTCGCTCTACGAGCTCGACCCGAGCGTCGACGCCGCCGATGCGCCGCCCGCAGTTCGTCGCTCCGCCGCCATCCTGCGCTCACGCCGGCTCAAGGTCGAACTCGACGCGCTCATCGGCCCCGACCCGGACGAGGGCAGCACCCACGCCGAGGCGCTGCTCCCCGTCGCCCAGCGCACCAGCGCCCTCGTGCACGCACTGCTGGGCGAGACGTCCGAGCAGACGGATGACTCGTTCGCGCTGGCTCTGCGCTTGCGCAACAGCGCGATGCACGGCGTCCGGGACGAGGTCCTCGACCAGAATCTCGCCGACCTGCTCCTGCTGCTCGGGCACGTCCCGCCGCCGAGCGCAGCAGAGCTCGAGGAGGAGCTGAAGGAAGCCCTGGAGCGCGCCCACACGGCCGACACCGCAAACGCCGACAGCACCCGCCGCACGCTTGAGGTCGCGCTGTTCTGCTACGCCGATCGCCTCGACCGACTCATCTCAGACACCACCCGCGGCCTGGCTCGCCCTACTGGAGCCCGCCCGTCAACGCTGCGCCGGCACCTTGCGAAGGCCGCACGAATCCTGGGGCCCGTTGGTTTGAAGAACGCGACCGCGGCCGCCCTGAGCGCCGCAGGTGACGGAGGTGTCACGGCAGTGCTCACGACCCTGAGCGCCGCGACGCAGAGCACCCTGAAGGACGCCGTGACGCTCGCGAGCGACCAGCTCAGCGCGTCCATCCTTGCCCAGGACGCCCTCGAAGCGCCCGCGCCAGTGCGCTTGGCCGCGCTCCTGGGTGTCGCAGCGAAGTACACCCAGCTCCTCATCGAAGCGGGCCGAGCAGAAAGCGTCGCCGACGCACCTGACCCTCTGGTCCGCGCGATCACGCTCACGCTCGTCTCCACGCTCTACGAGGCCATCTCGCTGACCATCGCAACCTCGAGCGACCTCGCCGCCAAGCACGCCACCACACGCATTCGGCGGGGCCTGGAGTTGCTCTCCTCGTTGCGCTGCGCAAATGACGGCGTCGTCACATCGGGCAGCGTCCGGGACGCCGCCCGTCACCTCGAACAGTTCGAGCACGACCTGAGGAAGTGTGCCGACCTGCTTAGAGCTCCACAGGAGGCCTGAGGCCCCGGCCACGTGCACCGTTCCCGCCTGTGACGTCGGCCTTTGCACGGCAGGACCTGGCGTCCGCACAGTGATCCCACCTCATAGACATGGCCGCGTGACCCGGCACAGTGCCCCGTGTCGCCAGCGCCACGCGGTGCGATGACACCACCGGCCCCAGCCTTGCGCTGGGAGCGCATCCCCGGGGGCGATGAACGGTGAGCCTCGACCAGCTCGCTCTGGACTGCTCGCTGCAGCAGCAGACCGTGACATCGAACGGGACGACGTGAGGGAGCGTCGGGAGGATCCGGGTTCGAGGAAGCCGGTCCTGACCTGGATGCGCCTTCCACCGGTCGTGATGGCGTCCTAGCCAGCGTTGACGAACGCCTCGAGGCGGGCGTCGTAGGCGACCGAGCGAGGTGCCGGTGAGGACGTAGGCGCGGCGGTGGAGCTCGGTGGAGATCGCGATCGACGTGGCGAGGAGGTTGGGCCGAGGCAGGGTGCTTGTGTTGAGCATGGCGTCGACGGTAGCGGCGGTGGTGAGTCAGTTGCGGTTGAGGCCGAACTCTCGGGTCATGAGTGCGCGCTTGAAGTGTTCCTCGGCGGCGTCGACATCTGTGCGGGGTGTGTCGGGGCCGAAGACGCGCAGGATGCTGAAGCGGAAGTCGCGGACGTGGTCGGGGTCGAGGCCGGCGAGCGTGGTGAGTGCGACGTTGCCGCCGTGGCCGGTGCGGGCATACGTGCTCCAGCGTCCGAGAAGTCGTTCGGCGCCGTCGGCCTTGCCGACGTAGTGCTGGCCGGTGCGGGAGTCGGTGATGAGGTAGACGGCCTGGACCGCGGAGAGGGCCGTCTGCCAGGAGCGGTATCGCGAGCTCTCGACGACGTCACGGAGGGTGGCAAAGTCGATCACGAGCCTGTCGAAGCCAGGAAAGGTCACCTCGGCAGGGTCGGTGATCTCAAGGACGGTGAACTGCGCGGCGGCGCTGCCCTGCTTGACCCAATTCACGGCGTCCTTGGACCACTGGACCACGAGACGCCCACTGAGGGTGGCAAGCCGGTCGGAACGTTCGAGGTCGAAGTAGCGGTGGGTCCGGGTCCGCTCGGCGGTCGCCTCGCCGCGGTTGTCGTAGGCGGTCAGGAAACGCGAGCGCAGGCCCCCGTCGGTCACGAAGACGAGCCAGTGCTCGGGCGGTTCGGCGGGGAACTTCCGGAAGCCCTGACGTCGCGTGTTGGCGTGAATCTTCTCGGGTGTGAGGTCGTCGGGGCCGGTGAGTCCGTCGGGGGTGTAGGTGTGCCGGATGACGATCGTGGTGTCGAGCTCGACGCCTGCGGCAAGCAGGAGGTGCCCGAGGTCGATGTCGCCGCCACGGCGGACGGGTGGTTTCATGGGACCCATCCTGCACGAGGGCGGCCCACGACTGGACCGAAGCACGACATCCAGCTCGGTCGATGGGAGCTCCCGGCGTGGAGGACTTCGACCTGACGTGCGTCCGTGCGACGTAACTGAGCGCGTTGAGTGTCGGCCCTGTGGAGTAAGGCTGTCGAGATGCAACCTAGATTGAGCGATCGCCCGGATAGCTAAACTGACCGGCCCTTGACCAAAGGGGCGAGGGGAGGATCACCCGTACCGGTTGCGGGCTTCTGCGTTCCGGCCCGGATAGAGTGCGTGGCTTGGCCGACATGCTTCCTCTCACGAAGCCGTCGCCTCCAACCGGGCCCGGGGTTTCCATGTCGATATGGCCATGAGTGATCTGAACCACGCCCACCGGGGGTACGTCTAACAGGACCTGTTGGCCGCGGTGGAGGCTGTCGATGTCATCCTCGGACGCGTCGGGCGGCTGAAGGGGTCGGCGGAGGCCCGCGTCAGTCTGGACGCGGACGACCCCATTGCCGTCCCAGTGGGCACGAAGTACACAAGCGAACCGCGCAAGGGTCGGGTCGGGCCGGTGTTGTACGGCGGTCATGACGGACTCACACGATGCTGGGCTCGTGTCGATCACCGGGGTGCGGCAAGAGGTGGAAGCAAAGCGACTTGAAACAGACTCTGAGTTGGAGACGAGTCGTAGCTAGGCAGACTCATCCAGCCTGGCGTTCGTTTCCCGGCCGAGGACTCCTGTCTCCAACAGGCGCGCCGTTAGCACGCGGGAGAGCGCCGGCGGGACCGCGTTGCCGATGATTACTGAGAGCTGTGTACGCGTCACGGTGGTGTCGAAGTGAAAATAGTCGGGGAATCCCTGGATGCGGGCGGCCTCGTGAGGTGTCAGCGTTCGTGGCTGGGAGGGATGTCCGTAACGGCCCTGTCCCATACTCCCGAAGCCACTGGTGATCGTCTGCGCCGGCTGACTCCAGGTGAGACGGCCGTACATCGACACGTACGAGTGGTCTCCACGGTGGCACTCCGGACGCCTGTCGTTCGGTAGGTTCACTTCGTCCTCGTCGATGAGCCACTTTATCCGTGCCTGGTTCTCAGGACTCATCTTCGATGGCGCATCGATCCATCGCTCCGAGCCGGCATGCTCCAGATCGCCGATAGCCCAGCGAAGGTCATGGGTTGGTTGGGGTGCGAACTCAAGGAGGTTGGCAACGGACAGGCCAGCGGCCAGCGCATCGGATCGCACTGCAAGCAAGATGTGACGCCGACGTGTCTGCGGGATTCCGAGTTGTACGAGTTCGACCCCGGTGGCAGCGACCTTGTACCCCGCCTTCTCAAGATGGGTTCGTGTTCGTGCGACTACTTGTTGCGAGTCATGCACGACAGCGGGAACGTTCTCGACCACCATGACCCGAGGGCGCAGGATCTCTGCCGCCCGTGCCATCCGCAGATACAGTCGGTTCTTCGGGTCATCCCGGCGCGTGTGGTTGTTGAGGTTGGAGTGTCCTTGGCACGGGGGGCCTCCGATGAGTAGGTCCACGTCCCCGACCTGTTCGCGGGTCGTGAGTTCCGCGATCGTTGGTTTGGCGCCCAGGGCGCCGTCGAAGTAGCTCTCGACCGGTGCCACGTGAACGTTCGCCTTCGGGAAATTCTCCTTGAACACTGTCACGGGTGCCTGCTCGAAGTCCACGGCCAGGGGCACACTGAGAGCGAGTCCATGGTCTTGTGCTGCCTGGGCGGCACCGAGCGTGAGGCCTCCGCAGCCTGCGAAGAGGTCAACAACGACAAGGTGTTGGTCGCCACGCTCGAACGCGGGCCTACGTCGACCGCGAAGGGGGTGCTTGCTCGCCATCCATGCCCTTCCGCAGGCTGTGCGCTTGTAGCTCAAAGGACTAGTCTACTTGAGATGCGTCGTGACCTGTGGTCCGACAACGTCGAACCACAGGTCCTCTTCAACCAACGTGCTGCCGATCGTTCCTGCCGCCACCGACCACAGCCTGGGGGAGACGCAGCGGGTGACTTGTCGGCGGGCGGGCAGACTCTCTGTGTCGCTCTCCACGTGAGGCTATACGATCGCGACGACGATGTTCGAAGGCGAAGGGGAGACTCGCTCGTGCCGCTTGAGGTGAACGGCCATGTTGGGCGCTTGCACCGGTTCCAGCCCTTCGACGCAGACAGTGCAGACCTCGTGTTCGAGCGCCAGACTGACCACAACCAGCCGATATTTCGCGTCGTGACGCGTGACTACCTGCTGTCCGTGGTGGAGTTCCCAGGAACTCGCACCATCGTCCTGACTGGGGACGCGGGACATGGCAAGACGAGCCTCTGCGCCAGCCTCTTGGAAGACCTCGGCGCGAGCAAAGAGGATGCCGCGCGACAGATCGAGCGGGCAGGCAAGCACGGTCGCGAGCCGGTTGGCACAACGGCCGCTGGACGCCCCATCTACATGCTAAAGGACCTGAGTGACTTCTCCGCCAGCGTCGGGGCTCAGCGACTCATCGACCTCCTGAACCCGCCGGATAGCGGGGTCGCGATCATCTGCGCGAACGAGGGCCAGCTCCGAAACTGCGTCTCCGACGATAAAGCGCGCCTCGCGCAGATAGTGGTCGACACCCTTGGTTCGGGTATCAAGCTCGGGACGGTGACGAGCAGTGACGGATCGGTCGTTGTCATCAACCTGAACTACCAGTCGGTGGCACCCGACGACCAGAATGACGGCCTCGTCGACTGGGCGACACGAAGCTGGTCGGCCGACAAGCGCTCGTGGCAGATCTGCAAGCGTTGCGACGCGCGAGATGCCTGTCCGATCCTTGCGAACCACGAGGCCCTCTCCGATGGCGCCAGTGGTCCGCCGCGGCGTCGCGCGGTCCGCGACGTGTTCAGCGCGGCAGAACGTACCGGCGCGATCATCACGGCGCGCCAGGCACTATCGGTGCTCGCTTTCGCGATCACGGGTGGGCTGACCTGCAAGGACGTCCACAGTAGGTATCGGAATGCGCGTACGGACGACTCGTGGCAGTACCCCTACCAGTATCACCAGGCACTGTTTGGAGATCGACTCTCACCGCAGCAACGCCAGCAGGTCCCTGCGATCGCAGCCCTGCGACGCCTAGATCCCGGGAGGGTCTCACGTCGCCAGGTCGACGACATGCTCGAACCAGAGGGAGCCAAGGTCACATTCCTCCCTCCGATGCCGGGTGCCAGCGGACGACCCCTGCGGACAGCCCAAGATGCGCAGCGAGAGGCGAGCGTGCTACGTGACCTCTACACGTTCTTGCGGAGGGCCGACTTCTTCAGCGGAGATGCGTCCGATCGGTTTGCTCGTCTGGGGCTCAGCGCTGGAGACGAGTTCGTCAGGATCACAGGAAATGCGTCTGACGCAAGCAAGACCGCCGTCCGCGATGTCGTCCTGAAGGGCCTCGAGGCAGTTCAGGGTATCCACCGGACGGGCAACAATCCCGACTTCCTCGTGCTCGATCCAGCGTTCTTCTCCCACCGTACGCGCGCCGCCGTTGTGTCGCGGACAGTCACCAACCGGAACGTTCAGATAGTCGACCAGGTGAGTCAGTGGCGGAGTGAAACTGAGCAGGAAGCACGGGGTACGCTGATGCACGAGGCCGTCGAATGGCTGAACCGCGTGATCTTCGTCCGCATTCCGGCTCCCTTAGGCCGCGCACCGATCGCCGTCGAAGTTGATCTCCTGCGGTTCGAACTGCTCAACCGATGGGCGGCCGGTCTGCGGAGCGGTACTCAGCACGAGGCGGAGATCCGAGGCCTAACCAACACCCTGGCAGCGCTTGCAGAAGCGGCCAGCGAACGAGAGGTCATCCAGGTGTTAGTCGGCGGTGCGCCGCGAAAGCTCACGATCGATGTCGGCGACCAGATCAGATCAGTCCGGGTCTGATGGCGGATCGGTCGAAAGCAGAGGTCGTCCTAGATCTGTTCGGGGTGAATATCGAGCAGCAGGGACGTGGGTTCTACGTGTCGCTCGAACTCCTCGCGATCGCTCGAGGAGTCTACGAATCAACTCAGTTGGAGCTCCTCGATCCGGGCGTTGACGTCGTCTCATACCGGCGGTCATCCCATGACTTCGCGCGCCGAGTTGCCGCCGGCGCCGCGATAGAGCCTGAGACACTTCAGGCCGCCGTCGACGGCGACGACGAGACTCTTGCGACCCTTCAGGCACTCACTTCGTCCCTGCTGGTGCAGATCCCGGGGCGCCGGAAGTCTCCGAGCTGGTACAACTCGCACTTGTACCCTTTTGTCGGTGAACTTATCCACTACGACGCAGCCGAGAGATGGAAGGCGGGGCTTCCGCGCGGGACGAAGGTGCCGCACATCGAACGCTACGTCCTACGTGGCGGCGGTGGGTGGGCATACCGTGTGCTCCGCTCTGACCCTGACGGCGCGCGACGCACCGTTACACGTGGAGGACTGATCGAGCTAATCCATGACGGCGAAACGTCCCTCGGAGAGATCGCGCGCGCCCTTAGGGCCCACGACTATGACACCGAGGACGACGCCTTCCCGGACAGGTCAGAAGCGGAGATCAACACTTTCGAGAAGCTCAGCCCGTGGCCTGAGTACCTGAGGCGCGGCGTGAATTCCATCGTCTCGCGCACCCAGGTCCCGAGGGCAAAGCGGATCGAGAGCCTGATGCATTGGACTCCCTACTGTCTCGCCCGACATCAGCTTCATCTCGCGCGAACGTCTCTGGACCTGTCAACTGAGACCGTCTTCGTCGACATGCTCAAGGACGCATCGCCGTTGCGCCGGCTGTCGCAAGACGGTCTCGACGGGTTCCGGAAGAACATCGTGAACGCGATCATTGCCCGCGCGACAACCCTTCACAGCGAAGCAGTGGCCAGCGCAAACGACGAAGGAGCGCGTCGGTACGCCCGACACATGACCCAGAGCAAAGCGGGGACTGGATCCCCAGTGGCGTTCTTCTCCGAGTCGCTAGCAGCCGTCGGCGCGCTCAACGCGACGACCGGGCGGCGGCACTTCACTATGAAGCCTCCGATGCTGGAGGCCATGGTCTGCGCGTCTCTCGCGCCGGGCCAGGAGGAGGAACTGTACGCCTTCTGCTCCCGGCTCTTCGACGAGTACCGCGTTATCGTCGACGACCGAACGGCCGGCGAACACGACCTCACCGTCGACATCGACGCATCGATTCTTGCTCGGAATCTGGACGCCTTCCGCTCGCGTCTGGCGGCTACCGGGCTCCTCACCCAGTACTCGGATGCCACGAGCATCGTGCGAGGAGAACCCCGGTGACTGACAGAGCAGACTCAACCCTCGGACGTGTCGTCGCCCGCGTGGCATTGGACTCGGTCACTCAAGGCTCGGACGGAACTCGTGCAGCGTTGCGAGTCGCAGCCTTCGAGAAGCCAATCGTGGAGTCCGCGCTGCGCGAGGTCGCACAGAGACTCGCCGATGGGGCAGCAACAGACGTGATCGTGAAGGTCGGCACGACCACGACGATAGATGGAGTGCCCGCAGACTTTCTGCTCGGCGACGGCGAGCAGCTCACGGCCTGGCGGAACGTCCCCGGGACAGGAGCATCGGTTCTACTCTTCGACTGGGGTCAGCCACCAGATTCCCAAGGACTTTCCGCTGTCAACCGCCTCGACGGTGCCGTTCTTCTCACCGGGCCGGACAGGGAAGCCCGGTTCGAGCTCTTCGCTCACGAGGCGTGGTTTGCCGTCGGAGGAGACGGCAGAGTTCCTCCCGCCCTCGTGGCGTACCAACGGCACATCTGGCGCGCGGTGTCGGACTCTCGGGAGGAGAGCCGTTCGCTCCGTCGACTAGCTCGCTTTCTCGTGGAGTCCGCCGGGAAGGTGGCAGCCTCCACCGTTCACAGCGACGAGGTGGTTCAAGAAGCCGCGTCTAGTGCCTTACCCAGCCTTGGCCTGTTTCCCGACAGCGTACTCTTCGCATCCGAAAGCACAGCTGAGGCGCGCATCAAGAAGAACGTGCGCGTCGCGGGGCTTAAGCAGCCGAGCGGAGCACTCCTTGCTGAGGAGGACCTGCTTGCACGCATCGATACAGCGGAGCTGACCGCGGTGTCACTCGAACGCGTCGCGCTCTCAAGCGATGACGCGAAGACACACATGCGGAATCTCGTCATGGAGGTGGGAGAGAGGTCGGAGGATGCGCGCCGAGCGCTGGACCTTCCGCTCTGGCTTGAGATCTTCGAAAAGCGTTCGACGAAGGTCGGCTTAGGACGTCAGATCCGTGACGTTGTTGAGCGCGTGGCCCCTGCTCGCTTGGAGGAGTTCGACGCGCTTCTGGTCGAAGACGGGCTGGACCGCAGTGATCAGGAGGCTGCCGAACGGTTCCTGTTCGAGGAGCCGCCGGTGGATGCTGAGACACTCGCAGACCTGCTGCCAAAGGTCCTCCGCCGACGCGTAGAGAAGATCGCGTTCCCCGATTCGCAGGTCGTTCTTGATCCTCTCCGCGCACTTCTACGGGAGCTCACGTACTTCGACGACGACGAGGAAGGGACGGTCCACGTCCGTGTCGAGGGCACGGTCGAGAGCGGGGGATGGACTCAATGGCTGTTTGCTTTCCTGTATGGACGGTCCCTCAAGCAAGTCCAGGCCTCAGCGGGACTCCGTCTGGGGCTGGAGGTCGAAGCCGGCCTCCTCACTTGCGACGCGCCTGAGTTGCCAGACGATGACGAGCCGTTCGATACCGTGGACGCGTGGGCGCCCATCCGCGTCGTCGTTGAGATGCAGGGAGGAGCTCAACGACGCTTCCGATGGGATCCGTTCACCACGCCTGGGCAGATCGCCGTCGCCGCTCTCCTGTGCGGATTCGAGATTTCGCCCGGAGAGGTGCACGAAGGCAGTTTTGACGGCTTCCTGGAGCGATTCAGCGACCCACGAGACTGGCAGCGACGTGGCCTTGAGCAACCAAGTGGGCGGTTCGGTGCAGAATTATTCAACCTGAGGAGGAAGCACTTCGAGGGTTTCACCGAGGGCGTCGACGCTGAACTGATCGGCGCGTATCTCGATGAGTGGGAGCAGGTGGTCGGCCGTGCACGAGCAAGTTTGGTTCCCGCGAATGCTCCTGATCCCGATCTCGCCGACGTCGTCCTCAGCGATGTCGTCCGGCTCTCAGACGGTCGTTTGATGATGCTCGCGACCCACCCGCTCCGTCTGCGTTGGCTCGCCAGGCATTACGCCGAGGTTACTTCGTGGCTTGCGAAAGCTCTCAATGAATGCCTCAAGCTCAACTCGGAGAACAGTGACTTGTTCTTCGACTCGCTTGAGCGTGTGTCGCCGCACGGGACGCCGGCGATGATCGTCGGGCCGAGCCAGACCGTCGCCATCCCGATGCGGGAGTCTGCTGGGCACGAGGAATATGCACCGGTCAGGCAGGGCGGCAATGAGTCGCGTGACTGGCTGGCGGCAGTGGATGAGACGGCTATCGAGGAAATGGTTCGGGTCATTACCGACTATCTAGCGACCTACCCGCACAAGATGGACGGGCTATCTGTGCTGCTCTTGGACCGCAACGGCGACCCGGTGCTCCCAGTTAGGGTCGCTAAGCGTATGCGAGCCAAGAATCCCAACCTCCGTTTGGACCTCGTTGTCCTTGCTCCGCGCGAGATGCACCATGGGATCATTCAGGCGTTCGACTTCGAATTCGCAGACTCGGACGTGGCAGAGGAACGTTTCCTCCCGGATGTTCAACTCGTCCTCAAGTCGTGGAACTCCGATAGGGATGTCGACCTCGCAGGACTTCAGGACTCGATCGACATCGCCCTCGCGCCAGCGCTTTTTGGCACACAGACAAGCCTCAACGCCAGTACGCGTGACCCGTCGGCCGTGCTGGCTGGACGCTACGACCCGTGGACGCATCCCGCTGCGCACAACCTGGCCGAGTCGAGCGAGAACGTCGTCCGTGAGTTGCTGCCCAGTTCGCCAGACGAAGTCCTTGAGACCTGGGCGACCCTGTGCGTCCGCTACGACCGTCGCTCGGCCGTCGCTCGTGAGGCGGAAGGCAACACCGACTACTTCGAGATGCAGATCCAGTTCGATCAGCATCAGAATCTCTTCGTGGCGCTCCACGGAGTTGCTCACTGGGTCGTGACGCTCGACGCCTTCATCGGGCGCGACCAGATCGACAACTTGCGGGAACGGCCGGACGTCATTCTGGTGAAGCCGGGAGTGGGCAAGAACGAGGCATACACGCTGATCGTGAGTTCCCAGACAGGCCGCGAGTTGGTCGTGAGGCGCCTCCGTCGGAGGCTCATCGATATCGGTGTCGTGGAGTCCGGCGAGGCCGAAGCGACTGCGTCCAGGTTCTACACCGTGGGCCGGAACGTCGTCCCGGGTGCGATCCTCCGCTCACTTGGTGTAGGTACGACGGTCAACGAGGTCATCGGCCTGGTCGCGACCCGCTATGTCATCGCGCAGCAGGTGCCGGTCCCATCTGATCAGAGCTGCCTCGTGGTCTGGCTCAGTTTCGACGAGCAGCAGAGATGGTTCGGTCGCGGGGCGAAGACGAGGGCAGACCTTGGCCGGTTTGCGCTAACGCTCGGCGAGGACGGGGGTGTCAAGCTCGACATCCTCGTTGCTGAGTCGAAGTTCCGGCAGACCTACGACCATGGGTCTGCCGAAGAGCAACTGAACCGCACGACGGATCTGTGTCGGCTCGCATTTGCGTCGGGCGACAAAGCGACCGACGATCACAAGTTCTGGCTCCAGGAACTTGCCTCGGCCATCGAGCAAACCAGCATCCAGGAACTCCCCGGGTCGGAGCTGCCATCCCGAGAGCACGTCGGCCCCGTGCATCCGGACCTGGCCGCACGCGTTGTCGAGGAGCTTCGCTCTGGCAACGTGGTCCTCCACTCCGTCAAGGGGCTGGCCGTCGCGATCGCGGCACGGCAAGACGACCCGGCGCCCGTTCCACGAGCACTCGGCAGCCACACCCTTGTGCGCCTCAACCGCCCCGAACTTCAGAAGGTCATCGCGCTGCTCCGCGCTGACATGGACCCCGCCCTCGTACTGGATGCGGACATCATTGAGACCGAAGGCCCGCGCTCGCACACGTTGGCGAGCCGCATTGACGCCTTGCGCGACGCGGAGAGTAGTGTGCCCTCCTCTCGTAAGGTCGACATGAATGGCGAGCGACTCGACGAGGACGGCGGCAGCGCGCCAGGCGTCGTAGACGAAGTTCACGGGCCGTCGTCTTCCCACACCGGGGGCCTCGGCGACGACGAGCTCCGGCACCGATACAACAGGGTGCTCAGCGTCTTCTCGCTCCACAACGTCCAGGTTGGACCGCCGGAGACTGGGGATGCGTGGCAGGAGGGACCAGGGTTCTACGTACTGCGATTCATCCCGAGACCGGGTGTCGCCGTGGACAAGGTGGTCAACCGTCGCGAGGAGATTTTCTTGGCGCTTGGACTCCCTGCCGGGTTCAGCATCCGCACGCGCAGCGATCGCGGCGCCGTCGTATTCGAGATCCCGAAGGTCGAGGACGAGAAGTACGGCGTGCCTACAACGGCGCTCTGGCAATTGTGTCCTGTCAGTGAGAGCGGCCTCATTGCACCGGTCGGTGCCGACATTGCTGGGATACCTGTCGAGATCCACTTCTCCTCACCCGACTCGCCCCACCTACTTGTCGCAGGTACGACGGGTTCCGGAAAGTCCGTCGCGCTTGACACGATTCTCAAGGGTCTGCTTCGCTACGACGCCGCTTTAGTGAGGCTTCAACTCGTTGATCCGAAGGGCACGGAATTGGTCGACTTCGAGGACGATCCGCACGTCGATGGTTCGATCGGGATGGATGCAGACGACGCTATCGAGATCCTGGCGGCTGCTGTTCAGGAGATGGAGGATCGTTACCGGGCGTTGAAGGCCGTTCGTGCTCGGAATCTGGTGGAGTACAACTCGCGGGTTGAGGCCGGGGAACGGAAGCCGTGGATAGTCATCGTTCTCGACGAGTACGCGGATTTGACCAGCGATCCCGACGACAAGCGCGCGATCGAAGATCTTCTCCGCCGACTGACTCAGAAGGCCCGCGCAGCTGGTATTCATGTGATTGCGGCAACGCAGCGCCCGAGTGCAGATGTCATCTCGACGACGATCAGGTCGAACTTCCCTGCCCAGCTCGCGCTGCGGGTTAAAACCGCAACAGACAGCCGGATCGTCCTCGACGAGACTGGAGCCGAGGCGCTTGCAGGGCGCGGTGACGCATTGCTGCACACCGCGCAGGGCACGGTGCGGATCCAGGTGGCCTATGACAACTCGTGACCCTGGGAAGGAGACCGGCGCGTCCGTGAAGGCAGTTTCGACAGCATCGTCACAGGCCGCGCATCGACGCATGCAAGCGAACCGGCGACGAGACACGGCGCCGGAACTTGCACTCCGCAGAGCCGCGCATGCACTGGGGCTCCGCTACCGCGTGGATGCTCGCCCCATACGCGACCTGAACCGGAGGGCCGATATGGTGTTCCCGGGAGCGGAGGTCGCAGTGTTCGTCGACGGCTGTTTCTGGCACGGATGCCCGCAGCACGGGACCAACGCCAAGCAGAACGCTGCCTTCTGGAGCGCGAAGATCGCTCAGAACCGGACCCGCGATGCCGACACGAACACGAGACTTGAACAGGCGGGCTGGATCGTCGTCCGCGTCTGGGAGCACGAGGATCCGACTGAGGCCGCCAAGCGGTTAGCTACGGTGGTCTTGCAGCGGCGGCGGACGGCGTCAACCCCAAAATCCGCACGGGTCAGCATCGGGAATGGGCCAGAGACCCTAAAAGCTCTGCGACCGGGAGGGTAGTCGACATGGATGCGGCGGTGTGTAGACCGATTGCCATGTCGGGGGTTCCAAGAACGCAGGCCGCGCGGTCATGAAACGTTGTGGAGCTTCGGGGGCTATCGGAGCAGAGACTCGAGATCGGCTCGTGGTTGTAATTCTCGGAGCTTCCTCCAGCTGGCCGTTTAATAACATTACTGATCAGCGACCACGCCCTCTGAGGGTCCAACGCATTGTGCGAGCGACTTGAGTTAATCGTCGGTATTGAGTCTCGGGAGTTCGCGGCGCAGCTTGTCATCAAGAGTGAATTCGCTGGCGTAGAAACTGACGGCGGTCTCCTGCTGGTCATCGTGTCGTGTGCGCCGTCGACGTAGAGGTAGGTGGCTCACTTCGGGTGCAGGAGAACATGGCCGATCTCGTGTGGGAGCGTCATCTACGAGTCGCCCGAGCGGATCGCGAAGAGGCCGGTCAACAGTGCTCGGTTCCAGTTCCTCGACCCGGAAGGGCATTGCCGGGCGAGACGGTGTACTGCCCACTGGGTGAGCAGCACTGGCACGGTGCCGCCCCTGCCTCGTTCATGGAGCACCTCGCGATCGCGGAGGGCGCCGACGACCCGGTCCGGAGCACGACCTGGTTCGGGCGCGTCACCGACGCGGAGTACGCAGCCCGACGAACGGGGCGGCGACCCTCCTGCAGCCGCTGACGGCCCAGCGATCTTCGCTGCACGCCGACTTGGCGTGACCGCTCGCCCGCGGGGCACGGTGAGCGGGCGTGCCCCGCGACGCCCGTTCACCGCTCGAGCAGCTCGCGCAGCTCCGTGGTGATGCGCTCGGGTGACTCCTCGGCCATGAAGTGCCCCGCGTCGAGGGTCTTGTGGACGAGGTCGTCGGACCACGCGGACCAGAGGGCTTGCGCGTCGTACCCGAGCGCGGCGCCCCAGTCCTGCTGGATCACGAGTGTCGGCATCGTCAGACGTACGCCGGCGGCCTGGTCCTCGCGGTCGTGCACGACGTCGATCCCTGCCGAGGCGCGGTAGTCGGCCACGATCGAGGGGATCGCCTCCCTGGACGCGCGCAGGTACTCGGCCCGGTACTCGGTGGGGATCGCTTCCGGGTCCGAGGTCCAGCCGTCGAGGAACGAGGCGAAGAACGCGTCGGCGGCTCCGGCGATCATCGGCTCGGGGACTCCCGCCGGTTGTGCCATGAGGTAGAGGTGCCAGGCGACCTTGGCGTCCGCGCCGCGCAGGATGTCCCACATGTCCAAGGTGGGCAGCACGTCGAGCGACGCGAGGTGGGTGACGGTGTCGGGGTGGTCCAGGCCTGCCCGGATCGCGACCAGGGCTCCGCGGTCGTGGCCGACGAGCGCGAACCGCTCGAAGCCGAGCGTGCGGGCGACCGCGACGACGTCGGTGGCCATCGTGCGCTTGGAGTAGGTGTGCTCGTCCGCCTCGGCCGGCTTGTCGCTGGCTCCGTAGCCCCGCAGGTCGGGGCAGATCACGGTGTGCTCGCGGGCGAGATCGGCCGCCACGTGACGCCACATCACGTGCGTCTCCGGGAAGCCGTGCAGCAGCACGATCGGTGAGCCGCTCCCGCCGACGGCGACGTTCAGGGTGACGTCACCGGCTCCGCGCAGTCGCTGGGCCGTGAATCCGGGGATGGAGAGAGTCACGAGGACCCCTTTCGTTCGGTCTTCGGGTCGTCCGGTCCCTCAAGCCTCGTGCCGCTCGATCAGCAACGGATCAGCACGCCGTGTGCGCGTACGGTGGACGGATGCGCCGCCCGCGATCCGTCGAACCGCAGGGCACGTCGGTCCTGCGGGTCCTCGGCCCGACGGACGGCACGCTCGCCGACGGCACGCCGCTCGCCCTGCGCGGTCCTCGGCACCGGGCGCTGCTCGGTCGTCTCGTCGTGGCGCGTGGGCGTCCGGTCTCCGTCGCTGAGCTGTCGTTCTCCCTGTGGGGTGAAGATCCGCCGTCGGGCGCGACCGGAGCGATCCGCACGTTCGTCGGTGACCTGCGGCACGCGCTCGAACCGGACCGCCTGCCGCGCCGACCCGCTCGCGTCCTCACCACGGCAGGCGACGGCTATGCGCTCCTGCTCCCCGACGACGCGATCGACGGACGCAGGTTCGAACGGGCGACCGTCCGTGCGACGGGCCTCGCTCCCGGTGAGGCGGAACGCTCCCTCGCTGCCGCTCTCGGGATGTGGCGCGGCACGCCCTACCCGGAAGCGGGCGAGGCGGCCTGGGCGGTCGAGGAGCGGGCGCGCCTCGCAGAGACGCGCGACGACATGATCGAGCGTCGCGCTGCCGCTCTCCTCGCCCTCGGCCGACCCGACGAGGCCGCGACGACCCTGCGTGAGCTGCTGGGGCGCTCACCTCTTCGTGAGCGCGCGTCGCTGCGGCTCGCCCGCGCGCTGGACGATGCAGGACGGGCGGCCGAGGCCATCGATTCGATCGATGCCGTCCGGGGGCGCCTCGCGGCCCTCGGGCTCGAGCCGTCGCGCGAGCTGGACGGGTTGCGGACGAGCATCCTCCGCCAGGAACGACCACGAGAGGACGTGGACGCGTTCGCCCGCGTCGCCGAGGCCTCGGCGCGCATCACGGATGCCCACTCCCGCCTGCGACTCGAGTCCACGGTCGGGCTGCTCCGCACCCTGGCGGTGTCGGGTGGTACGGGCCTCGTGGAGGCTCGCGAGCGACGTTCCGAGATCGTCGACGCCGTCGAAGGGCTCGGCGACCCCGCCCTCGCGGCGCGCGTGATCGGCGGGTTCGACGTCCCGAGCATCTGGCCGCGGTCCGACGACGAGGGCTCGTCCGCCGCCGTCGCCGCCGCGGCCCTGCGTGCCCTCGACCAGCTCGGTCCGGACGAGCTGACCGCGCGTGCACGCCTCCACGCCGTCGTCGCCGTCGAGCTCCGCGGGACACGCACGAGGACCGGGCGTGCGTCAGCCCTCGAAGCCGTCCGGGTCGCGCGTGAGCTCGGGAGCGCCGAGCTGCTCTGCTTCGCCCTGAGCGCCGCCGTGGTCCAGCGCTGCGACAGGCCCGGGCTCGCCGTCGAGCGCGACGGGCTCGCGGCGGAGATCGTCGACCTGGCCCGACGCCACGACCTGCCGACGTTCCACCTCCACGGTCTCCTCGTCCGCATGCAGTCGGCCACCGCGCTCGATGACCTCGGCGAGGCGGCGGCGCTCGCGTCGGCGGTCGAAGCGCTCGCGGACCGCCACGAGCGCCCCCTCGCCCGGGTCTTCACCGGCTGGAACGCCGCTGCTCGTGCCGCCGCGTGCCACGAACCCTCGGCAGAGGCCGACTACCGTGACGCCGCTGCGCTCCTCGACGACGCGGGCATGCCCGGTGTGGCCGAGGGGCTCCTTCCGCTCGCCCTCGTCGGTGTCCGTGCCGTCGACGCGCGGCTCGACGACCTGTACGCCGGCGCCTACGACCCGTGGCTCGCCCCTCTCCGTCACGCCCGGGCAGGTGAGACCGACGCCGCGGCCGCGCTCCTGGACGACGTCCCCGATCCTCCGGCGGGCCTTCTCCTGGAGGCACTGTGGAGCCTCGTGGCCGACGCTGCGAGGATCACCGCGCATCCGCACGCCAAGGAGAGGTCGCGCGAGGCGCTCGAGCCCGCGCGCCGCGAGCTCGCTGGCGGTGCGACGGGGATGCTCACGCTCGGCCGGGTGGCCGACCGTCTCTCGTAGCGGCGGTCCAGCCGGGGCGACGGAGCGGCCACGCGCCGCAGCGACCGAGGCGCTCCGTGATCAGAGGTCGAGGGCGTCGCCGAGAGGGTCCCGGCCGATCGTGAGGAGCCAGAAGCCGACGGCCCCGACGGGGACGGTGACCGCGAAGATGCCCCATGCGCCGCGAACAGCGCGGGCCGTTCGTCGTCGTCGGTCGAGGCGCCACCAGCGTGCACGCGTCAGGAGGGGAGGTCCCGCAGGTAGGCCTCGGACGTGGAGCGCATCTCGGACAGGAACGCCTCGAACTGCTCCAGGACCTCGTCCGGGTAGGCGCTCATCATCGCGCTGAGGCGTTCGCCCAACGGGTCGAAGAAGGCTTCGGCGATCGTCTGCACCCCGGGGGTGGAGTGCAGGGTGACGATGCGCCGGTCGGTGTGGATGCGGCTGCGCTCGATGTGGCCGTTCTCCTCGAGCCGGTTGAGCAGCGACGACGTCGCGCCGGAGGTCAGGCCGATCCGTTCGCTGAGCCGTGCGGGGGAGAGGGGCGTTCCTCGTTCTTCCGCCTCGAGGATCTCGATGAGCGCGGTGGCGTCCGTCGGGTGCAGGCCGAGGCTGCCCGCGAACCGCTTGCTGATCTCGGCGGAGATCGCACCGTAGGCGCGGAGCCCGTCGAGCAGCCGGTCTCGATGCTCCGGCGTGCTCGCGACGGCCTCCTCCGCAGGCTCAGGGCCGTGGCCAGGGCCGGCGTCGGGGCCTGGGCTCATCGTGCGTCCTCTTCTGGTCGTCGCTGCGGATCTTTGACAAGTTATCACGCGTGAAAGTATCTTCACCATCTAACTACTTGCTTATCAAGATAAAAGGAGGTCGACGATGTCGGCAGCATCCGCACCCGTCCGTCGGTGGCTCGGACTGATAGCCATCGCGCTGGGCGTGGCGCTCATCGTGGTGGACACCACGATCGTGAACGTGATCACCCCGTCGGTGATCGAGGACATCGGCATCGACTCGACGCAGGCGCAGTGGATCCAGGAGTCCTACGCGATCGTCTTCGCGGCCCTCCTCCTGCTCGTCGGTCGGCTGTCGGACCTTCTCGGGGCCCGCGCCGTGTTCGTCTGGGGGGTCGTCGGGTTCGGTGTCACGAGCCTCCTGGCCGGCCTGGCCCCCAACGGCGAGACCCTGATCCTTGCCCGCTTCCTCCAGGGCGCGACGGCAGCCTTGATCCTCCCGACCTCGCTCGCCCTGCTGAACCGGATGTTCACCGGCAAGGCGCGTGGCCACGCGTTCGCGATCTGGGGCTCCACCATCGGTGCGGCGACCGCGCTGGGCCCGGTCATCGGTGGCTGGCTCTCCGAGAACCTGTCGTGGCGCTGGGCGTTCGGCATCAACATCCCGCTCACGGTCCTGATCCTCGTCCTGTCGGCGTTCTTCCTGGTCCCCACCCCCCGCACCCGGGGCCGCATCGACGTGCCGAGCGCCGTCCTGTCGATCCTGGGGCTCGGGCTGCTGGCCTTCGGGCTCATCGAGGGGCGCACCTACGGCTGGGTCCTCAGCGAGAGTGCGTTCGAGCTGCCCGGCCTGACCTGGGCCTCCGGCCTGTCGCCCGCGCTCGTCGCCCTCGTGCTCGCGGTGGTCCTCCTCGCGGTGTTCGTCGCCCGCCAGGTCGTCTCCAGCCGCCCGACCAGCACCCGTGAGCCGTTCATGAACACGAACCTGTTCTCGATCGCCTCGTTCCGCAACGGCAACATCGCCACCACGATCATCGGGCTGGGCGAGTACGGCATCATCGCCGTGATCCCGCTCTGGCTCGTCTTCACGATGGGCTACACCGCGCTCGAGGCGGGGATCGCCCTCGTGCCGATCGCGGTCGGCAGCTTCGTCGCGAGCGGGATCAGCTTCCCGCTCATGGCGAGGATCTCGCCGCTCGGCATGGTCCGCATCGGGCTCGTGCTGGAGGCCGCGGGCCTCGCGGGGCTCGGTGCGGTGGCCGCGTTCACCGATGCGTCGTGGTGGCTCGTCTCCCTCGTGCTCTTCCTCTACGGGATCGGCGTCGGCTTCGCGACGTCGCAGGTCACGAACGTCGTCCTCGCCGACGTCCCCGAGGACGAGGACGGTCAGAGCTCGGGCATCCAGAGCACCTTCCGACAGCTCGGGTCGGCGCTCGGGATCGCGGCGCTCACGACCGTGTTCTTCTCCGTGCTGAGCTCGGACCTGCGCGCGCGGCTCACCGAGGCCGGGGCGTCGGCGGATCAGGTGGTGGCGTGGGGCGATGCCGTCACCGACAGCGCGGGAGCGGCCATCGCACCGCTCGCGGCCGACCCGGCGACCGCGTTCGTCGCGGACGCCGCACGGGAGGCGATGACGCACGGCCTCGCCCTGGGGTCGTACCTCGCCGCAGGGTTCCTGGTGCTCGGGGTCGTCGCGACGGCACTCATCCCGAACACCCAGAAGGCCCGACAGGAGCCCGCGACGGACCCGGTCGCCCCGGAGGCGGCCGGGGCCGCGCGCCCCTGAGGAGCGCGCGCGCCCGGACTCGCCGCACCGCCCGGAACGCGCCCACCCGGACGCCCGTGCCCGACGGCGCCGCTCACCTGCGAGGTGGGCGGCGCCGTCGGGCGGTGGTCACCCGGGCCGCAGCCCGGGCGGGACGCAGGTCAGCCCTGCGGCGCCCACGGTCCCCAGCGGTCGCCGGGGGCCTGGTTCCTCGTCCACCACTTCGCGGTGTACGTGGTGCCGTCGTGGATCACGGTGTCGCCCGAGGAGTAGACCCGGGTCGGCTTCCACGCCCCGACGCCCTTCGAGTCGACGCCCGCGATCTCCTCCCACGGACCCCACGGGTCGCCGGGCGTCTGGCCCGAGGTCCACCACTGGGCCCGCCAGACGGCCCCCTGGTACGTGACCGTCGCACCGCCCGCGTACGCCGTCTTCTTCGACCACGCGGCCGGTTCGACGTACGTCGGCTGGGCCTGGGGGTTGAGCTCGTCCGTCAGGACCGACTTCGCGGCGTTGGTCACCGGGTCGTCGAGCAGCAGGACGTCGAGGCCCTTCTGGATGTCGTTCGAGATGATCGCGCCGTTGTACCAGTAGGCCGACCACGACCCGCCCAGGATCAGCCGCTCGGACGACAGCGCGCCACGGTCGAACCACGCGATCTCGACAGGGTTGGCCGAGTCCGTGAAGTCCCACACCGAGATGCCGCCCTGGTACCAGGCCTGGACCATGACGTCGCGGCCCGGGACGGGGATGAGCGAGCCGTTGTGCGCGACGCAGTTCTCGGTCGCGGCCTGCTCGCGCGGGATCTTGTAGTAGCTCTTGAACACGAGCCGGCCGTCGACGATGTCGTAGATCGCGTCAGCGCCCTTCTCGGGCCCGACCGTCGCGTTGCACGTCGGTGCGCCGCCGCCGCCGAGCTCGTCGGTGAAGACGACCTTGGTGCCCGCGTTGTTGAACGTCGCCGAGTGCCAGAACGCGAAGTTCGTCGTGTCCCGGACGACCTCGGTGACCACGGGGTGCGCGCGGTCGGAGATGTCCATGAGGATGCCGTCGCCCATGCACGCGCCCGCCGCGATGTCCTTCGACGGGTAGGTCGTGATGTCGTGGCAGCCCGACGTCGTGCTCGAGCCGTTGCCGCCCGGGTTGCCGCCCTCGGGGAAGAGGACGGGCGTCGAGACGAGCTCGGCCGACGCCGGGTCGTCGACGGGGATCTGCACGACGCTGATGAGGTCGTGCGGCGGCTTGCAGTCGGGGAACGCGGCGTTGGGGGAGTACGACGAGACGTACACGAAGAGGTCCTTGCCGTCCTTCGACGGTGCGAGCGAGTTCGTGTGGGAGCCGCACTGGGTCTCGACGGCCGACACGTACCTCGGCGACGTCGGGTCGGAGATGTCGAAGACCTTGAGGCCCTCCCACGAGTCCTTGATCGTGGCGCTCTGGGCGACGTTGTCGCACGAGGCGTTGCTGCGCGAGGAGTCGGTGCTCAGGACGAGCAGGTCCCCGTAGACCGAGATGTCGTTCTGGGAGCCGGCGCACACGACCTGCGCGACCTGCTGCGGGTTCGTCGGGTCGGCGACGTCGTAGACCGTGAACCCGCCGTAGTTTCCGGCGAACGCGTAGCGGCCCTGGAAGGCGAGGTCGCTGTTGTACTGACCTTCCGGCGCGAAGGCCCCGTTCTTGGGGATGTTGGCGACGAGGGTCAGGTTGGGGCTGCCGGCGATCTCCCCGGGGGCCAGGACGTCGGTGGCCTGGGCGAGGGGAGCGAGGCGTTGTGCGGGAAGGGAGGACGGGGCCTGCTCGAGGAGCTCGGCCACCGCCTCGGGAGACCCGTCGGACGGTTCGGCATACGCTGCCGACGCGACCGCGAGCGAGGAGACGGCGAGGGTGGCTGCCAGGGACGAGGCGAGCAGGACCTGGCTCTTGCGCCTGTGCGTTCTTCGATGCACGAGGGAAACACCTCCTTGGTAGGGTTCTGCGCATTCTGACCGGCAAATGTGACATGCACCACTTAAACGGGATGGTTCCGGCGAGGTTTTACACGGAGGGAACAGTGCTGATGCGGAGTTTTCCCGGTGGAAACGCACGGTGGGGGCGCGGCGCACTTCCGGGCGTCCGAGGGCTGACCTGCGGGTTCGTCGTCGTCGGGCTGGCGCTCGGAGCCTCGGGGTGCACGGGCGACCCGCTGCCGACCTCGACTCCGTCGAGCGTCGTCGTCCAGCCCGGGCTGCCGGGAGAGGGCAACGCGACCGTCCTGCCCGAGGACTTCGACGGCGCCCCGGCCGAGGGCTCGTGGAACCAGGCGGACGTCGGGTTCGTCGCCGGCATGATCGAGCACCACCTGCAGGCCCTCGAGATCGCCGCCCTCGCGCCCGACCGCGCGGGGTCCGACGCCGTCCGGGCCTTCGCCGAGCGCGTCACCGCCGGGCAGGGGCCGGAGATCCACGCCCTCGCGTCGTGGCTGCAGGCGCGCGACGTCGAGATCCCCGAGGGCGCGGAGGCCGCGGGCGGCACGGGCCCGCGCGTCCCCGAGGGCGCGGGGGGCGGGCACGGGACCCACGGCGAGGCCGTCGTCGGGATGCTCACCGACGAGCAGATGGCGGCGCTCGCGGGAGCGAGCGGGGCGACGTTCGACCGGCTCTTCCTCGAGGGCATGATCGCGCACCACCAGGGTGCGCTCGACATGGTCGACGTCGTGCTCGTCGAGGGGCAGGACCTGTTCGCGCACGAGATCGCCGCCGAGACGGCGTCGGGCCAGGGCGGCGAGATCGACCGGATGCGCGACCTCCTCGACGGGCTCTGAGCGCCCCGGAGGCCTGACGGCGGCCTGCCGCCGTCCAGCGGGGACCGGGTGCGCCCCGGTCCCGTCCGAGACGGGCGCGCGGCGCCCGACGTGCGACGCGCGGCGGCGAGCCGGGCGCGCGGCTGACGTCCCTCGCGCGGACCCGGCGCCGTCGGGCCCGCGATGCGGCACGGGTGCGCCCCGTACCGACCTCTCCGTCCTCCGAGTGCGCTCCCGCGGACGCGGTGGGAGCATCACGGTGGGTTCCAGGGACGGGCGGGTGCGCGGATGGACGTCGACGACGTCGAACAGGTGGCAGCCACCGGGGCGCTGCCCCGGTGGGACCGGGTCGAGCACCTGGTCGTCGAGGCCCACGCCCGGTACCGCGACCATGCGGCCGGAGACGTCGCCGACTACATCCCGGTGCTGGCCGCGGTCGACCCCGCGCTGTTCGGCGTGAGCATCGCCGTGGTCGACGGGGAGCTGCACGAGGCAGGGGACACCGGCGTCGAGTTCTCCGTGCAGTCGATCTCGAAGGCGTTCGTCTACGCGCTCGTGTGCGAGGCCTACGGGCACGCAGCGGTGCGGGACCGCGTCGGCGTGAACAACACCGGGCTCCCGTTCAACTCGGTCATGGCGCTCGAGCTCAACGACGGCCACCCCATGAACCCCATGGTCAACGCCGGCGCCCTCGCGACGACCGCGATGATGCCCGGCGGGACGCCCGCCGAGCAGTGGGAGAACGTCCGGACGGGACTCTCACGCTTCGCGGGGCGGCCGCTCGAGCTCGACGGCGTCGTCTACCGGTCCGAGTCCGAGACGAACATCCGCAACCGGGCCATCGCGCGCCTGCTCGAGAGCTACGGACGCATCCAGACCGACCCGCTCGAGGTGGTCGACGTGTACACGCGCCAGTGCGCGCTGCGCGTGACCGCCCGTGACCTGGCGGTCATGGGCGCGACCCTCGCCGACGGCGGCGTCAACCCCGTCACCGGGGAACGGGTCGTCTCGGCACAGGTCTGCCGTGACACCCTGGCGGTGCTCGCCTCGACGGGACTGTACGAACGCTCGGGCGAGTGGCTCTTCGAGATCGGGCTCCCCGCGAAGTCGGGGGTCGCGGGCGGCATCGTCGCGGTCGCACCCGGCAAGGGGGCGATCGGGACGTTCTCCCCGCCGCTGGACTCCGCGGGGAACAGCGTCCGGGGCCAGCGCGCGACGGCCTACCTGTCCCGCGCCCTCGGCCTCAACCTCTTCGCCTCAGCCGTGCACGTCCCCGAGAAGACGGAGCCCCACCCATGAGCCGTGTCCAGGAGGAACCCACCGCCACCGAGGCCCGACATTCCTGGGTCCCGATGGTGGGCCTGTTCCTGGCCCAGGTCCTCATGTCGTTCAACGTCGCGGCCCTGCCCGTCTCGCTCGGCGGGATGGTCGAGGAGTTCGGCGTGCCGCCGACCGTCGTGAGCTCGACGATCGTCGTCTACGGGCTCGCGGTCGCGGCGCTCGTGATGACGGGGGCGAAGCTCGGCCAGCGGATCGGGTGGGTCGTCGTCTTCCGCGTGGTCGTGGCGACGTTCGCCGTGTCCGCGCTCATGATGATCTTCTCGCCCACCGTGGGCTGGGCCATCGCGGGCCAGGCCGTCGCGGGCGCGTCCGCGGCGATCATCGTGCCGGCGCTCGTCGCGCTCATCGCCGAGAACTACCACGGGCCCCAGCAGGCGACGGCCATCGGGTCCCTCGGCTCGGCCCGTGCGATCTCCGGCGTGAGCGCCTTCTTCATCGGCGGCGCGCTGGGCACGCTCGTCGGGTGGCGTCCCGTGTTCGGGATCGTGCTGCTCCTCGCGGTCGTCGTCTTCGTCTTCAGCTTCCGGCTGCGCTCGGACAAGGGCGACCCCGGCATCCGGATCGACCTCGTGGCGGCCGTCCTGATCGGCGCGGCGATCGTCCTGCTGACCCTGGGCTTCAACAACCTCAACGCGTGGGGGCTGCTGTACGCCTCGCCCGACGCGCCCTTCTCGGTCGTCGGGGTCTCCCCGGCGCCGCTGTTCGTGGTCGTCGGCGTGGTGCTCGGGCAGACGTTCTTCTGGTGGACGCGGCGGCGGGCGGCAGCCGGGAAGGTGCCCCTGGTCGACCTGACCGTCCTCGGGTCGTCGAGCGAGCGGGCCGCGGTGTACGCGATGTTCATCGTCGTGGCGCTCGAGGCTGCGCTCAACTTCACCGTCCCGCTCTACATCCAGATCGTCCAGGGCCGGACGCCCTTCGACACCGCGCTCGCGATGATGCCGTTCAACCTCACTGTGTTCGTCACGGCGACCCTCGTCGTGCGCTTCTACGGGCGGTTCAGCCCGCGCACGATCGGGGTCTTCGGGTTCGTCCTGACGACGGGTGCGCTCACCTGGCTGTCCTTCGTCGTGACGAACAACTGGGAGACGCTGCCGACGATCCTCGGGCTGCTCGTGTTCGGGGTCGGGCAGGGCGCGCTCGTCACGCTGGTGTTCAACGTGCTGGTCACGGCCGTGCCGAAGACGCTCGCCGGGGACGTCGGGTCGATCCGCGGGACCACGCAGAACCTCGCGTCGGCCGTCGGTACCGCGGTCGTCGGGGCGCTGCTCGTGACGGTCCTGGGCATCAGCGTGGCCCGCTCGGTCGTCGAGCACCCCGAGCTGCCGCCGTCGCTCGTCGCGCAGGTGGACCTCGACAACGTGAACTTCGTGAGCAACGACGAGCTGCGCGAGGTCCTGGAAGGGACCGACGCCGACCAGGCCCAGGTCGACGCGGCCGTCGCCGTCAACGAGCAGAGCCGCCTCGACACGCTGCGCATCGGTCTGCTGATCCTCGCCGGCGTCAGCGCGACCGCGATCCTGCCCGCCAGCAGGCTCCCGCGCTACCGGCCCGGGGAGATCCCCGACCCGTCGCCCGAGCCGGCGACGTGACCCGACGACGGGTCGGGGTCCCGGGGCCTCACGGCCGCACGATCACCTTGAGCGCCTCCCGTGAGTCCATGAGGCGGTAGGCCTCGGCGACGTCGGCGAGGGGCAGGTCGGCGTCGAACACCCGGCCCGGGTCGATCTCCTCCGAGAGGACCCGCGGGATCGCGGCCTCGATGTAGGCGCGCACGGGCGCGGGACCGCCCGTGAGCGTCGCGTTCTTGCCGAACAGCGACCCGAACCCGACCGGGGCGTCCTCGTACTGCGGCACGCCGACGCGCGAGACCACGCCGCCGGGGCGCACGACGCCGTAGGCCTGCTCGTACGCGGGCATGTGCCCGACGGCCTCGAGCACCACGTGCGTGCCCTGCCCGCCCGTGAGCTCGAGGACCTTGGCGACGCCCTCCGCGCCGCGCTCGGCGACGACGTCGGTCGCGCCGAGCTCCCGGCCCAGGTCGGTGCGCGCGGTGTGGCGACCCATGAGGACGATCCTCTCCGCGCCGAGCTCCTTCGCGGCGAGCACGGCGGACAGCCCGACGGCGCCGTCCCCCACCACCGTCACGGTCTTCCCCGGCCCCACCCGTCCCATGTGCGCGGCGTGGTACCCCGTGAGGTAGACGTCGGACAGCGTGAGCAGCGACGGCAGGAGCGCCTCGTCGACGTCGGCCGGGATCCGTACGAGCGTGCCCTGCGCCTGCGGGACCCGGATCTTCTCGGCCTGCGCGCCGCCGACGCCCCCGGCCCCGTACCAGCCGCCGTGCACGCACGAGGTGTGGAAGCCCTCGCGACAGTGGTCGCACGTGTTGTCGGAGAACGCGAAGGGCGAGATGACGAGGTCTCCGACCGCGAGGTCGGTCACGGCCTCACCGACCTGCTCGACGACGCCGATGAGCTCGTGGCCCATCGGGACGCCCTCGGCGCTCGCGGGCAGGGAGCGGTACGGGTGCAGGTCGGACCCGCACACGCAGGCCAGGGTGACGCGCACGATCGCGTCGGTCGGGGCCTGCAGGACGGGGTCGGGGACCTCGACGACGCGGACGTCGCCGGCGCCGTACATGAACGTTGCACGCATGGGGTTGCCTCTCGGGTCGAGCGGTGGGGCGCGGCCGCTCGGTGGGGCCGGCGCGAGTTCCACGGTCCATCACACCGGTGGGACGGCCGCGCAGGGAGACCCGGGCGTTCCGGGTAACGCCAGTACCTCCCTGCGAACGGCGGGGAGTCCTACGGTCGAGGAGGCCGGTGGCACCGGCTCCCCGACGAGGAGGACACCCCCATGAAGATCGTCCCCAGGACCCCGACCACCAAGAACCCGCCCGAGCAGTTCACGGGCGACGTGTGGCTCGACCCGATCGCGATGCCGCAGGACCCGTCGCAGCGCATGGTCGTGGCGCTGGTCCGGTTCGCGCCCGGGGCGCGCACGGCCTGGCACTCGCACGCCCGGGGCCAGGCGCTGCACGTGGTGTCGGGCGTCGCGCGCGTCCAGGCGCGGGGAGGCGAGGTCGTCGAGGTCCGCCCCGGCGAGACCGTCTGGTGCCCGCCTGGTGAGGAGCACTGGCACGGTGCCTCCCCGGACCACTTCATGGAGCACCTCGCGATGCTCGAGAACGCCGACGACCCGTCGACGACCACGACGTGGCTCGAGCACGTCACCGACGCCGAGTACGCGGGGCGGTAGGACGGCGGCTGGGTGAGGGCTGTCGCCGGGACCCGCGGGCGGTGGGACGCCGGGTGGGTGAGGGCGGCCGCCGGGACCAGCAGCCGCGCGCCGTCGTGCGTCCTGCGGTCGTGCGCCCTGTGGCGACCCCGACGATCATGGGGGCATGACCTCCCTGCTGCAGGTCGTCCGGTCCCTGGTCGCCCCGATCACGCGCACGCGGGCCTTCCGCCGGGTCGGGCCGGTCGTGCTGCCCCCGGCCGAGCGGTTGCTCGCGCGCCTGTCGGGAGGGCGCGTGCAGCTCAGCGCGCTGCTCGTGCCGTCGCTGGTCCTGCACTCGACGGGTGCGCGGTCGGGGGAGCCGCGCAGCACGTACCTCATGTACACGCCCGACGGCCACGGGCGGGCGGTGGTCGCGGGCACGTCGTTCGCCCGTGACAGGCACCCGGCATGGACGTACAACCTGCTGGCGCACCCGGACGCGTCGATCACGGTCCGCGGCCGGGACATGCGGGTCAGGGCGACGCTCGTCGAGCCCGACGACGAGCGCGAGGCCGCGTGGGACCTGATCCAGGCGCAGTGGCCGGGGTACCGCGCGTACGAGCGCGACTCGGGTCGGGTGGTCCGCCTGTTCCGGCTCCAGCCGCTGGCCTGACTGGAGGCGGCGGGGCTGGCCGGGCCGGCCGGGCCAGCCGAGGCTCGCGCGCGTCGAGTGTGCACTTCGGGTCGTCATGAGCGGCCCGGGACGACCCGAAGTGCACACTCGGCGTCCGTGACGGCATCGTGGATGCCTGCTGTCACGCCAACGGTTCGACGACGGAGCGCTCGTCGGGCAGCCCCGTCACCCGGTGGAGGGGCTCGCCCCGCCCGCGCGGCCACTCCCGGAAGTCGCGGAACGTGATCGGGACGCCGCGGGCCACCGAGAAGTCGGCGCTGTCCGTGGCCTGCACGTGCACGTGCGGCTGGGTCGAGTTCCCGGAGTTCCCGCACGCGGCGAGCTGCTGACCGACGCGTACCGCGTCGCCGACCCGCACCTGCGAGGACCCGCGCTGCAGGTGCACGAGGGACACGAACACGCCGGAGTCCGGCAGCGCGACGGTGACGTGGTTCCCGGCCACGGCGTGCACGCCCTCGCGCAGCCGTCCCGCGGCCCCGAGCACGTAGGGCACGAGGGTCAGCTGGGAGCGGCGGGCCGCGTGGTCGTCCTCGCCGTCGTGCACCTGGACCACGATGCCGGCCGCCGGCGCGAGGATCGGGCGACCGAACGCGACGAAGCGCTCGGGCGGCTCGGTCCCGAGGACCGTGCGCCAGTCGCGGACCGCGGCCGTGCGGTGCCGGGGGTCGACGCCCACGAAGTCGATCGCGTACCGCTGGCCCAGGACGTCGACGCCGTGGCTGGGCACGCGCCGTGCCGGGCTGTTCTGCACGAGCCAGCGCCCGTCGAACGGCAGGGCCAGGGTCACGGTGCCTCCGTCCGTCACGGTGCCTCCGTCCTCCGACCGCCCGACCGCGTGCCGACCCCTCGACCCTACGACCCCGGCGCCCCGGCCAGGAGCGTGAGGTGGTCGTCCACGACGGCCCGCAGCCGGTCGCGGGCCGACCCTCGCGGGTCCACGGCCCAGAGCAGCCCGGCGCCCTCGACGAGTGCGGCGGCGTTCTCCGCGACGCGCTCCGGAGGGAGCGTGGTCGTGACGGAGCCGTCGTCCTGGGACGTGCGCGCGGCGTCGGCCAGCACGTCGCGGACCTGCCCGACGGCGTCCCGCAGCGTCTCGCGCAGGCCGGGGGCGGCGGCGAGCACGAACCGGTGGTAGGCGAGGGGGTCGTCCGTGAGGGTGGCGACGGTCTCGAGGAGCCGGGCGTACGAGTCGGCCACGTGGTGCAGCGTCGCCGCGAGACCGGGCGGCGTGGCCTCGCTCTCGTCGGGAGCGGGCGGCTCGACGTAGCGGAGCAGGAAGTGGTCGACGGTCGCCGACCGGATCTCCTCCTTGTCGCGGAAGTGGTGGTAGATCGCACCCTTGGAGAGGCCGGTCGCGGCGACGAGCTGCGCCGTGCTCGTGCTCTCGTAGCCCTGGGTCAGGAAGAGCCGGAACGCGGTCTCGACGATGCGTTCGCGGGTGGGGGTCGTGTCGGCCATGGTCACGATCCTCGCGGATGGAACAGCACGTGGGCGGTGAACGTGGCCGTGGCGACCTCGCCGGACGGCGCGAAGCCGTGCCGGGCGTAGAGGCCGAGGTTCGCCGGGTTCTCGGTGTCGAGGCCGACTCCTGCCGACCGGGGGTCTCGCTCGGCGAGCGTGACCACGTCGCCGAGGAGGGCGCCGCCCAGGCCCGTGCCCTGGGCGGCGGGGTCCACGCCGATCATCGTGAGGTAGTGGTGGGGCGCCGCGGGCACCAGGGCCCGGGTCTCGCGGCCGTACCGGTTGAGCCGGGTCGTCGTGGCGGCCGGGAGAGACAGGGCCACGGGAGCGAAGCGCAGGGCGGCGAGGGCGGCGCCCCCGGTGCGTCGCACGGTGCCCTGGGGCGGCTCGACGACCGCGACGCCGACGACCCGCGCGCCGTCCACGACGGCTCGCCGCCGCCCGCCGAGGAGCCTGTTCGCCCCGAGGGCCCACGACGTGAGACGGAGCGCCCGACGGCGAGCGGCCGGTTCGCGGCGCACGTCGCCGAACAGGTCGAGGAAGAGCGGGTCGGCCGCGAACGCACTCGCCAGGAGGCTCGCAGCCTGATGGTGCTCGGACCGGTGCAGGTCGCGGACGGTCCTCATGTCGCGTCCAGCACCGTGTCGTGGTCCGCGGGGCCGGGCGCGGCGGAGTGCCTGGCCTCGTCGGTCGCCCGGCCCCCGTAGTGGTCGACCGCGAACGCGAGGACGACCTTGATCACGAACAGCAGCGCCACCGCGGTCATCAGCGTCGACCCGGCGAACAGGACGGGGACCGCGGCGCCTGCGGCGACCACGACGCCGGCGGCGACCTGGAGCTGCTGCGCGGGGGCCCGCAGCGACGTGACGAGCGCGGCGGCCGCGACGGTCACGACCCACACCACGACGGCGGGCAGGGGGTCGGCTCCGAGCAGGAGGGCGATCGCGACCAGGTGGACGTGGATCGCGAGGAAGACGGCGCGGTGCCGCGGGCGGGCCGCGTAGTAGTCGTTCGTCCCGCGGGAGAAGTTCGCGAGCGCTCCGCACAGGACGTCGAGGACGAGGAGGGCCGCGGCCACGCCCTGCCAGGTGGGGACGGCCTCGAACGTCGGGCGGTCGGCGAGGACGAGCAGGGCGGTGCCGGCGAGACCGACGCCCCCGATCGCGGCGAGCATCCGGGGGTCCTGGCGCTCGCCGAGCACCTCGTGGAAGGCCGGGGGGATCGTCAGCACGGGGCGCTCCTTCGTGGCGGGTCGCGGGCAGGATCGGTATCGAACGACCAGACCGACCGGTCGGTCTGGTCGATGGATCGAAACTAGCCCCCTGTGCGCACCGGGTCAAGGCCCGGTGCGCACAGGGGGCGTGCAGACGTGTCGACGATCCCTCTAGGCGAGGAACCCGAGCAGCGCCCGGTTGACCTCCTCCGCGTGGGTCCACAGCAGGCCGTGCGGGGCGCCGTCGATCTCGACGTAGTCCGCCTCGGGGAACGCCGCGTGGAACGGACGGCCCGTCGAGTCGATAGGCAGGATCCGGTCGGCCGTGCCGTGCAGGATCAGGGCGGGCTTGCCGCTCGCCCTCACCGCCGCGACGTCGGCGCGGAAGTCCTCGATCCAGGTCGGGACCACGGCGTACGCGGCGACGGGGGCCGACCCCGTGGCGGTGTTCCAGCTCGCCGTGACGGCCTCCTGCGAGATGCGCGTCCCGAGGTTCTCGTCGAGGTTGTAGAAGTCGGCGTAGAACTGCGTGAACCAGGCGAAGCGGTCGGCGCGGGCGGTGTCGACGATCCCGTCGAAGACGTCCTGCGGGACGCCAGTCGGGTTGTCGTCGCGCTGGACGAGGAAGGGTTCGAGCGAGGCGAGGAACGCGAGCCTCGCGACGCGCTCGTGGCCGTGGTTCGCGACGTACCGGGCGAGCTCGCCCGTGCCCATCGAGAAGCCCACGAGCGAGACGTCGCGCAGGTCGAGCGCCTCGAGGACCGCGTGCAGGTCGGCCGCGAACGTGTCGTAGTCGTAGCCCGTCCCGACCTTGCTGGACCGGCCGAAGCCGCGACGGTCGTACGTCACGACGCGGTACCCGGCCTCGAGCAGGGCGCGCGTCTGACGTTCCCAGCTGTGCCCGTCGAGGGGGTAGCCGTGGATGAGCACGACCGTCGGTCCGCTGCCGTGGTCCTCGTAGTACAGCTCGACAGGGGTGCTGTTCTCGCTGCCGGAGGTGATGTAGCCCATGGGTCGTTCCTTTCGTCGGAGTGCCTCGGATCTGGTGTCCCCCCGCGCGCCGCGGTCAGTCCCGGGCCCGCGCCTGCCGCAGCGCGCGGAACGCTCCCGTCGACCACAGGGCCCAGGCGACGAGCACGGGCTGGAAGAAGAGGCGGCCGAGCCGCTTGGCGTCGGTGTCGAGCCCGAAACCGTCCTTGTGCTCGAGCCACTGCCCGACGTTCCCCGGGAAGATCACGACGAAGAACGCGGCCGCGACCAGCCCCACCGCGACGCGCCGCCGAGACAGCACGACGAGAGAGGAGCCGAGCGCGATCTCGACCGCGCCCGACGCGAGGACCGTGACGTCCTCGTTCACGGGGAACCAGTCGGGCACCTGGGCGCGAAACTCCTCGCGGGAGAAGGTCAGGTGCCCGATCCCCGCGAAGACGAGGCTCAGCCCGAGCGCGACGCGCCCGATCCTGCGGGCCACGGTGTCGGGCGGTGGGTCGGCGGTCAGGAGGGTGCTCATCCGGCCATGCTCGCCCGGGTCGGTCGGGTTGGCATCTGGGGGCGCCGGTCACGGTGCCCGACGGCGCAGCGCGCCCGTGCGCGGCCGTCCTCGTCCGCGACGCCACGACGTGGGCGCCGGCGCCGCTGACGCGTGACCACGCTCGTCGGCCGCGTCCGTTGCGCGCGGGGTCCCACTGCTGCGGACCCGCTGCTAGCGTGACGATCGCCCCGGTCTGCCGGTGGCGTCGTCGAGAGCTCTGGAGCGGGGATGAGCACGCAGAACGCCCGGACGGACCCCGGACCCGGACAGCCGGGCGACGAGGGCGGGTCGCTTGGCAGGGTGGTCGGTCACCTCCTGCTCGCGCTCCTGGGGGTCGTGCTGGTCGCCGCGCCCGCGTGGGTCGTGGCGACGACGGGGGACACGGTCCGTCACCAGCACCGGGCGCTCACCGCCGTCCTGGTGGCGAGCGCGGTCGCCGGTGCGCTCCTCCTCGTGCTGACCGTCGTGCGTGCACGGCGGCCTGCTCGGCGCCCGGAGCGGTCGCGAGCCCGGCGCGTGCTCCGCGGGACCTTCCTCGGGGCCGGGCTGGTCGTGCTCGTGGCACTTGCTGCAGCGGTCGTGTGGCTCAGGCCCTTCCCCGCGACCGCGCCCGCGCTCGCAGCCCTCGAGAGCGACGGTTCGGTCGAGGTGCTCGACGAGGCCGGATGGATCGCGTTCGTCCCGCGCGGTGGCGAGGCGTCCACAGGTCTCGTCTACTCTCCGGGGGCGAGGGTGGACGTGCGTGCCACGGCTGCGGTGCTCCGGCCGCTCGCCGAGGCGGGCTACCTGGTCGTGGCGCTCAAGGAGCCCCTGGGGATCGCCTTCACGTCCCCGAACCAGTCGGCCTCCGCGATGGCGGCGTTCGACGAGGTCGGCACCTGGGCGGTGGGAGGTCACTCCCTGGGCGGGGTCGTCGCCGCGTCGTTCGCCGCGGCGCACGACGACGAGGTCGACGGCCTGCTCCTGCACGCCTCGTACCCCTCCGCCGACATGAGCGCAGCGGACGTCGAGGTGACGTCGGTGTGGGGCTCGCGCGACGGCCTGACGACGCCCGACAAGATCGAGGCGTCCCGCGCCGACCTGCCCGCCACGGCCCGGTTCGTCGAGATCCCCGGGGCAGTCCACGCCTTCTTCGCCGACTACGGTGCGCAACCGGGGGACGGGCGACCGACCACGAGCCGGGCCGACGCCCAGGCGCAGATCGTCGAGGCGGGGATCGGGGCGCTCGACCGGCTGGCGGCGTCCAGCCCCTGAGGCTTCCGGCCTCCCGTGGCGCTGGTCATGCTCCCGCGTCGAGCAGCGCCCCGTACGGTGCCGTCTCGACCACGCCGCGGACGGCTCGCGCGAGCTCCGCGTCCGCCGTCACGAGGGCGTCGCCCTGGAGCTGCGTGAGGGCCACGTACTCGGCGTCGTACGTCGAGGCCCAGCCGAGCCGCTCGGCCACGGTCCAGGCGGTCCGGCGCAGCACGCCGTCCCCGAGGAGCCGGATCTTCAGCCGTCCGACGCGGGCCAGCCGCTCGCGCCCGACGTCGGCCGACAGGTCGCCCCGGTGCACGGCCTCGTACACCGCGGAGAGTGTCTGCGACCGCAGGAGGGTCGGCGCGAGCAGCTCGTGCGCAGCCGGGACCCGGGCGTCGTCCGCGACGAGCCGCAGGACCGTGCCGGGGTCGACGACGAACCGGGTCATGGGGCACCTCGCAGGTCGGGGCGTGCGGGTCGGGGACGTACCTCCGTCATCCTCCCGCTCGCCGGTGACACGCGCACCCGGGTGCGCGGCGCCGTCGGGCACGTCTCCACCACGGCACCGCCGCACCGCTACCCTGGCCCGCATGGCGCTGACCCCCTCTCTCCTGGCGCGGCTCGACGCGGCCGTCGCCCTCTACGGCGCGGGCGAACCCTCGACCCGCACCGAGCTCGACGCCGCCGTGCGCGGGCTCGACGTCGTCCTCGACGCGGACTGGGTCGAGGTCGTCGGGCGGCACGGCGGCTGCTTCGTGGGCGTCCCCGTGCACGGGCTGCGCAACGCGCCGCTCCTGGAGGACACCGACGTCGCGACACTGACACGCACCTTCCGTGCGGACGGCTGGGCCGTGGCCGAGGAGGGGCTCGTGATCGGCTTCGACGGGTCGGGGAACCCCCTCGTGGTCACGAACGACGGGCCGGTCGTGACGTTCGACCACGACACGGGCGAGCGGTACGTCCTCGCGGGAGGCTTCGCGGACCTGCTCGACGAGAACCTTCCCGACCTCCCGCCCGCCGAGGCCGGCCGATGATCGTCACCCAGCGCAACGTCCTGGGCGGCCCCGAGCGAGACCTTGCCGCGGTGGTCGTCCTGCGCCGGGCGCTCGCGGCCGAGTGCGGACCGCTCGACGTCCCCGGCCTGGACGAGCTCGACCTGATGCTCGCTCTCGGCGGCTCGATCACTCCCTCGGCCGGTCCGGCGGGGGTCCGCAACGTCCGGTTCTCGCGGCCCCGACGACGGCTCACCGCCACTCTCGTCGTGCCCGCCGCCGAGCTCGACGCGACCACCCCGGAGCTCGACGCCGTGCTGCCCTACCTCGCCGAGCTGGCCGCCACCGTGGCCGGGCGCTGCGCCCCGGAGGCCCCGGAAACCGTCCGGGCCGCGCTCGCGGGCGCGTTCGAGCGGGCGGGCGCGACGACGACCCGCGGCCAGGACGTCACCTGACCGACGGGGGACGCTCGCCCTCCTCGTCGAGTGTGCAGTTCGGGCTGTTCCGGGCCTCGAGACGCAGCCCGAACTGCACGCTCGACGCAGCGCTCGCGCGGCGTCGCAGCGGCTCCGGGGTCATGCTGGGCGCATGGAGATCGAGGCCGTGGGCGAGGTGTGGCACTGGCGGGGCCCCGCGCCCTTCCACTTCGTGTCCGTGCCCGACGGCGAGAGCGCGCGCATCCGTGAGGTCGCCCCGCTCGTGACCTACGGGTGGGGCATGATCCCCGTCTCGGCGCGCATCGGGGGCACGACGTGGACCACGTCGCTGTTCGCCAAGGACGGCCTGTACGTCGTCCCCCTCAAGGACGCGATCCGCGCGGCCGAGGGCGTCGAGCTGGGGGACACCGTCACGGTGCTCCTGACGCTCGACGTCACGCGGTGAGGGTGTCCCGGGGCGCAGAGGGTACGGCGGGTACGGCGGGCGCGGCGGCGCTCGCGGGCGGGGCCCCGGTCCCGGCCTGAGCCCCAGCCCCGGCCTGAGCCCGCGCGACGTGGGAGCGCGCGTGCTCGATCGTGGGCGGCAGGTCGGCGAACAGGTGCTTCTCGTGACGCAGCTCGTCGAGCACGCCGACGCGGGTGAGTACGGGCAGGTGGGCGGGCTGGATGCCCTTGACCAGGACCGTGACGCCCGAGCGCTCGAGGTCCGCGACGAGCTCGCCCAGCGCGTGCGCCCCGGTCGCGTCGACGAGGCGCAGGTGCGAGAGCCGCAGGACGACGACCAGGGCGTCCTGGTCGTCGCGGATCTGCGCGTGGATGCGGTCGGCCGCGCCGAAGAACATGGCGCCGTCGAGCCGGTAGAGCGCGATGTGCTCGTCGCCCGGCAGGGCCGGTCCGGGCAGCGGCTCGCGGTGCACGGCCGCAGCCTTCGCGACCGACCGCAGCGCGAAGAACGCCGCGACGAGCAGCCCGATCTGCACGGCCTCGATGAGGTCGACCGCGATCGTCACGACCGCGGTCACGACGAGCACGACGGCGTCGGCCCGGGTCGAGGTCAGCACGGCGCGGAGGGTGGCGACCGAGACCATGCGCACGGCGGTGACCATGAGGACACCGGCCAGGGCCGCGAGCGGGATCGCCGAGACGGGTCCTGTCGCCAGGTAGATGACGCCCAGGATCACGACCGAGTGCACGACGGCCGCGAGCCGCGTCCGGGCACCCGCTCGCACGTTGACCGCCGTCCGGGCGATGGCCCCGGTTGCGGGCATGCCGCCGAACACGCCGCTCGCGATGGACGCGAGCCCCTGGCCGACGAGCTCGCGGTCGGGGTCGTAGCGGTGCGTGGCGTCGTCGGGCACGGTCGTGGCGCCCGACGGGCCGCGTGACGGAGTGGCGGTTCCGGACGCCGTGGACCGTCCTTGCTCGGGCGACGGCATGGCCGCGGCGACGCGAGCCGAGAGGAGGGACTCGATCGCGGCCAGGGCCGCGACCGCGAACGCTGGCCCGACCAGCGACTGCAGCATGCCCGCGTCGAGGGGCGGCACGGTCGGCAGGGGGAGCGAGTCGGGGAGCGCCCCGATCCGGGCGACGGGCGCGCCCGCGAGCTGGGCGACGACGGTCGCGAGGACGACCGCGACGAGCGACGCGGGCAGGGCCGGTGCGACGCGCGGCAGGACCAGCATCACGACGGCGACGAGCGCCACGGTGCCGAGCGTCCACAGGGCCGTGGGACCGTTCGCGAACGCAGCGACCACCGAGTCCGCCGCGACGACCAGCGGGTTGCCGCCCACCGCACCCGTGACGCCCAGGGCCGCGGGGACCTGCTGGAGGAAGATGATGGCGGCGATACCGGCCGTGAAACCCTCGACCACGGGCCAGGGGATGAACGTCACGACGCGCCCGAGCCGCGTCACCCCGGCCAGCAGCACGACGACGCCCGCGAGGATCGCGACGAGCGGTACCGCCGCGGGGCCGTGCTGGGCGACGATCGGGGCCAGCACCACGGCCATCGCGCCGGTCGGCCCGCTCACCTGGACGCGCGAGCCGCCGAACACCGCGGCCACGATGCCCGCGACCACCGCCGTCACGAGCCCCGGCCCGGGGCCGACGCCCGCACTCACACCGAACGCGAGCGCGAGCGGCAGGGCGACCACGCCGACCGTGACCCCCGCGAGGAGGTCGGCGCGCAGGGTCCGCGGTCGCAGGTCGACGTCCGCGCGCGACGGCAGCAGGTCGCGCGGGGACCGGGCGGACCCGGGGGACCGCCGGGGAGACCGGGCAGGCCGGGCAGGCCGGGCCGACCCAGGGTGCTCGGACGACCGGGCCGACCCGGTCGGCCGGCTCACTGCCCGGTCCGTTCGCTCTCCCCCTGGAGGGGAGGGAGCTCGTCCGTGGCGGCGAGCTGCCGCCCGGACGCGTCGAGGGTCTCGCGCAGGAACGCGCGCGCCACGACGAGCAGCTCGGCGACGAGCGGCCTGCTGAGCCGGTAGACGACCGTGTTGCCCGTGCGCGACGACGTCACGACGCCGGCGCGCTTGAGCACGGCGAGGTGCTGGGACAGGACCGAGGCCTCGACGCCGGTCGCTGCGAGCAGGTCGCTCACGGCCGCCTCGTGGTCCGGTGCGGCGCTGAGCACCTCGAGCGCCTGGATACGGGTGGGGTGCGCGAGGGAGCGGAACAGCTCGGCCTTGATCGCGTAGAGCGGTGCCGTGGTGGCGGTGGTGGGCACTGGACCTCCTGGGGACTTGACGAGTTTAGCAACTCCTCAAGCCGTGGACTGCTGGGGGCGCACCTCGCACCCCAGCGGTGCGGCCAGCGTCCTGCACGTCGTCGGATCGTGACCGCTCCGCAACCCTCGTGGGATCATCGCTCGCGTGCCGATCCTCACCGAGCCCACCGTCCACCCCGGCCGTCTGAGCGCGCAGCCGATGCCCGTCCTCGCGGGTGGCGGCCTGACGCTGCGCCCGTGGACGCGGGCTGACGCCCCGACCCTGCTCGCCGCCTACCAGGACCCGGCGATCCAGCTCTGGCACGCTCGCGCGATGGACGACGTCGCCGAGGCCGAGGCCTGGGTCGACTCGCGGGACGAGCACTGGGTGCAGGAGGCGGCCGGGGACTGGGCGGTCGAGTCCGACGGGGTCGTGGTCGGCCGTGCCGCCCTGCACCATCTCGACCTGCACGAGGGCGGGGGCGAGGTCGGCTACTGGGTCCTGCCTGCCGCGCGGGGCCGCGGGATCGCTCCCCGGGCCGTCGGGCTGCTGGTCACGTGGGCGTTCGAGGACCTGGGCCTGCACCGCCTGCGGCTCGTGCACTCGACGCGCAACGAGGCGTCGTGCAGGGTCGCGCTCGCTGCGGGGTTCCTGCCCGAGGGCACGCTCCGGGAGAGCGGCAAGCACGTCGACGGCTGGCACGACATGCACCTGCACGCCCGCCTCGCGGGCTGAGCCCCGCCTCATCTGGCCCTCATCCGCGATGGCTACGCTCGGCGAGCCATCACAAATCCGGACGTCACGGTGCTTTCTCCGCAGAGCGCCGCCCGTCCGCACGCTCTCGACGAGGAGAACAGATGCCTGCTGCCGGAACCCAGACCTTGCCCTCGCCGCCCTCGCCGCCCGCACCTGCCGCACCTGCCAACCAGGCCCCACCCGCGCGGCCGGGGCTCCTGGGCCGGGCCGATGCCGTGGTCGTCGCACTGGCCGCCCACCTCACCCGCTGGTCGGTCCCCGCGCTCCGGGTCACGCTCGGCCTCGTGTTCCTGGGGTTCGGCGTGCTCAAGTTCCTGCCCGGTGCGAGCCCGGCCGAGCAGATCGTCACGCAGACCGTCGGTGCGCTGACCTTCGGCGTCGTCGAGGGCACGGCGGCGGTCGTCCTGACGGCGGTCGTCGAGACCTTCATCGGGCTGACCCTCCTGACGGGACGTGCCTTGAAGGTCGGTCTGGTCGTGCTCGCGGTCGCGCTGGTCGGCATGATGTCGCCGGTCGTGCTCTTCGCCGGCGAGCTCTTCGGCGACGGCATGACGCTCATGGGCCAGTACGTCCTCAAGGACGTCGTGTTCGTCGCCGCGGCGGCCGTGGTCGCGGCCGTCACCCTGGGTGCACGGCTGACGTGCGACGCGCGCTGACGGGCTGAGACCCGCCGCAGCCCGACGGGGGCACGCACGTGACGTCGTCGGGCGGGGGAGGGGGCGCCCCTCAGGAGTCCCAGATGGCGCCGAACGCGGGGATGCCCCGCGACTCGAGACCCTCGACGACCTCGAACGTCGTCGGACGGTTCGAGATGCAGATGACGGCCTCGGCGCCGGTCGTGCGCACCGCGTCGAGCGCGAGCGCCACGAGGTCGGGCTTGCCCTGGGCGCGCGTGTCCCACACGAGGGCGTCGGGCAGCGATTCCGTGATCTCGCCGACGAGCCCGGGGCCGAACGTGGCCTCGGGCGTGCGCGTGACCCACACCAGGTGGGCGGGCGCGCCCGCGAGCAGGCTGGGCAGGCACGGCCCGATCCCGCTGCCCGTCGTGATCCACACGACCTTGCGGAAGAGCTTGCCGACGTTCCCCGCCCCGGCCGTGGGCACGCCCCGGACCCACACGTGGTCGGGCGGGGAGTCGATGAACGACCCCGTCCAGTCGCCCGCGCGCGAGATCGCGAGGCGCAGCTCGGGGCGGGTCGGCGTGACGAGGTTGGCGAACGGGTGCCACTGGCCGAGCGGGTGCCGGGCGATCGTGGTCGACGACCCGACGAACGTCCTCGGGTCGTGGTGGAGGCGCACGATCGCGACGTGGGACGACGGCGTGTGCACGTCCACGGCGACCTTGCGCAGGTGCAGCCACGGCAGCCCCACGCACACGACCACGACGGCCAGGACCCACGTCGCGGGGGCCGTGAGGATCGCGTCCCAGGGGTCGGCGGGGGCGAGGTCGTGAGCGAACAGGAGGGTCAGGGCCGCGAAGCCCGCGAGCGTCGACCAGCCCCCGAGCCGGTGGCTCATCTCGAACAGGTCGTGGCGCCTGCGGCGCAACGGTGCGGTGGCCAGGGCGGCGATCGTCAGCAGCAGGAGTGCGAGCGCGACGACGACGACGAGGGTCGGCCCCGACAGCTCGCCCCGCCCCGACGGGCTCAGGGCCGTCGCGGCGAACAGCGTGAACCACGCGGTCGCGGAGATCGCGGCCCCGACGTGGATCCCGCCCAGGTGGTAGACCTTCGCGAGCCCCGCGCGGACGCGCAGCGGCCATGTCACGGGTGCGCTCGTGGCGGCACGGAACAGCAGGTTGACGACGTGCTGCTGCCGGATCACGGCCGCGGCCCCGAGGTTCAGGGCGGCCGCCGTCAGGGTCAGGTCGAGCCGGGCGGGTGTCGACGTCCCCGGGAGCAGGGCGACGGCCGCCGCGACGTTGACCGCCAGGACCAGGGCGACGAGCCGCACGTACGGCATGAGGGCCGGGCGCGTCCACAGGCGCCGCCACCCCGTCAGCTGGGGTGGCAGGGTCGGTGTCTCCCGGGTCTGCGTCGGCGCGGGCGGGTGGGGACTCATGTGCGGTGGCCTCTCGTCGAGTGCGCCGACCATACTGTGGCGGCACGGACCGGGCGCGCGATCCACAGGGTGATCTGGTGCCGGGGCGCCTCGTCCGGCGCGCCCCGAGCGTCTCCGGGCCCGACGACGTCGCGCACGTGCCGCCGTCGGGCCCGGTCGGTTCGGGGCAGGCTCTGGCCCGAGGCTCGTGCACAGCCGGCTCCCAGGCTCCGCATCTACGCTGGTCGGACGCTCGCCGGCACCGGCGCCCGCGTGCCCCGGCGATCCCGAGACACACCGGAGTCCTCATGAAGAAGCTGCCCGTCGCCCTCACCGCGCTCGTCCTGACCGCCGCCCTCGCGGGCTGCTCGGCAGGGAGCGGGTCCTCCTCGGGGGACGGGAGCGCGTCCGCCGCGAGCAGCCCGGCGGAGGCTCCGGCGGAGGTCAACGACGTCGACACGCACTTCGTCGCGATGATGACCCCGCACCACGAGCAGGCCGTCGAGATGAGCGAGATCATCCTGGCCGTCGACGGCGTGAGCGCTCCGACGCGCGACCTCGCGCAGCGGATCCTCGACGGGCAGGCCGAGGAGATCGGGACCATGGTCGGCTGGGCCGACGCCTGGGGGCTCGACGACCTCATGCAGATGCACTCCGTGCACGTCGCGAACGGCATGCTCACGAGCGACCAGATGGGGTCCCTCGAGCGTCTCGCGGACGCGAGCACGGGCGACGCGAGCGCCGTGGCCGCGGCCGAGAGGACGTTCCTCGAGCTCATGCACTCGCACCACGAGGGCGCGATCGCGATGACGCAGGGCGAGATCGAGGGCGGCGGGCACGCCGAGCTCCGTGACCTCGCGCAGGTCATGGTCGACGTGCAGACGGCCGAGATGGCCGAGATCGACACGCTGCTCGGGCGGTAGGTCGCGGCGCCTGCGGGCGCGGGACCGTGGGGCCGTGGCTCCGGCCCGGCGCGGCGGTCCGTCGGCCCGGCTGCGGGGTCAGGCCTGCGGTGCGAAGCCCGCGATCCCGTCGAGCACGACGGCGAGGCCCACCTCGAACTCGTCGCCGAACGCGTACCCGGGCCGGAGCACCAGCTCGGTCGCCATCTCCGTGAGGTGCGGGAACGACGTCGCCATCGACTCCTGCTGGGCCATGATGTCGGTCGCGACGTCGGCGATGCCGCCGTCGGCCGGGACGGGCAGCGCCTGCTCCTGGAGGGCGAAGCCGCGCACGTAGCTGTCGAAGAGGGCGAGCGCGTGTCCGGTCGCGGCGACCGTGAACCCGTCGCGGCGCAGCGCGCCGATCATGGCGTCGAGGTGGGCCAGGCGCGCCGGACCCGGCGTGGACCGGGAGTCGAGCAGGGCCGTCGCCCAGGGGTGACGTGCGAGTGCGGTCCGGGTCGAGCGGGCGACCTCCTCGAGCCCTGTGCGCCAGCCCGTCGCCGGTGGCGGGGAGGCGATCTCCCCGATCACGAGGTCGACCATGCCGTCGAGGATCTCGCCCTTGTTGCGGACGTGGTGGTAGAGCGACATGGCCTCGACGCCGAGCGTCGTGGCCAGCCTGCGCATGCTCAGGGCGTCCAGGCCGGACTCGTCGGCGATCCGGACAGCGGCACGCAGGGCGTTCTCTCGGGTCAGCGGGGCTCGGGCCATGGAGTCACCTTACAGCGTATGGTAGCGTCGGAAATCCAGCCTTACACCGTATGTCTGCCCTGGAGGACGCCATGTCCGAGCACCGCACCAGCGTGACCGCCAGCGCCGCGACCAGAAGCGCCGTGACCGACAGCGCCGCGACCGACCGGCGCACGACCACCACGATCGGCATCCTGTTCCTGTCCGCCTTCGCCCTCTACGGCACAGGGAGCCTGCTCGCCTCGGGGACCGCCGTGTCCGAGGGAGGCCCGGCAGGTAGTGGCCCCCTCGGGACCGGCGTGGTCCTGATCCTCGTGAACTCCCTCGCGGTCCTGGCCATCGGCATCCTCTTCGTCCCCGTCCTCTCGCGCCGCAGCCCCGTCGCGGCGACGGCGTACCTCGCGGCCCGGATCGTCGAGGCCGTCCTGCTCGCCGTCGGCGGGGCGGCGCTCTGGGCGCAGGCTGCCGCGCAGGGGGACCCGCTCGTGGGCGGGGTGCTCGTCGCCCTGGACGACGCGGCGTACGCGCTGGGGATGGCGACGCTCGGGGCGGGCAGCGTGGTCCTGTGCGTGACCCTGCTCCGGGCGGCGCTGCTTCCGCGCGGCGTCGCGCTCTGGGGGACCGTGGGCTACGCGCTCTTCGCTCTCGGCTCTGCGCTCGAGCTCCTCGGGGTCGCGGGTGCGGGCCTCGTGCTCGCCGCCCCGGCGGGCCTGTTCGAGGTGTTCCTCGGGGTCTGGCTGATCGCGGTCGGGCTCGGGCGGCGGGGTGCGGAGGCGAGGGCCGTGAGCCCCGGCGCGACGCACCGATGAGTTCCGGCCGTCCGGCAGGTCCACCCCCTCGACCACCCGTCCTGCGCACCCCCGGAGGTTCCCGTGACCGACACCCCGACCGTCCCCGCGACCGTCCCTGCGACCGCCCGGACGCTGCGGGTCCCGGGCGCCACGCTCCACCACGAGGTCAGGGGCCAGGGGCCGCTCGTGGTGCTGGTCGGCGCCCCCATGGACGCCGACGCGTTCGCGCCGCTCGCCGACCTGCTCGCGGCCGACCACACGGTCCTGACGACCGACCCGCGCGGCATCCACCGCAGCACGGTCGACGACCCGGAGCAGGACACGCCGCCGGAGGTCCGGGCCGACGACCTCGCGCGGCTCCTGGCCCACCTCGACGCGGGTCCCGCGACCGTCTTCGGGTCGAGCGGCGGGGCCGTGACCGCTCTCGCTCTCGCCCAGTCGCGGCCCGCCCTGGTCCGGAGGGTCGTCGCGCACGAGCCGCCGCTCGACGCCCTCATGCCGGACCGTGAGCGGCTCCACGCCGCGACCCGCGAGCTCGTGGACGACCACCGGGCGGGCGACGTCGTCGGCGCCTGGCGCAAGTTCTTCGCGGTCGGGGACATCGACGTCCCGGAGGGGATGGTCGAGCAGATGTTCGGTGGCGAGCGCGACCCGCAGCAGGTCGCGGACGAACGTTTCTGGTTCGCGCACGACCTCCTGGGGACCACGCTCTTCGAGCCCGACGTCGAGGCGCTGCGCGCCTCTCCCGTCCGCGTCGTCGTCGGGGTCGGCGAGGACTCGACGGGTCAGCTCTGCGACCGGACGTCGTCGGCGCTCGCGGCCCTGCTCGGCACCACGACCACGCTCTTCCCGGGCGACCACACGGGTTTCGTCGACGACCCGTCGGCCTTCGCCCAGCGTCTGCGCACGGTGCTCGGCACCTCGTGAAGCCTCACCCGGGCCGGCAGGCCCGGTACCCAGTCCGAACCACCCGAAACGAGGAGCACCATGTCATTCCAGGCCTACCTGGACGCCGTCGAGGACAAGACCGGCCTCACCCCGCGCCAGCTCGTGACGATCGCGCAGGAGAAGGGCTACGACGACCCGGCGGTGAAGGCCGGCGTGATCGTCGAGTGGCTCAAGGAGGACTACGGCCTCGGTCGCGGTCACGCGATGGCTATCGTCCACGTGATCAAGAAGGGCCCGACGATCGACAGCAAGCACGTCGGCTCGACGGGCACGCACCGCGACGAGTCCGACACCCTGTGGCTGGACGGCAAGGCGACCAAGCCCGCCTGAGCGTCGCACGGCCCTGCTGCCCGACGACGGGCCGCGCCCCGGTATCGTCCACGCCATGCGCATCCCCAAGGTCGTGGTCGGGTGGACGGTCGCGGCCGTCGTCGTCGCGACGCCGGTCGTCGTCTGGGTCGCGAGCTGGACGACGACCGAGCGGACCTGCCTCGTCGAGAGCGACGTGGCCCCGCACACGAACCGTTCCAGGACCTACTACGACGTCCGGACGTCCTGCGGTCTGCTCGGGGTCGACGAGAAACGCCAGAGCCGGCTGGACGACGCGATCGACCCGGGGCGGACGTACCGGATGACGATCGAGGACCGGACCGTCGCGCAGTGGCTGATCGACGTGGAGGAGCTCTGACGGCACTCCCGGCGCGGGCCGCGGAGAGGCGGCCTGGTCGTGCACGCGACGGGAGGTCAGCCCACGAAGAGGCAGAACGGGTGGCCTGACGGGTCCGCGTAGACGCGCAGGGGTTCGTCGGGGTCGTCGGACCGGTCCCGGAGCAGGCGGGCGCCGAGGGCCAGGGCGCGCTCGTGCTGGGCGTCGAGGGCCTCCCGGTCGGGGACCGTGCAGTCGAGGTGGACCTGCTGCGGGACGGCCGGGTCGGGCCAGGTGGACGGCGACAGGTGCTCGACCTGCTGGAACGCGAGCGGCACCCCGCCCGGCGAGCGCAGGACGAGCCAGTCGGCGCCGTCCGGGTCGGGCTCACCGGTCGCGGGCGCCTCGTCGCCCGCGCGGTACTCCAGGCCGAACAGTGCCCGGTAGAACTCGGCGAGGCCGCGGGCGTCGGTCGTGTCGAGCACGACCTGCCGGATCGTCGGGAACGTGGTCATCGTGGACGCCTCCTGGGAGCGGTGGACAGGCTCTCACCGTGCGTCGCGCGCGAACGACCCGCAATTCGTGCCGTCTTGGTACGTTCCTGCCGTGGACACGCCTCCGACGACCGCGCTCGACCGTCTGTCCGCCCTCGCGGCCGACCTGCCGGGGGTGCCGGGCCCGGGGGAGCTCGAACGCGTGGCCGCGGTCGTACGGGCCGCGGCGCACGAGGGAGCGTTGCCGGACGAGATCGCGGCGGTCGGCCACCTGTCCGTCCGCTGGGTCGAGGCGCTCCTCGGGGACCCGCCCGCGCGCGGCTGAGCCGCGCGCCTCGGGCGCGGAGGTCGCTGTGGGTCCCTTCGCGGCTCCCGAGCTCGCCGGAGTTCCCCACCGTGCCCGTCGTCGAGTGACACGCGGTCGGTCCCTCGTCGCTGGGTGCCGTGGCATCCTGGCCCGGTGCGTGTCGAGCCGGTCAGCCAGGAGGTCCTCGTCGCACGGGTGGCCGCGCTCGTCGTCGAGCGTTCGCGTGATGACGGGACGGCGACGAGGGTCCTCGTCGACGGCCATCCCTCGACCCGCCCGGAGCACCTCGCCGACGCGCTCGTCGAATCCCTGCGCGTCGCAGGTCGCCCGACGGCGCGCGTCAGCGTGCGGGACTTCCTGCGGCCCGCGTCGTTGCGGCTCGAGCACGGGCACGAGGACCCGGACTCGTTGCTCGACGGGTGGATCGACGTGGGGGCGCTGAACCGGGAGGTGCTCGCCGCCGTCGGGCCGGGTGGGGACGGGCGCTACCTGCCGAGCCTGCGCGACCCCGTGACCTCGCGCTCGACGCGCGCCGACTACGTCGAGGCGCCACCGGGGCTCGTCGTGCTGCTCGACGGGTCCCTGTCGTCCGGGCGCGGGCTCGACGTCGACCTGACCGTCCACCTCGCCCTCCAGGACGCGACGCTGGCACGGCGCACATCGCCCGCCGAGGCCTGGACGCTGCCCGCGTACGAGCGGTACCGGGCCGAGGTCGCGCCCGAGCGGACGGCCGACGTGGTCGTGCGTGTCGACGACGCGCGGCGCCCCGCCTGGGTCGCGCGGGGCTGAGGCGGTGCACCGGGGGCGAACGGCAAGGGCCACGGTGCCCGACGGCGCCGCGCACCCGCGCGCGACGGGTCCGGTAGGGTCTGCGCAGCGTCGCGTGCCGGTGGCAGACCGTGCCAGGCATGGAGGCGCCGGACACGAAGGAGCACGACGATGACCACGTCGACCCCTTCGCCCTCGCGTGACTGAGGGCGAGAAGACCAGGCTCGTCGCCTGGAGCCACGAGCTGCGCGCCGTGCACGAACGGCTGCGCGAGGCGCTGCGCGTCACCCGGACCGCGCTCGACGACGGAGCGCCCACCGGACCTGCGACCCGGGACCTGCTGCTGTTCTGCCACGGATTCTGCACGGCCCTGACGGGACACCACGAGGGCGAGGACCGCGAGCTGTTCCCCGCGATCGCCGCCGCGCACCCCGAGCTCGTCGGGACGCTGCGGAACCTGAGGCAGGACCACTCGATGATCGCGCACCTCGTGAGCGGGCTCGCGGACGCGGTCGGCCGGTCCGCGCCACCGGGCGAGCTCGACCGTCACCTCGAGGGGATCGCCGCGATCATGGAGTCCCACTTCCGCTACGAGGAACGCGTGCTGCTCACCGTGCTCGACACGCTCGCGCTCGACGCGGACGCCCGCGACGTCCTGGGCCCGCTCTGACGGGTCTCAGCCCCGCGAGACCGTGACCCGCCCGTTGGACGAGGACGCGTCGATCGCGAACTCGCCGTCGGGGTCGTGCGGGACCGTGACGTCGGTGCCTCCCAGGTCGGTCTCGGCGCGCACCCGGTAGCTGCCGTCGGGGACCGTGACCTGGACCTTGCCGTTGTCGGTCGTCGCCCGGACGTCCTGCGGGGTCGTGAGGGTCAGCTCGACCGAGCCGTTGGACGTCTCGGCGTCGACGCCGCCGGTGCCGCCGAGCCGGGTTCCCGTGACCTTGCCGTTCGAGGTCCTCGCGACGATCCCGTCGTCGATCCCGGTGAGGGTGATGGACCCGTTGGACGTCTCGACGTCGACCGCGCCGGTCGCGGTCAGGTCGATGCTGCCGTGCTCGGTCCCGCCCGTGACGGGCAGCCCGGCGGGCAGGTCGATCGAGTAGCTCGCCGAGCAGTGCCGGCCGCACCCCGACAGGACCAGGACGCCGTCCTCGACGCGGTGCGTCTCCTGCTCGGGGTAGGTGCCCGAGTAGTCGACCGTGCGCTCGATGCCGACCTCGGTCGCCGCCGCGTCCCCGCGCAGCGCGACTGACCCGGCGCTGAGGTCGAGACGCACCGACGTGATCTCGTCGGTGACCGTGTAGGTGTCGGTCGCGATCGATCGCGGCCCGAACCCGCACGCCCCGAGCGTGACCGCCGTGACGGCGACCAGGCCCGCCGTCACCAGTCGCCGGTGTGTGGTCCGCATGTCGATCCCCTGTTCGTCGTGTCCGAGGCAAGTGGTGGTGGGGGCCCCACCCCCCCGGCGGGGCCCACCACCATCGAGGCTAGGGCGGGAGGGGCTCCGGGCGACATCGGGTGTTCCCCCCATTTCGCCCTCGGGGTCAACCCCGAGTCCTGTGCCTCGTCCTGTGCCGGGAGCGCGGGGTGAACCCTGCTGGTTCGCCGCGCGGCCGTGAACACCGGCGGGGTACTCTCGCCCGGGTAGGGAGGTTTCCGACCTACTTGTGCCCAGGGGTAACGACCGTCGACGGAGACCGGTAGACATGCTTCTTGCAGGAGATCAACGACTGCTCCGGGAGATCAACGCCCGCGCAGTCCTCGAGGTGCTCGACGCCCACGACACGCTCGGACGCCCCGAGATCGTCGCGGCCACGGGCCTGTCCAAGACCACCGTGGCGCTCGCGCTGCGCACCTTCGTCGAGCACGGGCTCGTCGAGGAGGCCGGTCTCGACCACGACCGACGCGGCCCCGCGGCCACGCTGTACCGCGTCGACCCCGAGCACGGCTACGCGCTCGCGGTCGACATCGGCCACGTCCGCGTCCGCGTCGCGCTGGTCGACCTCGTCGGCCGGGTCCGGGCCCGCGCCGAGCAGCCGCTGTCCGCGAAGGAGCCCGAGGCGCGCGCGAGCGCTGTCGAGAAGCTCGCCGCGCACTGCGTCGCCGCGGTGCGCCACGACACGGGCGCCGCGTCCGTCGCGATCCGGTGCGCCGTCGTCGGGCTCCCGGCGATCGTGGGTGCCGACCACGCCATGGTGCGCCGCGTCCCCGGCCTCGAGAAGGGCGGACCCACGCTGCACGCCGCCCTCGAGACGGGCCTCGGCTGCCCCGTCGTGCTCGAGAACGACGTCAACCTCGCGGCGATCGCCGAGCAGCGCACGGGCGCTGGCAAGGGGCTCGACTCGTTCGTCCTGCTGCGCCTGGGGATCGGGCTGGGGGCCGGGATCGTCATCGACGGCAAACTGCACCGCGGCGCGTCGGGCGGGGCCGGCGAGGTCGCGTTCCTCCCGCAGCCGGGCCGCGCGCTCGGCGCCGAGAGCATCGGCGCCGCGTCGCTCGCGACGTCTGCCAAGGAGGCGGGCCTGCCCGCGGGCCTCGCGCCGCACGAGGTCCTCGACCTCGCGGCCGACGGCGACGAGCGCGCGGTCGCGGTCGTCGACGAGCTCGCCGGGCGCCTGGCCGTGCTGATCGCGTCGGTCGCGCTCCTGCTCGAACCGCAGAAGATCGTCCTGGCGGGCGTCGCGCGCGAGGACGCGGTCCTGGGCCGCGTCCAGACCTACCTCGCCGAACGGGTCGGCATCCTGCCGATCGTGGTCGAACCCAGCGCCGTCGCGGCCGACGCGGTGCTGCTCGGCGCGGCGGCCCTCGCCCGGGACACGCTGCGCGACCAGGCCTTCACGGCCGCGGTGCAGCGCGCCGCGGAGTCCGAGGACCTGTCCGACGACGACGCACCCCTCGACGCCGACCTCGCCCCCGGTCTCTCCTCCCGAGGAGCCGACGATGCCCGCACCCTCTGACCTCGTGACCCGGCTCGGCCTCCCGCCGGACGCCCGGGCGCTGATCCTCAACGCCGACGACTTCGGCATGTGCCGCGCCGCGAACCGCGCGATCACCGAGCTGCTCGTCGCGGGCCACCTCGACTCCGCGACGCTCATGGTGCCGTGCCCCTGGGCGCCCGAGGCGCTCGCCTTCGCGGCCGACCGCACGGACCTCGACCTGGGTGTGCACCTCGTGCTCACGAGCGAGTGGACCCGGTACCGCTGGCGCCCCCTCATCGGGACCGGGACGACCCTCGTCGACGACGCCGGTTACTTCCCGGCCGACTGCCGCAGCGTCGAGACCCGCGCGAGCGACGCCGACGTCGCGGCCGAGCTCGCCGCCCAGCTCGACACGGCGCTCGCCGCGGGCATGGACGTCACGCACCTCGACAACCACATGGGCTCCGTCTACGGGCTCGAGACGGGACGCAGCTTCCTGCCGCAGGTCTTCGAGCTCGCGGCCCGGCACGGCCTGCCGTTCCGGCTGCCCCGCACGGTCGGCCTGGGGCTGCCCGACACCTACCGGTCGGTGCTCGACCAGGCCGCGGCGGCAGCCGACGCGGCCGGCGTCGTGATCCTCGACCACCTCACGACGCACCCGTTCGAGCTGCTGGGGGAGGGGACGCCCGACGAGGAGGACTACGCCTCGATGAAGGTGGGCTTCCTCGACCTGCTGCGCGCGATCGAACCCGGGGTCACCGAGGTCTTCCTGCACCCCATGCTCGACGACGAGGAGCTCGGCGACGTCGCCGACTACGCCGTCGCCAAGCGCGGCTTCGAGCGCCGGCTGCTGGCAGACCCCGACGTCGCCGCGACGCTCGCCGAGGAAGGGATCGTGCGCGTCGGCTGGCGCGACCTGCGCGACGTCCAGCGGGGGCTCGAACCCCGGGTGCGCGACGTCTCGGGCAACCCGGCCGCCCGGGCGAGCGACGCCGTCGGGGGTGCGCGATGAGCGCGCTCACGGCACTGCGCGACCGCCGCCTGACCGGTCTCCCCACGCGCGGCCAGACCCTCGCCTACGGTGCCTCGGCGTTCCCCGCGAACCTCATGGCGCAGACGTTCTCGGCCTTCGTCGTGTTCTTCTACGTCGACCACCTGCGGCTCCCCGCAGGCTGGGTCGCGGGCGCGATGGTCGCGCACGGCATCCTCAACGCGCTCCTCAACCCGCTCGTCGGCGCGGCCTCCGACCGGCACCGCACCCGCTGGGGGCGGCGCGTCCCGTGGATCGGGCTGGGGATCGTGCCGCTCGTCGCGGCGTTCTCGCTCGTGTGGATGCCGCCCGAGGTGAGCCCCGCGGGTCTGCTCGTGTGGTTCCTCGTGGTGGTCGCGGTCTACGACGTCGCGTACGTCGCGGTCGTCCTCAACACCTCGGCGCTCTTCCCGGAGATCTTCCGCACGACGGCGGAGCGCGCCCGCGGCAACACGCCGCGCCAGATCTTCGGACTGGTCGGGATGATCCTCGGCACCGCCGCGGCGCCGCTGCTCTACGGGTCGGCGCTCGGGTGGGTCGGCATGGGGCTCGTGCTGGGCGCGCTGTGCCTCGCGTTCTTCGTGTGGTCCCTCGCGGGCATGGTCGAGCGGCCCGTCGACGAGGTCGAGGTCAGGGCTCGCGAGGCCGCGCTGCCCCTGCGGGACCAGCTCCGGTACACGTTCGCGAACAAGGCGTTCGTGACGTACGTCCTGGGCTCCCTGCTCCTCCAGTCCACGACCGCGATCCTGCTCGCGTCGGTGCCGTTCTACGTGCGCTACGTGCTCGGCGGCGCCGAGGCCGACGCGACGCTCGTGCTCGCGCCGATCTTCGTCGTCGCGATCCCCGCGATCGTCGGCTGGTCCTGGGTGGTCCGCAAGGTCGGCCCGCGCAAGGCGCTGCTCTGGTCCGTCGCGGCGTACGGCGTGGCCGTCGGGCTGTTCATGGTCTCCGGCTCGATCCCGGGGGCGATGGCCGTGGCCGGGCTCGTCGGCATCGGGGTCGCGGGCATGATGCAGCTCCTCGAGGTCGCGCTCGGGCAGGTGATCGACGACGACGAGCGGCGCACCGGGCTGCGCCGCGAGGGCATGTACTTCGGGGTCAACGGGTTCGTGGTGCGCGGGTCGGTGATCGTGCAGGCGGTCGTGATCGCCGTGGTTCTCGGCGTGACGGGCTACGACGCCGGCCTCTCGGTCGCGGCCCAGCCGGAGACCGTGTCGACCGGGATCAGGGTGCTCATGGGCGGTGTGCCGCTCGTGGTGGCGGGCCTGGCCTGGCTCTGCTTCTGGGCGTACCCGCTGCGCGGGCTCGACGCGCCGCCGGTGGGCGGCTCGGGCGACGCGGCCGGTGACGTGCCGGACGACGCGGCCGGTGACGACGAGCCGCAGGACGCCGAGGTGCTGAGCCGCTGACGCCCGCGCCCCCGACGACCTGTCGGAACCCGCGTGGTCCACGCACCACGCTGGTTCCGACAGGTCCCGTGGCCCGGGGGCGTGTCAGAGTGGGCGTGACCCCTGGGCCACGCCCGCTCCGACGAGGCGCGGCCCTGACGAGGAGAGGCCCTGACGAGGAGAGGCCCTGACGAGGAGAGGACGACCCCGATGACGTGGTGGATCTGCCGGACGTGCGCCGTCGAGCACGCCGACCGTCCCGAGGTGTGCGCGATCTGCGCCGACGAGCGCCAGTGGGTGCCCGAGTCCGGTCAGGCGTGGACGACGCTCGACGAGCTCGCCGCCGAGGGCCACGAGGTGTCCGTGACCGAGCTCGAACCGGACCTGTTCGCGCTCGCGGGGCACCCCGGGGTGGGCATCGGGCAGGAGTCCAAGATCGTCCGGACACCGGCGGGGATGCTGCTCTGGGACCCGGTCGGGTACCTGGACGACGACGCCGTCCGCCGGGTGCTCGCGCTGGGCGAGGTCGTGGCGGTCGTCGCGAGCCACCCGCACATGTTCGGGGTCCAGGTGGAGTGGAGCCGAGCGCTCGGGGGCGTGCCCGTGCTCGTCGCCGAGGCCGACGCCGGGTGGGTCGCCCGCCCCGACCCGGTGATCGAGACCTGGTCCGAGGACCGCGAGATCCTGCCGGGCGTGACGCTCTCGCAGCCGGGCGGACACTTCCCCGGCAGCGCGGTCGTCCACTGGGCGGCCGGTGCGCAGGGGCGAGGCGTCCTGCTCAGCGGGGACACGATCTTCGCCAACCCCGACCGCACGTCGGTGAGCTTCATGCGCAGCTACCCCAACCGGATCCCGCTGTCGGGTGCCGTGGTGGACCGGGTCGCGACCCACGTCGAGCGCTTCGCGTTCGACCGGCTCTACAACAACTTCGAGGGCGTGATCCCGGTGGATGCGCGGGGCGTCGTGCGGCGGTCCGCGGACCGGCACGTGGCGTGGGTGCGCGGGGACTTCGACCACCTCACGTGACTCCGCGGACGGTCGCTGGGGGCTCCGCGGGCGCTCCGCCGGCGCTCCGCCGCGTCGAGTGTGCAGTTCGGGCTGTCCCCGGGGCCCACGGACAGCCCCGCCCGGAGCAAGCGCGCACGAGCGGGGGGGGCGGCGGGAGTGGGGGGGGGGGACCGGCCCGCGGGGGGGCCCC
>NZ_JBHVOS010000003.1:38778-74229 GCF_042887685.1 Oerskovia sp. NPDC057915 | reverse complement strand
CACTCGTCCCCCCGGCGTCTGAGGCGGTGCCCTGGGGGGCCGCCCCGCGCCGGCCGCCCCGCGGCGGTTTTTCTGTTCGGGCGGTCCAGAGCGCCCACCAGCAGCCCGAACTGCACACTCGACGACCAGGGGTTCCGGCGGCAGGATGTCGGCGTGAGCACCGGACCAGCGCTTGACCCCGAGATCCTCGACTTCTACACCGACCGCTACCGCGAGGAGCGTCGCCTCCATGCGACGGCCCACGGTCGCCTCGAGCTGCTGCGCACGCGCGAGCTCCTGAGCAGGTTCCTCCCGGCGGCCCCTGCCAGGGTCGTGGACGTCGGCGGCGCGACGGGGGTGCACGCGGCCTGGCTCGCCGACGGCGGGTACGACGTCGACCTGGTCGACCCCGTACCGTCGCACGTGGCCCGGGCGGCGGAGATCCCGGGGGTGCGGGCGCAGGTCGGGGACGCGCGGGCGCTGCCCTTCGAGGAGTCGTCGGCGGACGCGGTGCTCGTGCTGGGGCCGCTCTACCACCTCACGGACCGGCCCGACCGGTTGCTCGCGCTGCGCGAGGCGGCCCGTGTGGCGCGCAGCGGCGGCGTCGTGGTCGCCGCTGCGATCAGCCGGTACGCGGGGCTCCTGGAGCTCGCTGCCGTGGGGGAGGTCTCGGACGAGACGGAGCCGTCGCTGCGGCGCGCGGTCGAGACGGGTCTCCACGACCCACGGTCCGGCTTCACGACCGCGTACTTCCACGGCCCGGACGAGCTCGCACGGGAGCTCGAGGAGGCAGGGCTGGGGGCGGTCGCGGTCTACGGCGTCGAGGGACCGAGCGCCCCGGCGCTCGACAACCTGCCGCTGGACGAGGCAGAGCCCCTGCTGGGCTCGGCGATCCGGGCGGCGCGCCTGCTCGAGTCGGACCCGGCGCTGATCGCCGCGAGCCCGCACTTCCTGGCGTTCGGCAGCGTGGCCTGAGGGATCGCGCCACCTGCCGCGTCGAGTGTGCACTTCGGGCTGTCCCCGGGGGCCATGGACAGCCCGAACTGCACACTCGACGAGACCGCCGCTCGACGGACCTCGCGCTCGGGGGACCACACCCCGACACGCTTGTGCAATCTGTCACAAGCGCCGCCGTTTCTGCACCGGAAGGTGCGACGATCGAGACAGGCCGAGGTCCCACGACGGAGGAGACTGCCATGAGACCGCTCGTACGACGGACCGCCGCCGCGGCGTTCCTGGTCGGAGCACTGCTCCTGACCCGACGCATGACCATGACCTGGGGGACCCGCGACGGCGAGCAGTCCGCGCCGCTCGCGGGTGACGAGATCGTCCCGTGCGCCGACGCGATCTCGACCCGCGCCGTGACCATCGACGCCCCGCCGCGCGAGGTGTGGAAGTGGGTCGTGCAGCTCGGCCAGGGGCGCGGAGGGTTCTACAGCTACGAGTGGCTCGAGAACCTCGTCGGCTGCGACATCGAGAACGCCGACCGCATCGAGCCCAGGTGGCAGCGTCTCGCGGTCGGCGACGACGTGCGGCTCCACCCCGACGTCGCGCTGCGCGTCGCCGCGATGGTCCCCGAGCGGCACCTCGTGCTGCGGGGAGCCGTCCCGGTCGGCGCGTCGGCCCCGCCGTACGACTTCACCTGGTCGTTCGTGCTGAACCCCGTCGCCGACGGCGCCACGCGCCTCGTCGTGCGCGAGCGCTACGGCTACACGCGCTGGTGGTCCGGGGCGGTCGTCGAGCCGGTCCAGCCCGTCAGCTTCCTCATGAGCGCGCGCATGCTGCGCGGTATCCGCGACCGGGCCGAGGGCCGCGTGGGCGAGAAGGCCGCGTGAGGCGAGCGGCGCCGTCGGGCGGGAGAACCTGCCCGACGGCGCCGCTCACCTCCAGCGATGCCCCCCGCCCGTCGCCGGCCGGCACGGGCGGGGGCGCTCAGCGCGTCACGACCGGCGACGCCTCGCGGCGACCCGCAGCGCCGTACCGCCCGCGACGAGGAGCACCGCGCCCGCGAGGAGGGCGAGGGGCACGGTGGCACCGGTGTTGGACAGCCGGTCGATGCCCGGGCCCGGGCGCGCCGGGTCCGTGGCGAGCGTGTTGGTCACGACGACCCCGACCACGGTGCCGTCGCCGACGCGGACCTGCTCGGTGCTGAGGACGGCCCCGGTCCAGGCGGCGCCGTCGACCGGTGCGGGCGACTCCTCGACGAGCGTCACGAGGGCGCCGTAGGGGAGGGGCTCGCTGACGACCGGAACGCCGTCGGCCGCGACGACCACGGTGCCCTCGCCCGCCGCGAAGCCGTCACCCGCGGGGTAGGTGTAGCGCACGACGAACTCGGCGTCGGCGGGCAGGAGGTGCGCTCCGGTACCGACGACGTCCTTGCGCACCGAGAGGTACCCGGTCGTCCGCTCGATCGAGTTGACGACGTCGAGAGCGTAGGTCGAGCCCTTCGTGACGACGAAGCTGTTCGCCGCCCCGTACGTCGGGGCCGACCAGGTGCCGCCCTCGACGGCCCCGGGCGAGCTCTCGCCGACCGTGACCACGGCCCCGGCGGGGATGTCGCGGACCGTCACGGTGGTGCCGTCGCCCGGCACCGAGACCGTCGTCGGCGCGAGGGCCGACCAGGTGTCCCCGGCGGGGTAGGAGTAGGTGAACGTGTACTCGTCCTCGGGGGCGACGAGCGCGGCCCCCGACCCCTCGACTCGCTTGGTGAGCGCGAACGCGCCCACGTCCCGCGTGATCGCGTTCGTGAGCGTGACCTCGCTCGTGGTCCCGTCGCCGATCGTGACGGCCGCGGGCGAGAAGGTGCCCACCTCGCCCCAGGTCGCTCCTGCGACGTCGGCCGGGGCGAGCTCGGAGAGCGTCAGGACCGCGCCGTAGGGCAGCGGGCCGCTCGTGACGGCCTCGCCGTCGGCCGGCACGACGAGCAGGCCGTCGCCCGCGGCGAAGCCCGTGCCCGCGGGGTACGTGTAGCGCACGACGAACGTGTCGCTCGAGGGCACGAGCCCGGCGCCCGTCCCCTCGATCGCCTTGCGGACCGAGACGAACCCTGCGTCCAGCGTGATGACGTTGTCGAGGTCGACGGCCACCACGTCGTCCTTGATCACGGTGAACGTCTGCTCGCTGAACGTCGGCTCGCCCCAGGTGCCGCCCTCGACCTCGTCGAGGACCTCCGTGAGCGTGACGCGGGCGCCCGCAGGCACCTGGTCGACCACGACCGCGGGCTCGCCCGCCGTGACGGTCACCTCGCCGGCGCCCGGCTCGTCGATGCCCTGGGAGGGGTCGGCGGGGTAGGACCACCGGACGGTGAACGTGGGGTCGGTGACGAGCCCGGCCGCGTCCCCCGCGAGGTGCTTGGTGACGCTGAACGCGCCGAGGTCGCGCGTCAGGGTGTTGGTGACGGTCACGTCCACCGTGCCGCTCGTGTCGGTCACGAGCACCTCGGAGGGCGACACGGCGGGCGTCGACCAGGTGCCGCCAGGGACCTTCGTCGGGGCGGGCTCGGTGAAGCGGACGGTCGCCCCGACGGGGAGGTCGGGGATCGCGACCCGGTCACCCGTCGCGGGCAGGGCCACGCGACCGCTGCCGGCCCCGATGCCGCGGCCGGGGACGGCGTCCCAGGCGTAGGCGAGGGTGAACGACAGGTCCTGGGGGAGGCGGAGGCCGTCGTCGTTGACGACGACCTTGTGGGCCTGGACGCCTGCGCGGGCGAGGGTCGCCCGGTTGACCAGGCGGATCTCGGTGACGCCACCGAGGTTCGACCGGTCGGCTCCGAAGGTCAGCTCGAGGCGTTCGGAGGTGGTGCCGTCCGGCTGGACGAAGACGGGGTCGGCCCAGGTGACGTTCGTCGGCCCGGTGGGCGTGATCTCCTCGAGGCGGACCGTGGTGCCCTTGAACAGCTCGTCGGTCAGGAAGGTCTGGCCGGCGCGCAGCTCGACGGTGCGCTCGTCGGTGACCTGGCCGTCGAGCAGCGCGGTGTAGCGCACGCTGAACGCCGAGGTCAGGGTCGTGTCTCCGTGGAGCTCCTTGGTGAGCTGGAGCTTGCCGAAGTTGCGGCCGACGACGGTGCCGGAGCCCGACCAGCGCGTGGCCTGGCCCGTGACGACGTGCGTGACGTCACCCTCGATCGTGTACCTGGCGGTGTTCGCGTACGTGGTGGCCTTGCCCTCGTCGAGGGCGCGGACCGTCCACTCGACGCGGTACACCGACCCGGTCAGGCCCGTGTGGCCTGCGGGGAGGGACTCGCCTGCGGCGCCGGCCACCGAGGTGAACTCGACCCGGAGCCCGTCCGGGGAGACGGTGACGTCGGCGGGCGCCTTGACCTGGAGGTCGGCCTGCTCGCGGCCGAGCCGGTCGTAGCTCGTGGACCGGCCCTCGTAGACGGTCGGCGTGCCGAGGAGCTCGTAGGCGGTGGGGTCGAGCACGTCCTCGACGACGACGTCGAGGCCCGCGGGCATGCCGTCGGCCGGTGCGGGGACCGACACCGTCCAGGTGATCGTGTCGGTGAGGTTGTCGTACCAGCCCCACTTGCCCTGGTGCTGCCCCTGGTAGGTGCAGCTCTCCGTGCAGCGGTCGGGGTTCGGGGTGACGGTCACGGTGACGGGGCCGTCGACGGTGCCGAAGTCGAACACGTGCTCGACGGTCTCGAGGTTCTCGAGCCAGACGTCGGCCCGGACGGTGAACTCCCCGCTCATGGCGACCTCGTGCCCGTCGACGTACGCGGGGTCGACGGTGCAGGTGATGGTCGTGGCACCGACGACGCACTCCCCGGCGGGGTCGCCGTCGGGCGAGATCATCGCGAACCGGTCCGCGTGCCCGGTGAGTCCTGCGGGCAGGTCGACGGTCACGCTGACGGGGTTCGCCGCCTCGCCGGGGACGCTCCACCGCACGGTGAGCTCCTGGGTGCTGCCGTCGGCGAGCTCTTGCGTGCTGAACGAGATGCTGTCGACCGAGATCGGGGTCCCCGTCGCCGCGTGGGCGAGAGATCCCGTGGTCAGCACCGAGGCGAGCGCGAGGAGGAGGGTCAGCAGGAAGGCGACGGGCGATCGTCGTCCGGTGCGCGTCCTCCGGTCGGGCAGGGCAGTCACGTCTCACGGGTCCTCTCGTCGCGCGGCGGTGCCGCGGCGTGCCCTGCGGGTCGGGGCACTCTGGGGGAGACAACGCCCGTACACGGACATGACGCAGCATTCCGGTGATACCGGTCACAGACCTAGACGTACGTACCAGTCCGGGGCGCTGTCGTCCCGCGACCGCACGTCGCGCCCCCGTCGCGCCCGCCTCACCGAGCCGCGCGGCGCCCCGCCGAGCGCCGCCGCGCCCCGCCGAGCCCGCCGCGCCCCGCCGAGCCCGCCGCGCCCCGCCGACGCGAGATGATGGTCCGGTGCCCACCGCCCCGCACCGAGGTCTCGTGGTGAGCCCCGCGCTGACGATCCCGGACGCCGAGCTCACCTGGCGGTTCTCGCGCGCCTCCGGCCCGGGCGGGCAGGGCGTCAACACCACGGACTCGCGCGTCGAGCTGTCGTGGGACGTCGAGGCGTCCGCCGTCCTGGACGACGCGCAGCGCGTGCGCCTCACCGAGCGCCTCGACAAGAGGCTCGTCGGGGGAGTGCTCACGGTGACGGCCTCGGAGCACCGCGAGCAGCTCCGCAACCGGGCCGCCGCGAGGACGAGGCTCGCGGCGCTCGTCGCCGACGGGCTCGCCCCGCCCGCGCGGCAACGGCGTGCGACCCGCCCCACGCGCGGCTCGCAGGAACGGCGCCTCGCCGCCAAGAAGCAGCGGACCACGACCAAGCAGATGCGCCGCCGCCCCACGGACTGACGGTTCCCGACGGCGGAGCGCGCCGGCGCGCCCACCTCACGGTTCCTCGGGCGGCCGGGACAGCACGACGGCGGCGCACCGGTCCGTGGACCGGCGCGCCGCCGTCGTTCGTCGGGCTCAGAGCCCGGGAGAGGTGCGGATCAGAAGAGCGGCTCGGTCGAGATCTCCTCGGCCGACGGCGCGACGACCTGCAGGTCCTCGCCCCAGTGGGAGAACGTCATCTCCATGCTCGTCCCCATGACGTCCATGACGACCTTGCGCATGAGGTCGTCACCGTCGATCCAGTACTGGTACGTCAGCGTCTCGGGGAGAGCGGCGCCCGCGGCCTCGGCCTGCTCCGCCATCGAGCCCGTGAGCTTGGTGGTGTCGACCACGACCGTGTAGGGCTGAGCCTTCACGCCGTCGACGTCCACGGGGTCGCCGGCCTTCTCGACGCTCGTGATCGCGCCGTCGAGCGCCTCGACGCTCGCCGTGGGGTCCATCTGCTCGGTGAGGCCCTCGAACTGGGACGCCATGGGGTTGGACTCGTCGGCGGGGTCGATCGCGACGAACTTGTTCTGGCTGAGCTCGCCCAGGTTCATGTAGAAGACGCCGTCGACGAAGCGGATCTGCATCTCGCCCGAGCCCGGGACGGTCATGGTCATGGCGAGGTTCTGCGAGCCGTCCGTGAAGACGACGTCGCCGGTCATGTCCATGCTGGTGCCCTCGACCGAGGTCGAGGTCGCCATGGTCACGCTGCCCGCCGCGAGCTGCGCGTCGGTGATGCGCTGCACGAAGTTCTCGGCAGTGAGGTCTGACGACGAGTCCTTCGCGGGGGCCTTCTCCGCCTCGGACGTCGCGGACGGGGAGGACGCGGGGGTGTCGGTACCCGACGAGCAGGCGGCGAGGCCGAGGACCCCGACGGAGGCGACGGACAGGACGGCGATACCGCGGACGAGACGCACGAAGAAGGCTCCCTCAAGAGTGGTGGGGTGTGGTGGCGTGGGGCCACGCCTCCACTCTCCGGGCTGGGCGGGCGTTCTGCAATGGGGACCTGTCCCCCGGAAGGATGATCTTCTGCCCGGCCGCGGATGCCGACCCTCCTCCACGGTGCGAGCATCGACCTGGCGCGTGCCGCCGTCGGGCACGCGGATCGTGCTCGTACCGTGACGCTTCACCCGCCCCCGTGCGCAGCGGACGGCCGGCCCGGGGCAGGATACGCAGTGACCCGGTACCGACCGGTGCCGGGAGCCGACGGAAGGACGAGGACATGAGCGAGTCGAAGGGTGGCGCCCTGGGCGGCCTGGGCGGGTTCGTAGAGAAGGCCAAGGAGGCCCTGACGGACGAGCGCATCGACCAGGTCGCGGACCTGGTCAAGGGCCGCACGTCGGACTCGGTCGACAAGCACGTCGACACGGTCGCCGAGCAGGCCAAGAAGCTCAACGGCTGAGCCGGGCGTCAGGAGGGGCGGTCCCGCTGGGGCCGCCCCTTCGTGCGTCGTGCGCCCGCCCGCGCACCTGCCCGCCCGACGGCGCAGCTCACCGCCGCGGCCGGGCCGCCCTGCGTGGGTGGTCACCGCGCGGGCGCCGACCGTGCGGGCCGGGCGCGGGAGCGGCGTCCGTCGGGGCGGCGGTCCAGTGCCCGGGGTGCACGAGCCCGTCGGGCAGGCGGGTTGTCGTGTCGCCGCGGGCCGCGTTGACCTGGGCCTGGGTGAGGAACAGCGCGTCGGTGAGGTTCGCGCCGCTCAGGTCGGCCCCTCGCAGGTCGGCACCGACGAGGTCGGCGCTGCGCAGGTCCGCGCCGCGCAGGTCCGCCCCGACGAGCAGGGTGCCGCGCAGGCTCGCGCCGCGCAGGTCGGCGCGGGCCAGCCGTCTCCCGACCAGGTCGGCTCCTCGGTGATCGGCGCGTCGGCCGCGGGGCTGGTGCGGCGAGCGAGCGCGAGCCCCTTCGCTCGCACGGAGCAGGAGCGGGTTCACGCCGCCGCGCAGGGCGTCGAGGTCCTGCGCGAGCAGGTCCTGCGGGGAGCCGAGCGAGAGGTGCTCGACCCGGGCCACGGCGGCACGGAGCTCGGAGGTCAGGGACGGGTCGTGGTCGGCCTGGCCGGCCGGGCCCGCGCGACCTGTGCTCAGCGCCACGGCCTCGGTGAGATACCAGAGCAGCTCGTGGACGTGCCGCAGCACGGGCAGCAGCGCGAACATCGACGACCGCACCTCGGGGTGCTCGCGCCAGTCCTGCCCCGCGAACGTGACCCGGGAGATCTTCTGCCCCGCGCCGAAGCAGTCGTAGACCGTGCACCCCACGAACCCTCGCTCGCGGAGCTCCGGGTGGATGCCGCACCGGTGGTCGGGCCGCAGGTTGCGGCAGGGGTCGCCCGCGTCCTTGTCGATCGGGAAGTCCGCGGAGCGCGTGAACGCCAGCGCCACGCAGCACAGGCCGAAGCAGGCCGCGCAGTCGGCGTGCAGGCCGAGGCGTTCACGTTCCGTGGCGGGACTCGAGGGGGACGACGGCATGGGACTCCTGGCAGGGCGGGCAGGGCTGGTCTCCAGTACACCGCGTGCGCGCCCCGGGAGTCGAGCGAGTTCCGGCTGTCCGGTTCTCACCCTGCGGGCGATGCCGGTACGTCGCAGTGCCGACGCGCCCGCACGGAACCCCGCCTGCACCTCGCCCGAGCGGGCGATGCGGGCCCCGGTCGGCACACCTAGCGTGGGAGCAGCGCACCGCTCGCCCCGTCCCACGGACCGGAGACGCCGCGGTGCGTCCCGACGGTGCCGTACCCGGCGTCCGTCCCACCGGCCCCGCGCACCCCGCGGCGGCCGCAGACCAGTCGGAGTGTGCTGTGCAGAGCAAGGTCGGTCCTGTCCTCGTCGTCATCGGCTCGATCCTGGGCATCGCCCTCCTCGTGGTGGGGTTCCTGGCGGTGCGCACCGCGATCGTCGACCGGCCGATCGACTCGTACTTCCTCACGTACGAGGTCACGTCGGACACCGGGGTCGAGGCGGTCGTCTGGACGCAGGCCCCCGCGGGCGACCGAACGGGGGCGTCGGTCGAGCAGAGCGAGCCCGGTCCGGTCGGGTCGCCCTTCACGACCGAGGCGGTCGTGGCCGCCGGACAGCCGGCCCGGGTCGAGGCGACCCCCGCTGGTGAGGGCACGGCGTCGTGCCGCGTCGTCAAGGACGTCGGGCGCACCAACGAGGCCGTGCTGGTCGAGGCCACCTCGGCGACACCGGGCGCTCCCGTGACGTGCGACGTGACGATGCCGACCGGCCAGGGGTTCGGGAAGTAGTGCACGATCGTGGGCCCTGGCGGTCGGTGAGCCGGCCATGGGCGGCCTACCGGCGGTTGTCCGAGATGTGAAAGAGTTGCCGCGCGCACGTCGACCGGTGTGCGCACCGTTCGCCGAGAGGTCGTCATGGGTTTGCTGAGCTGGTTCAAGGGTCGTCGGAAGAAGACGGAGGCCGCACCGGTGGTGAGCGTCGCGTCCCTGTTCGACGCCACCCAGAAGACCGCTGCCGACACCACTCCGGCGCACGCGCCGGCTCGCACGACGGCGCCGGTCGCTCCTGCTGCCGCGGCCGAGCCTGCGACGACGCCCGTCGCGATCGCCGTCCTGGAGCCGGAGGACGCACCGAAGGCCGAGGCGTCCGCAGTCGTCGAGCGGGAGCCGGTCGCGACGGTCGCGACGGTCGCGGCGATCGAGGTCGCCGAGCCCGAGGCCGAGGCCCAGCCCGACGTCGAGGCCGAAGCCGAGGTCGTGGAGGCCGAGCTCGTTGCCGAGGCCATCGAGCAGGAGCCCGCGCCTGAGCCCGCCGCCGCCGTCGAGCCCGCCGCTGCCGTCGAGCCCGCCGAGCCCGCCGCTGCCGCGGTCGTAGAGCCCGCCGCTGCAGCTGCCGCCGCTGAGGTCGAGATCGTGGCAGAGGTCGTCGAGCCCGCCGCACCCGCCGCCCCCGCGGAGGCCGCTCCCCAGGCGACCACCGCCCCGAAGAGCACCGGCTACCTCCTGCCGGGCGAGACGACCGCCGAGATCCGCACCTGGGCTCTCGCGAACGGCCACACGGTGAGCCCCAAGGGCCGCCTGCCCAAGGCCGTCCTCACCGCGTACCGCGCGGCGAACGGCGAGGCCCCCGCAGCGGACTGACGCCCAGCATCCCCCGCCGGTCCACGGACCGGCCCCGCGACGGCGGCGCACCCGGACCCGATTCCGGGGGCGCCGCCGTCGTCGTGCCTGCAGGAGCCCAGGCAGGGGAGCCCGTGCCCGGCACGAGCGGGCCGGCACGAGCCCGGGCCCGGGCCCGCAGGAGCCCGCGCCCGACCGGCGACCTGATCCTTTGGGGTGACCCCGGGTCGTCCCGACTGTCGATGTGCACCGCCCGCCCGCCCGCATAGTCTCGCCGCATGCCTCCTGCTCCACCGATCCGCTACGTGCCCTACTCGGCCTTCGACCTGACCTGGCGGCTGGGGGCCGCCTTCGGGTCCGGTGCCCTGCTGTACCTCGCCAACGCGATCCTGACGTCGGAGGATCCCCAGGGGGCGACCTTCGAGCAGTGGGGCGCGATCTTCCTCCTCGACCTCCTGCTCGGCGTGGTGGCGCTGGTGCTCCTCCCCGCGGTCCGTGCGGCGCCGCTCACGGTGGCGCTCCTCATGGCGGTGGTCGGCGGGTTCACGAGCTTCGGCGCGGGTGCTGTCGTGATCGCGCTGATCTCGCTCGCGACGCGTCGACGGTGGCGCGAGATCGCGGGCGTCGGGGTCGTCTACATGGCGTCCGGCCTGGCGAACGAGGCCTTCTTCCGCTCGATGGTCCCCGAGTGGACCGAGACGCCGTGGTGGGTGTGGGTCGTCGTCGGGGCGCTCCTGTACGGCCTGGTCGTCGCGATCGGCGTCTCGATCGGGAACCGTCGCGACCTCGCAGAGTCCTGGCGTGTGCGGGCGGTGACGGCCGAGCGTGAGCAGGCCGCGCGCGTCGACCAGGCACGCTCGACCGAGCGCACCCGGATCGCGCGCGAGATGCACGACGTCCTGGCGCACCGCATCTCGCTCGTCGCGATGCACTCGGGCGCGCTCGCGTATCGCACGGACCTCACGCCCGAGGAGACGGCGGCGGCGGCGGGCGTGATCCGCGACAACGCGCACCTCGCGATGACCGAGCTGCGCGAGGTCCTCGGGGTCCTGCGCGAGACCGACGTCCCGGGCGGTGCCCCCGAGCGTCCGCAGCCGACGCTCGCCGCACTGCCCGACCTGCTGGCCGAGGCCCAGGGGCCCGAGGGCGCGGACCCGGTCGCGTGCGAGGTCTCCCCGGTCGCTGCCGAGCACCTCGCCGGGCTGGGCGACCAGGTGAGCCGGAGCGCGTACCGCATCCTGCAGGAGTCCCTGACGAACGCCCGCAAGCACGCGCCGGGCGAGCCGGTCCGTGTCGAGATCGACGGCGCCCCGGGGGAGGGGCTCACGGTGCGGGTCACCAACCCGCTCGTCGCGGTCCGCGTGCCCGACGACGGCGACGGGGCCTGCCCGTCCGGTGCGCCGCCGTCGGGCCTGGGGCTGACGGGGCTCGCCGAGCGCGCCCGCCTCACGGGCGGCGAGCTGACCGCGGGGCCCGACGGGGCAGGCCGCTTCGTCGTGAGAGCGTGGCTCCCGTGGACCTGACCTCTCCTCCGACTCCTGCCGTCCCCGAGACCGCGCCGACGGATGCACCCCTGCGTGTCGTCCTGGTCGACGACGACACGCTGGTCCGCGCGGGACTGCGCCTCATCCTGGGCGGTGACCGGGCGATCGAGATCGTGGGCGAGGCGTCCGACGGGATCGTCGCGGTCTCGGAGATCGCGCGCACCCGGCCCGACGTCGTGCTCATGGACATCCGCATGCCCCGCCGCGACGGGCTTGCGGCCCTGGAGATCGCGCGCGCCGCCGACCCTGCGCTCAAGGTGATCGTCCTGACGACGTTCGACGCCGACGACATGGTGCTGACCGCGCTGCGGCTGGGCGCGGCGGGCTTCCTGCTCAAGGACACGCCGCCCGCCGAGCTCGTGGCGGCGGTCCGGCTCGTCGCGGAGGGCCGGTCGATGCTGTCGCCGTCCGTCACGCAGCAGCTCATCACGGCCGTTGCGCGTCAGCCCGTCGACGACCGGGCGGCCGCCGCGAAGGCACGCCTCGCACGGCTGACCGAGCGCGAGCTCGAGGTCGCGGTCGCGATCGGGACCGGGCTGTCCAACGCGGACATCGCGACGAGCCTGTTCCTGAGCGTCGCGACGGTCAAGACCCACGTGGGGCGCGTGCTCGACAAGCTCGGGGCCGACAACCGCGTGCAGGTCGCGATCTGCGTGCACGACGCGGGGCTCGCGTAGCGGGTCAGGGCACCTCGTAGAGCAGCAGTGCGACGTCGTCGCGCGCGCCGTCGGCGAGGAGCTCGGCGAGCAGCGCGTCGGGCAGGTCGGACGCGGGGCTCTCCTCACGGATCGCGAGGGCCGCGTCGGCGAGGCGGCGCAGGCCCGTCGAGAGGTGCTCGCCGCGGCGCTCGACGAGCCCGTCGGTGTACAGCACGACGGCGTCGCCGCTGTCGAGCGAGGCGGTCGCCTCGGGCCGTGGCGCCGTGCTGAGGGCCAGGGGCGTGCCCCGACCCTCGTTGAGCCAGTGCGTCTCGGCCTTGTTGACGACGAGGGGCGGCAGGTGGCCCGCGGCCGAGTACGTCAGGGTGCGCGCGTCCTCGTCGACGATCGCGCACAGGACCGTCGCGAGCTCGGCGCCGGGCAGCGTCCGCGCGAAGCGGTCGAGGCCCTCGAGCGTGGCCGCGGGTCCCAGGTTCTCCAGGAGCAGGGCGCGGCTCGCGCTGCGGAGCTGGCCCATGACGGCTGCGGCGCGCAGGCCCTTGCCCACGCAGTCGCCCACGACCAGCCCGAACCGCCCGCCGGACAGGTCCACGACGTCGTACCAGTCGCCGCCGATGAGGAGGCTGTCGTCCGCGGGGCGGTAGCGGGTGTGCCACCCCGGGGCCGTCGGGTCGTCGGGGAGCATCGCGTCCTGGAGGGCGTTGGCGACGTCGCGGAGCTCGCCGACCTGCCGGATCTGGGCGAGCGTGCTGCTCAGCGCGGTGCCGACCGCGGACGCGACGAGCTGGAGGAACGAGCGCTGGTCGTCGTCGTCCGGACGGCGAGGGTTTCCCTCGAGGACGATGACGCCGGCGACCGAGCGGTCGCGGCTGGCTGCGAGGGGGGCCACGAGCGCGGGGCCGACCTGCTCGAGCCGCCGCTCGTCCGCGACCTCGCGCAGGACCTGCGACGGGACCGACTCGTCGTGGCGTTCGTGGGTCGAGGCGAAGGCCACGAGCCCGCTCGCGGTGTCGAGGTAGAGGTCGGCGCGCGTGACGTCCTCGCTGCGCCCGAGCACGCCCACGGTCGCGGCCGCGAGCTCGTCGACGTCGCCCTGGAGGCGTTGGAGGGTCGCCGTGAGGGTGCCGAGGGTCTGGAGACGTCTCGCAGCGACCACGTGGGCCGTTGTCTCGGTCGCGACGTCCAGGATGCCTCGGATGACGCCTTCGTCGTCACGCAGCGGGCTGTAGGAGAACGTGAAGGCGGTCTCCTCGTCGAAGCCCGAGCGGTTCATGATCAGGGTCTGGTCCTCGGACCAGGTGGGCTCGCCGGTCTCCAGGACCGAGGCGAACAGCGGTTCGATGTCCGGCCAGATCTCGGCCCACACCTCGGCTGCGGGGGCGCCCATCGCGCCGGGGTGCTTGTCCTGCCCGAGCATGGGCCGGTAGCCGTCGTTGTACAGCATCACGAGGTCCGGTCCCCAGGCGATGAAGATGGGGAAGCGGGTGCTGAAGCACAGGCGCACGGCGGCGCGCAGCGTCTTGGGCCAGGTGTCGGGGGAGCCGAGCGAGGTGGCGGACCAGTCGATCGACCGGGCCAGCTCACCGCTCTCGGTGCCCTGGGTGGCCAGGTCGAACCAGTCGGAACTCACGACTCATGATAGGAGGTCGCGGCAACGCCCTTCGCATCCTGTGCAGTGCACACCGGGCCTGCGGAGAGCGCGGGCGGCGTCGAGTGTGCAGTTCGGGTCGTCGGACCAGCCTGCTCGACGACCCGAAGTGCACACTCGACGGGCTGGGCGAGGTCACCCGCGCTCCGGCGACCCGACCAGCCCCGACTCGTACGCCGCGATCACGAGCTGCACCCGGTCGCGGCACCCGAGCTTGCGCAGCACCTCCGACACGTGCGACTTCACGGTCTGCTCGGTGATGAACAGCTCGGCACCGATCTCGGCGTTCGACAGCCCTCGGGCGACCGTGAGCAGCACCTCGCGCTCGCGGCCCGTGAGGTTCTCGATCCCGGGCGCGGTCCTGGTCGTGCGCTGCGCGAAGTCCCCGACCAGGCGGCGCGTCACGGTGGGCCCCAGGAGCATCGAGCCGTCCGCGACGAGCCGCACGCCCTCGACCAGGCGCGGGGCCGGGGTGTCCTTGAGCAGGAAGCCCGAGGCCCCGGCCTGGAGCGCGTCGAACACGTACTCGTCGAGGTCGAACGTCGTGAGGATGAGGACGCTCGTGCCGGGGTACCGGTCGCAGATCGCGGCCGTCGCGGCGATCCCGTCCATGACCGGCATGCGGACGTCCACGACGGCGACATCGGGGCGGTGGGCCGCGACGACGTCGAGCAGCTCGGCGCCGTCGCCCGCCGAGCCCACGACCTCGAGGTCCTCGGCCGCGTCGAGGATCGCCGCGAAGCCGTACCGGACCACGGGCTGGTCGTCGGCGACCACGACACGGGTCATGCGTCGATCCCGTCCACGCCGTCGGGGAGCGGCGGGGCGTCGCCCGCGGGGCCGTACAGGTAGGTGGAGGTGTGCTCGGTGGCCGTGGCCGTCTCCGGCCCGTCGACGGGGAGCGTGAGCTCGACGACGAACGAGCCGTCCTCCTCGCCTGCCGTGAGCGAGCCGCCGATCGACTCGATCCGTTCGCGCATCCCGAGCAGCCCGCGCCCGGGGGCGGCCGGAGAGGTGCGGGGGAGGAGCGGGTTCGAGATGCGGGCGGTCACGGTGCTCCCTGACCCGTGGCGCGCCAGGTGGGACAGGCCGCCAGGGAGGACGGGCAGCGCGTCCGTGCCCGACGGCGCCGCGTCCGTCCCCAGCGTGAGCGTCACCCGCTGCCCCGGGGCATGGCGACGTGCGTTGGTCAGCGACTCCTGCACCGCGCGGTACAGCACGAGGCCCTGGGCCGGCGGCAGCACCGGCACGTCCCCGACGACGATCACGGACTGCCCGGCCGAGCGGGCAGCGTCGACGAGCGTCATGACGTCCTCGGCCCCTGGCTGCGGGGCACGGTCGGCGCCCTCGGTGCGTTGCAGGACCGCAAGCACCTGACGCAGCTCGCCCAGCGCGTGCCGCGCGTCGTCGGCGATGTCCGCGAGCACGACCCTCGACTCGGTATCCATCGACGGGTGCACGTACGGTGCCGACTCCGCGCGGACGGCTACGAGCGAGATGTGGTGCGCGACGACGTCGTGCAGGTCGTGCGCGATCCTGGCCCGCTCGACCGCGACGGTCTCGATCGCGAAGGCCTGCTCGGAGGCGCGGGCTGCAGCGTCGGTGCGCGCCCTGGCGCGGCGGTTCGCGCCGATCGCGGCGGTCGTGGCCAGCACGGCGACCGAGTAGACGACATAGATGATGAAAGTGATCCACGTGTCGCCGCTGCCGGGGGTCACCGGGCCCACGGGGAGCAGTGCGTAGATGCCCGTGACGCAGTACCCCGCGGCGACGCCCAGGGCGAGGACGAACGGGACGACGGCTCTGCGCCATCCGTCGTACGCGCGGACCACGGCGATAGCGAGCAGCGCCAGCCACCAGGCCCAGACGAAGGTTGCGACGAGCGGCGTCAGGAGGAAGGGCCAACTGGCCAGCACACAGGCCAGTGCACGCGAACGACGCGAGAGGAGGACACCGATCGCTGCGCTCAAGCTGCCCAGCACCATGACCGGCTCGATGAGCGGCACGGTAGCGAGGTTGTCCCCCCACAGCCCAAGGGGAGCTCCCTGGAGATGCATGAAGGGGGTGACCGTTGCGAACAGCCCCACGAGCAGCGCGAGCACGCCGGGGAAGACCCAGGGGCGCCAGCCCGCGCGCCCGCTCCCGGCACTGGCTCCGGTCGCCCGTGAGCGTCCGGGCGCGCCGTCGGTGGCGGAGGGCGGCAGCAGGACGGTGGACCCGGGGACCCGGGCGGCGATGACCATGCGGACGATTCTTGCGGGTCCGCCCTGGGGTGCGGCACCGGCGCGCGACCGACCCCCTCTCCCTCCTGCGGGGGAGGGCGAGGTTCACTCGTCCAGCCCGCGAGAGCCCCGGTGAACCTCTTGACCAGCCCGGCACCCCGGCCTACGGTCCCCCGACGCGCGCGACCCGCGACCTCCTCGACCGACCGGCCCACCGGGGCTGGCGGGGACCGGCCGCACCAGCGGGAGCGCGCCGGACGGAGGAGACATGAGCGCCGCGATCCACTGGTTCCTGCCGACGTCGGGGGACGGGCGCACGGTCGTCGGGTCCTCGCACGCCGCGACGACCCCCGGGACGGCGCAGGCCTTCCGGGCCCCGACGCTCGACTACCTCACCGACGTGGCGCGCGCGGCCGACCGCCTGGGCTACGAGGCGGTCCTGACCCCGACCGGCACCTGGTGCGAGGACGCCTGGCTGACCACCGCGGCGCTGCTGCGCGAGACGCAGCGGCTGCACTTCCTCGTCGCGTTCCGTCCAGGGCTGGTGTCGCCGACGCTCGCGGCGCAGATGGCTGCGACGCTCCAGCGGTTCTCGGGCGGGCGGGTGCGCCTCAACGTCGTGACGGGCGGGGACGAGAGCGAGCAGCGGCGGTTCGGCGACTGGCTCGACCACGACGAGCGCTACGCGCGCACGGCCGAGTTCCTGACCGTGGTGCGCGGGCTGTTCTCGGGCGAGCCGCTCGACCTCGACGGGCAGCACTACCGCCTCCGCGACGGCCGGGTCCCTGTGCCGCCGGACCCTGCGCCGCCCGTCTACTTCGGGGGGTCCTCGGACGCCGCGCTGCCCGTCGCGGCCGAGCACGCCGACGTCTACCTCACGTGGGGGGAGCCGCCCGCTCAGGCCAAGGCCAAGATCGACCGGGTGCGCGAGCTCGCGGCCGAGCGGGGGCGGACCCTGCGGTTCGGCATCCGCCTGCACACCATCAGCCGCGACTCGTCGGCCGAGGCGTGGGGCGTCACCGAGAAGTTCCTCGACGCGTGGTCGCCCGAGCAGGTCGCGGCCGCGCAGGCCCAGTTCCGCTCGTCGTCGTCGACGGGCCAGCGACGCATGGCGGCGCTCAACGGTGACCGCTTCGACGGTCGCACGCGGTCGCTCGAGGTGCACCCGGGCCTGTGGGCGGGGGTGGGGCTGGTTCGGGGTGGCGCGGGGACGTCGCTCGTGGGCAGCCACGAGGAGGTCGCCGACCTCGTGCAGGAGTACCACGAGGCGGGCTTCGACGAGTTCGTGCTCTCGGGGTACCCGCACCTCGAGGAGGCGCACTGGTTCGCGGAGGGCGTGCGCCCGATCCTCGACCAGCGCGGGGTGACGCGACCGGCGGGGGCGCGCGGCGCCGTCGGGCAGGAGAGCCCGGCGGGGGCCCGGCCCGCACGCGACGAGGCCGCGCTCAGGACGCACTCGGTGGCCTTCTAGGCGCGGCCCCGGGCCGGCGGGCGCGACGGCGCCGGCCGGAGAACCTCAGACGCGCACGACCATCTTGCCCGTGTTCGCGCCGCGCATGAGGTCGAGGAACGCGTCGACCGAGTTCTCGATCCCGTCGACCACGGTCTCGTCGAACACGACGTCGCCGGCCTGGAGCCACGCGCCCATGTCGCGCGAGAACGCGGGGAAGTGCTCGAGGTGGTTGCCGATCGTGAAGCCGCGGAGCATGAGGCTGCGCGTCACCATGTTGCTCATGTTCCGCGGGCCGACCGCGGGCTCGGTCGCGTTGTACTGCGAGATCGCGCCGCACAGCGCCGCGCGCCCGAAGTCGTTGAACGCGCCCAGCGCCGCTTCGAGGTGGTCGCCGCCGACGTTGTCGAAGTACAGGTCGATCCCGTCGGGGGCGGCGACGGCGAGCTGGTCCGCGACCGGTCCGTCCTTGTAGCTGAAGGCCGCGTCGTAGCCGTAGCGCTCGGTCAGGAGCGCGACCTTCTCGGGCGTCCCGGCCGACCCGACGACGCGGCCCGCACCCTTGAGGCGCGCGATCTGGCCGGCGGCGGTGCCCACGGCCCCGGCGGCGCCGGAGACGAACACGGTGTCGCCCTCGCGAAGGCCCGCGATCTCGAGCAGCCCGACGTACGCGGTGAGCCCCGTCATCCCCAGGATGCCCAGGTACGCGGACAGCGGCACGCCCGGGATCTCGGGGACCACGCGGAACGCGGCCGCGTCGCCCTGAGCGACGTCGCGCCACCCGAGCTGGTGCAGCACGACGTCGCCGACCGCGACGCCCTCTGCCGTCGAGGCCTCGACGCGCCCGACGGCACCGCCTGTCATGGTCTCGCCGAGCGCGAAGGGCGGCGTGTAGGACTTCACGTCGTTCATGCGCCCGCGCATGTACGGGTCGACGGACACGAACTCGTTCCGGACGCGGACCTGGCCGGGAGCGAGGTCGGGGAGCTCGACCTGGACGGTGCGGAAGTCGTCGTGCGTGGGCCAGCCGGTGGGGCGGGCGACGAGCTGGATCTGCGTGGAGGTCATGTGTCGGGGTTTCCTTCGGTCGTGGTTCTGGGCGAGCATGCCCGACGGCGCAGCCCCGGCCGGGAGGGCCGGTGCGGCGGGTGGTGGGTCGGGCCGTGGGGTGGTCGGTGCGGTGGCCTGTCTGCCGTCAGGACACCAGGGCGATCACGAGCAGCACGATCGCGATCGCGGGCGGGACGAGCTGGACGAGCGCGGCGCGGGCCTTGGCGGGCGACGAGACGATCAGCACGAGCCCGGCGAGGACCATCGAGCCGGTCGCGCTCAGGACGAGCGCCGCGCCGACGTCGGTGTGCCCGCTCGTGACCAGCACGATGCCGATCGCGGTGATGGCTGCGAGGAACAGGTTGTAGAAGCCCTGGTTGAACGCGAGCTCCTTGGTCGCGCGGGCCTCCTGCTCGGTGGTCCCGAACGTGGCGCGGGTCCGTGGCGAGGTCCAGGACACGGACTCGAGCACGAAGATGTAGACGTGGATCAGCGCGGCGAGGCCGGCGAAGACCAGTGCTGTCGCGGTCATGGTGGGTGTCCTCCAGGGTGAGGGGGGCGGGCTCTGGCGCCTGCCGCTGCCGGCGGGAACGGCGTTCTGAACTGATCGGTCTACTAATTGACGGTACAGTTGTGTACCGGTCGGTGCAATTCGAGAAGCAGAAGGTGAGGCGGTCCACATGGGCAGGTCGCAGTCGTTCGACACCACCACGGTGGTCCAGTCGGCCCGGGACGTCTTCTGGGACCAGGGCCTTGACGGAGCATCCCTCCCGGACCTCGAGCGCGCCACCGGGCTCAACCGGTCGAGCCTCTACCACGCCTTCGGCTCCAAGCGAGGGCTGTTCGACGCGGCCGTCGAGGACTACCTCGACACCGTGATCCGCCCCCGCCTGCGCCCGCTCGTCACCGCGGGGCAGGCGGCAGCGGGGGAGCGCGCAGCGGGCCGGCCGAGCGCTGCGTCGCCCGAGGCCGGACGCGCCGTCGTGACGTACTTCGAGCGGCTCGGCTCCGCCGTCGAGCAGCTGCCCGCCGGCTCCCCACGGCTCGGCTGCCTCCTCGTCGGGTGCGCGACCGGTGCCGCCGGGCACGACGAGGCGCTGCGTGCCGCGGTCGACGCCTACCGGGCCGAGCTGACCGACGCGCTCGCCGGGGCGCTGCGCGCCGCGGACCCGGCGCTCGCGGACGGTGCCGTCGAGCAGCGCGCGCGCCTGCTGCTCTCGCTCCAGCTCAGCGCGCTCGCGCTCGCCCGCGTCAACCAGGACGAGGCCGTCGCGATGCTGCGCGCCGCACGCGACCAGGCGGCAGAGTGGGTTCCGCGCGACGCGTAGCGGTGCGGGGCACAGATGCTTCGTCTGATAGGAAGTAATTCCCCGAGCGAGACGAGAAGCCCATGGAGTTCGCCCCCTACCTGATCGCCGGCGTCCTGGCGGTCGTCGGCGTGACCGCGCTCGCACCGCGCCTGGGGGTCGCCGCCCCGCTGATCCTCGTGCTGCTGGGCGTCGCGGTGTCGTTCCTGCCCGCGGTCTCGGCCGTCGAGGTCGAGCCCGAGTGGATCCTCGCGGGCGTCCTGCCCCCGCTGCTCTACTCGGCGTCCGTGAGCATGCCCGCGATGGACTTCCGGCGAGATCTCAAGGCCATCAGCGGCCTGTCCGTGGTGCTCGTCGTCATCAGCGCCGTGGTGCTCGGCTTCCTGTTCCACCTGCTCATCCCGGGGATCGGGCTCGCGACGGGCATCGCGCTCGGCGCGATCATCAGCCCGACCGACGCGGTCGCGACCTCGATCGTCAAGAAGGCCGGCGTCTCACCGCGCGTCGTGACCGTGCTCGAGGGAGAGAGCCTGCTCAACGACGCCTCCGCCCTGGTGCTGCTGCGCTCGGCCATCGCGGCGACGGCCGCGACGGTCTCGGTCGGGCAGGTCGCGGGCGACTTCGTCTACGCGGTCGCGGTCGCCGTGGTCATCGGCTTCCTGGTCGGCAAGGCCAACCTGTGGCTGCGCTCGCGCGTGCGCGAGGCCACGTCCAACACCGCGATCTCGTTCGTCGTCCCCTTCATCGCGTTCCTGCCCTCGGAGCACCTGGGCGCCTCGGGGCTCGTCGCGGTCGTCACCGCAGGGATCGTCACGGGCCTCGGCGCACCCAAGCACCTGAGCCCGCAGGACCGCATCGCCGAGAAGGCGAACTGGCGGACCGTCGAGCTCCTGCTCGAGGGCGGGGTCTTCCTGCTCATGGGGCTCGAGGTGTTCGGGCTCGTCGAGGAGGTGCGTCAGGAGCACGGCAGCCTGTGGACGGCCGCGGGGCTCGCGCTCCTGGCCGCGGTCGTGGTCGTCGCGCTGCGGTCGGTGTTCGTCGCGGTGCTGCTGTGGCTCATGAAGCGCTCCAACCGGCGCAACCCCGAGGTGCGCGAGAAGCTCACGGCCGTGACCGACAAGCTCGACCGCGGCGAGCTGCCGACGGTCGAGGACCGGGAGCAGGGCAGGGGGCGGCGGAACCGGCGGTCGCGCGGCGGCCCTGGTGGGCCCGGCGGCGGCGTCCCCGGCCTGGGCGGTCCCGGGGGGCTGGCCGGGGCCCGCGGTGGACCGGGCGCCACGCAGCCCTCGCTCGACGACCCGCGCGTCCAGACCCGCATGGCCCGCGTCCAGACGTTCCTCACGCGCCGCATCGCCGACATCGACTACCTGGCGGCCGAGCCGCTCGGGCGCCGCGAGGGCGTGCTGCTCGTGTGGGCCGGGATGCGCGGGGTCGTGACCCTCGCGGCTGCCCAGTCCCTCCCGGCCGACACCCCGCACCGGGCCCTGCTCGTCCTCATCGCGTTCTTCGTCGCGGCCGGGACGCTCCTTGTCCAGGGCGGCACGCTGCCGTGGGTCGTGCGACGCCTCGACCTGACCGTCGACACGTCGACCGAGAACGACGAGCGGCTCGCGCTCCTGGGCGAGCTCTCGCGCGTGGCCTCCGAGGTGATCGACGCACCCGGGCTCGCGCGTCCGGACGGCACGCCGTACGCGCCCGGGACGATCGAGCGCGTGCGCCAGGAGGTCGCGCACGACGACCTCGTGGACCGTGAGGCGACCGAGGCCGACGAGCAGCACCGGCAGTACCGCGAGCTGCGGCTCGCGGTGCTCGCCGCCCAGCGCGAGGAGCTGCTGCACGTGCGCGACCACGGCACCTACAGCTCGGGGGCCATGGACGAGACGCTCAAGATGCTCGACGCGAGCCAGATCAGCGTCGAGATGCACGCGCCGGCCGCGGAGCGGTAGAGCGGCTGGGCGCCCGTTGCTCGGCCCCGGGGGGCCCGGGCCCCGGGGGTGCCGGGTTCCGGGGCCGAGGCCGGAAGTGCGGTACGCGCTACTCCGTCTGCTCCCGGGCGATCCGCACGAGGTGCAGCAGCGCGTCGAGGTCGATGTCGGCGAGCGACTTGAAGCCCACGCTCGAGCTGCCGATCTTGGCGCGCCCCAGCGTGTGCGCGTACTTCTGGGCGACGTACTGGTCGTCCTCGACGGCGTTGACGTACACGCTGAGGTAGTTCTGCTGGACGGCGAGGCCGACGACGAACCACTCGACGCTCCCGCCGCGGGGGCGCGGCTGGTCCAGGTCGCCGTACCCGAGGATCCGTTGGTCGGTCCCGCCCCAGAAGACGCCTTCCCACAGGACCCGGGAGCGGCCCGACATCACCTCCGAGATCGCGGCGTCGAGGCGCAGGGCGTCGTCGCGGAATCGCTCGGGAAGGGTCGTCAGGTACTCGTCGGGGTCGGTCCCGGTCTTCTGCACGGAAAGCTCCATCCGGTCGGGTCGGCTGGTCGAACGAGGCTATGCGTGCTCCCGGGGGCGGGGCGACCGGGCGCGCCCGAACGTGACCGGACCGTAGCCGTGCACCCCGGGTGCCCCCTTGCATCTAAGGTGCTATGGTCGCTGGATGTCGCCTCGCAAGAAGTCCGACGACCAGGCCCCCAGCGCCGTCGAGCGCGCCTTCGCCGCGGTGTCCGCCTCGATCATCACGGGCGAGACCGCCCCCGGGGCGCTCATCACCGAGGGGGAGGTCGCCGACGAGCTCGGCATCAGCCGCACCCCCGTCCGCGAGGCGTTCCTCCAGCTCCAGACGTGCCGCCTGCTCACGCTGTTCCCCAAGCGGGGAGCGATCGTCGCCACGGTCGCGGACAAGGAGGTCGCGGACCTCCTCGCGGTCAGGATCATGCTCGAGTCGTCCGCGATCCGCGCCCTCGACGGGAACGCCCTGCCCGACGACGTCGCGCACGACCTCGACGACCTCGTCGCCCGGCAGGTGGTCGCCGAGCACGACGGCGACCTGCTCGCCTTCTCGCAGGCGGACTTCGCGTTCCACTCCCGGGTCATCCGCGCCGGGGACAACGACGTGATCGAGGACCTCTTCGCGCAGCTCGGCCCGCGCCTCGAGCTCCTGACCCACCGCGCCGTCCGACGTGACGCGACCTCGCCCACACGGCTTCTCGCCGACCACCGCGTGCTCGCCACGCTGGCCCGTGCCGGTGACGCCCAGGCCTACGAGGCGGCGCTGCGCGCGCACGTCCAGCGAGGCAACTACGGCTGACGGGCGCTCGCCCCCCGATCACCGTTCGCGTCCCTCCCGCTCGGCCCGTCGTGGCCGTGCCATGCCCTTCGGGCCACCGTCCCACCGTCCTCGTCCCTGAGAAAGATCATGAACCGCCACCGCTCGTTCCCCGGCTGGCTGCGGGTCGCCCCGGCGCTCGTCGTCATGGCCTGGGGTGGTAACCACTTCACGCCGCTCCTGCACATGTACCAGGACCTCGGGAACTACTCCGTCGTCATGGTCGACCTGTTCCTCGGGATGTACGTCCTGGGCCTCGTGCCCGGCCTGGTCGTGGCGGGCCCCCTGTCCGACCGGTACGGGCGCAAGCCGCTCGCCGTCGTCGGCGTCCTGGGTGGGATCGGGGCGAGCGTGCTGCTGGCCGCCGGCTTCGGCAGCGAGGTCGTCATCTGCCTGGGACGCCTGCTCGCGGGGCTGAGCGTGGGCGTCGCGATGTCGGTCGGCACGAGCTGGGTCAAGGAGCTGTCGAGCGCGCCGTTCGACATGGAGGCCGACCAGACCGCGGGCGCGCGCCGCCCGTCGCTGTCCCTGACGCTCGGGTTCGGGATCGGAGCCGGGGTCTCCGGTGTGCTCGCCCAGTGGGGCCCGTGGCCCACGATCACGCCCTACGTGGTCCACGTCGTGCTCAGCGTGGTCGCGCTCGTCCTGCTCGCGACCGCGACCGAGACCGTCGGAGGGAACCGGTCGACGACCTCGCTCCTGGCCGACCTGCGGGTCCCGGCCGCGTCGCACCGCCGGTTCGTGCGCGTCGTGGTGCCCGCCGCGCCCTGGATCTTCGGTGCGGCCGGGATCGCCTACGCCGTCATGCCGCAGCTCGTCTCCGAGCAGACCGGCGACCTCTCCCTGGCCTACGCGACCCTGCTCACGGTCCTCACGCTCGGCACGGGTGCGGTGGTCCAGTCCTTCGTCGCGGTGATCGACCGGGTCACGGGCGGACGGGCGCTCGTCGTCGGGATGGGGCTCATGCTGCTGGGCATGGCGCTCGCCGCGACCAACGCGACCGTCCTGTCGCCCGTGCTCGGGGGCCTCGCCGCGATCACGCTCGGCGCCGCGTACGGGATCTGCGTGGTGGCCGGCCTGATCGAGGTGCAGGCCATCGCGACGCCCACCGACCTCGCCGGACTCACGGGCGTCTACTACAGCCTGTCCTACGTGGGCTTCCTGCTGCCCGTGGTCCTGGCCGGAGCGACGGCCCTCGCGGGCTACACGGTGCTCCTCGCCGTGGTCGCGGTGGCGTGCGCGCTCTGTCTGGTGACGGTCGTGCGAGGGCTGCGTGCGACGGCGTGACGGGTCGGCGCGGTGCCGCGGTGCCGCGTTACCGCGGTGTCGCCGTGGCGTGGCCGTCCGCGGACCGGCGCGGACCTGCGACGACCGGGTCTGAGGCGGGCCGGGCGGCCAGAGACCTTCGGACGAGGGCGATCGGTCCGAACGGGTGAGTCGGGGACCCCCTGGTGGGCGGGAACGTAGAGGGACCAGGGCGCGACCGGTGCCCGACCCACCCGAAGGAGCTCGTCGATCATGAAGGTCCTCCGTACCGTCACCACCACCGCAGTCTCCGCGGCGCTCGTGCTGGGCGGTGGAGCAGCGGCCTTCGCCGCCGAGGGGGCCGACGTCCCCGAGGCGGGCGCGCCCGCGGCCCCCGAAGCCGGCTCGTCCGACGCCGGCGGTGAGCAGTCGTCACCCGCTGCTGAGACCCCGGCCGCTCCGGCTCCGGCCGAGCACGCGCCTGCCACACCTGCCGCACCGTCCGACCCGGTCGTCGCCCCGGCCGCCGAGGCCCCCGCGGGCCCCGAGGCGCCGGTCGAGGAGACCGCGCCCGCCGACCCTGCGCCCGAGGCGCCCGTCGCGGTGGAGGCGCCCGTCGCCGAGACCCCCGCGGCGGACCCCGGCGAGACCACGGCCGACGTCGTCGAGCCTGCGACGGGCGAGCCCGGCACGGTCGAGACGACGGGCACCCCGCTGGCCGCGATGTCCGCGTTCGGTGCGCTCCAGTCGACGCCTGCCTACCCCGACGCCGACTACCACCCCCACTGGGAGGACAGCTACAACAACGGCTTCTCGTGCGACTACTGGTACTTCCTGGAGGACGGTGACCTCACGTCGGGCCGTGACTGGACGGGGTGGAACGGCCAGCCCCAGCTGCACATCCTGCACCACTCGCTCACCGACGACGACGGCACGATCCACATGGTCTACGACCGCGACATCGCGAGCTACTGGTACCACGTGTGGTCGGGCGACGAGACCGTGACCCCCGACGCCGAGGGCATCCACTGGCAGAACACCTCGGCCCAGCAGACCGTGCTCGTCAACGGCTACAAGGGCGGCTCGGACCTGGCCGCTCGTGGCGCCGACGCCCGGGTGCTGTTCGACCGTGCCGGGGTGACCGTGCCCGAGACCGCCACGATCGCTGACTACCAGTACAGCATCGACAACGGGTGGATGACCCTGGCCGAGGCCGAGCAGGCCGTCGCGGACCAGAACCTCCGTCGTGCCGACTACACGGCGTACGAGGCCACGCAGTTCGCGGTCTGGTATTTCTCGACCGGCCACGACATCATGGGCCTCTTCTTCGACGTGGACGCCTCGGGTCACGTGACCCTGAGCCAGAAGGCGCTCGACCAGTTCGCCGGCCAGCAGGCAGGGGACTGGACCCGCACCTGGGACCAGGGCTACCTGAGCGACCGGCTGGCGACGATGCAGACCGCGGCCTGGCTCATCGAGAACGCGCTCGGCACGAACGTGGTCATGCCCCAGCCGGGGTTCGTCTCGCACGGGTACGTCCGGAACACCGACGGCTCGACGGACTACGGCTTCACCGCCTCGCTCGTCGGTGGGACGGGCGACGTCCACGTCGAGCTGCGCACCGCGGACGGCTCGGCCGTGCCGGCCGGGGTGACCCTGGTCGACGCGAACGGCACCACCATCACGTCCGTGACGCCGGGGCAGCGCGTGTTCGTCCGGGTCCCCGCGGGCCTGGACGTCGCGAGCCTGCCGCAGTTCCAGCTCTGGGGCTCGGCGCAGGGCACCGAGCAGGGCAGCCCGCACTTCTACACGGGCAACGACCACAACAACCACGGGACGACCGACGAGAACGGCCAGTGGATGCCGGCGACGTTCCCGCACTGGCTCATCGGCCTGGGCGAGCTCGACCAGCCCTCGACCGCGTGGGACTGGGTCGGCATCAGCCTCGCCGACGAGCCCGAGGCCCCCGAGCCCGAGGAGCCGGTCGTGCCGGACGAGCCGACCGTCCCGGTCGTCCCCGAGGACCCGACGACCCCCGTCGTCACCGACGCCGTGGACCCGGTCTTCGTGGGGACCGACGGGACCGTCCGGACGGTCGCCTCGACCGACCCGACGAACCTGGGCCTGACGGGCACCGTCCCGGTCGCGACGGTCGCCGAGGCCGCCCAGGCCGCGAGCCTCGCCACGACCGGCGTGAACGCGGGACTGCTCGCGGTCGCGGGAGCCTTCATCGTCCTGACCGGTACGGGGCTCGTCCTCGCCGGGCGTCGGCGGACGTCGACCAGCACGGACCGGTGACCCCTCCCGGACCGACCGCATGATGACACCGACCGCGTGACACCGATCGCGTGACACCGACCGCAGGGCGCCCCCTCCGACCACGGAGGGGGCGCCCTGCGGTCGCCTCACGCGGCGGTGCGGGAGCGGCCGACCGGCGTCTCCGTCGCCCTCGGAGCGGGTGTCCAGGTCGACGGCCCCGTCTCGACCGCCCTCGCGCGGTGTTCCTGGCTAGCCTGACAGCATGCGGATGCCCGCCCTGGGGTCGATCACGCGGCGCGACGCCGCGGTCGCGTCGTTCGCCGCGCTCGCGGGGGTCTCGGTCGCGGTCTCACGATCGGTGGTCGGTACGCAGGGCGCGCCGTTGTGGGCCGAGCTCGTCGCCCAGCTCGTCGGGGCCTCGCTGCTCCTGTGGCCGCGGCTCACGGGTCCGGCGGTCGTGGGGACCGCCCTCCTGTCGTGGGTCTCGCCGGTCCCCGCGACGATCCTCGCGTCGTTCGACGCGGGGGAGCGGCTCTCGCGCCGCCAGGGAGCGGTCTGGGTGACGGCCGGCGCCCTCGTGATCCTCCCCGCTGCGCCGCTCGCGTTCGCGAGGTCGGACGTCGCGATGGTCACCGTGCTGGTGCTGCTCGTCCTGGGGCCCTGGCTCGCCGGTCGCAGCCGGCGCGCCGAGCGGGTCGCGTCGGCCGCTCTCCGGGACCGGAGCGCCCAGGCCGCGGAGCACCTCGTGGCCCAGGTGCGGACCACCGAGCGGGAACGTCTCGCGCGGGAGATGCACGACGTCGTCGCGCACCGGGTCAGCTACGTCGTGCTGCAGAGCAACCTCCTGGAGACGAAGGTCGCCGACCCGCAGGTCCGCGAGGACGTGGACCGGATCCGTGACACGGCTCGCGAGGCGCTCGAGGAGATGCGCGGGATGCTGCACCTGCTCGGGCGGGACGGGACCCCGGCACCGCTCGACCAGCCGTCGTTCCGGGACGTCGCGATCCTGGCCGAGGAGGCCCGGTCCGTGGGACAGCCGGTCGAGGTGGACGCCGACGTCGTCCCCGGGGAGCCGCCCGGACTGACCGAGCGCACCGCCGTCCGCATCGTGCGGGAGGCCCTGACCAACGCGGTCCGGCACGCACCGGGGGCCGAGACGGCCGTGCGCGTCGCCGAGGAGGACGGAGCGCTGCGGGTCGCGGTCGTCAACGGTCCGTCGGCGATCCCCGAGGTCGAGATGCCCACCGGTGGCCACGGTCTGCAGGGCATCCGCGAGCGGGTGGCCCTCGTCGGGGGGACCACCACGATCGGACCGACGCCGGACGGCGGGTTCCGCGTCGACGCGCTGCTGCCGAGGAGGCAAGCATGAGCCGAGTCATCCGTGTGGTGGTCGTCGACGACGAGCGACTGTTCCGCGAGGGCATCGCGGGGCTGGTCGACGCGGCCGACGACCTCGACGTCGTCGGGACGGCCGAGGACGGCCGCGAGGGGGTCGAGGCGGTCCTCGCGCACCACCCCGACGTGGTCCTCATGGACATGCAGATGCCCGTCATGAACGGCATCGAGGCGACGCAGGAGATCCGCCGGGCGTCGCCCGAGGTCCAGGTCGTGATCCTGACGAACTTCCAGTACGACGAGTACGTCGTGCCCGCGCTGCGGGCCGGGGCCGCGGGCTACCTCCTCAAGGACAGCACGGTGACCGAGGTCCACCAGGGCATCCGGGCGGCCGCGGCGGGCGAGGCGATGCTGTCCCCGGCCGTGACGCGGCACCTGCTGGACTCGCTCGGCCCGGCCATGAGCACGCGGCAGGCCGCTGCGCGGGCCAAGGTGGGGGAGCTGAGCGAGCGGGAGCGGGCCGTCGTCGGGCTGGTCGCGACGGGGGTGTCGAACGCGGAGATCGCCCGGACCTTGTTCATGGCCGAGCCGACGGTCAAGACCCACCTGACCCACGCCATGGTCAAGCTCGGGGTCACGAACCGCACGCAGGCAGCGATCCTCGGCCACGACGCGGGGCTGCCCGACGACGCGGCCACCACCTGAGGGGCGCCGCGGCGCCGGGCTCGCGGCTGAGGTGCCGGCAGACCCGTCGGGGGAACTCGCGTCATGGATCCGTTTCCAGCCGTCTCTTCTGTAGGAGCCAGAAGAGACCGGATCACAACGTGGGCGACGTGCGGACCCACCGACGGAGGAACCATGTCCATCACGGAGCGAACGTCCCCGAAGTCCCCACCCCCTGACGGGGTGCAGGAGGAGGTCGTGCTCTCCCGCCGGGAGCTCGTGGTCCTCACGCACCTCACGGAGGACATGACCCTGGAGCAGCTCGCGGCGATCCTGTTCGTCACCCGCAACACGGTCAAGTCCCAGCTGCGCAGCATCTACCGCAAGGTGGGTGTCTCGAACCGCGCGGACATCCTGCGCTGGGCGCGGGACCGCGGCATCTCGTAGGTCGTGCGCCCGCCGCCGGGCAGGTCGCCCGGAGGCAGGCCGCGCGCGTGGCGCGCGCGGCCGCGACCACCCGAGATGCGTGCCGGTCAGGTGGTGGGATGCTCGAGGGACGCGCCGGTCGACGACGACGGGCCACGAGGTTCCGAGGCGAGCATGGGGCAGGAACGACAGGCGTCGGACGATCCGACGGTCACGGACCCCGACCACTACCGGGTGATCTTCGAGAACGAGCGGGTCCGGGTGCTGGAGTACGAGGACCGGCCGGGTACGCGGACGCACCCCCACCATCACCCCGACAGCGTCATGTACACGCTGAGCGGCTTCGAGCGACGCATCTCGTCGGGCGACCGGGTCATGGAGGTCGTGCTGGCGGCGGGCGAGACCCATTGGCTGCCGGACCAGGTCCACGTGGGGGAGAACACCGGGACGACGCCCACGCACGCGATCTTCGTCGAGCTCAAGGAAGCGGGCCCGGGACCGCGGCCGTCAGGTGGGGAGTGATCAGGGGGCGAGCTCGGGGCCTCTTCCTGACCCGTCGTCGCAGCAGGGTCAGTGGAACTCGTGACCCGCGTCGTCCGTGCCGACGGCTTCCATCGTGACGTCCTCGCCAGGGGCGGAGGGCAGTGCGACGAAGCGCATCTCGACCAGGACCACGTCCTGGCACTGCGGGCACAGGCGCTGTTCTTTCCATCGGCGGTGCGGCATCGCGATCCTCGGTTCTTGCGGGTAGAGCACGGCCGTCGCAAACGCCCCTGACCGGCCGGCGGCCGGTCAGGGGCGTTGTCTCGCTGAGGTGGCGACGCGGGCAGGGGCTCGCGTCGCCGTCGCTGATCGTAGCCCCTGGCGACGTTCCGCGGATACGGGGTGGGAGAAGTTCTCGAACCCGGTCGCGAGGTCAGCGCGCGAGCCGGTCCACGACCTTCCCGTAGAGCCAGGGTGCGTGCGCTGCGAGCGGCACGATCGCCCGGCGCGCGGGCGAGGTCGCCCACCCCACGAGCCCGGTCGTCAGCATCCGGTAGTCGCGCGTCACGCGCGCCCAGTCGCGCTCGTACGCCCCGGGATCGTCCAGGTGCCCGACGGCGGCGCTCGCCTGCGCGAGCCCCACGCGCAGTCCTTCGCCCGTGAGGGCGTCCACGTACCCCGACGCGTCCCCGACGAGGCGCACCCGGCCGGTGCTGCGCCGTCGGGACCGTTGCCGCAGGGGACCCGCGCCGCGGACCGGGCCCAGCGGGTCGGCGTCCCTCAGGCGGGCGGCCAGCTCGGCGAAGCCCGCGAGGGCCTCGTCGAAGTGCGTCCCGGTGGGCCCGAGCATCGCGATCCCGACGACGTCCGGGCCCACGGGCGTCACGTACGCCTCGACGCGGTCGCCCCAGTGGACCTCGACCAGGTCCGTCCACGCGGGCGCTCGGAAGTGGCGTCGCAGACCGAAGCGGCGCCGCGGGTCCGGGCCGGGACGGACGGGCGGGGCGGTGCCGCCGAGCTCGGTGGGGATGCGCGCCGCGTGGGGTGCGGCCTCGTCGGCCGCCGCTCCGTCGGGTCCGTCGCCGCCGTGGCGGCTCCGCGCCAGGAGGGACTCGTGCGCGGGCGCGTCCGCCCCGACGTCCAGGCCCGCGAGGCGGCGCACGGTCGAGTGCAGCCCGTCGCAGCCGAGCAGCCAGCGCGCGCTGACGCCCGCGGCAGACACCCGGTCCGCCGTCTCGTCGATGCTCTCGACCCGGCTGCGCACGGTCGTGGCCCCGAGCGCAGCCGCGCGGTCGGCGAGCGCCGCGTGCAGGGTGGTTCGTCGCACGCCCCGGCCCTGCCCGCCCGTGAAGAGGTGGTCGGCGTGCCGGTGCGCGTCGCGGTAGCTGATGCCCCGCAGGACGTGCCCGTCGGGGTCGACGTCGAGGGCCTGGAGCGCGTGCAGCGCACCGGGCATGAGGCCCTCGCCGCACGCCTTGTCCACAGGGCCGGTGCGCGGCTCGACCACGACCACGTCGTAGCCCGCGAGCCTCGCCTCGATCGCGGCGGCCAGCCCGACCGGGCCCCCACCCACGACCAGGACGTCGGTGTCGGTCACGGCCGGCTGACCGAGCCCGGGGCCGACTGCGCGTGCGGGAGGGCGTCGAGCGCACGCTCCTCGGCCGGGAGCCGGAACCGCATCAGCAGCACGGCGTTGAGCACCGTGAAGACGAGCGCGGTCGTCCAGCACGAGTGGACGAGCGGCAGCGCGAAGCCTTCGACGACGACCGCGACGTAGTTGGGGTGCCGGAACCAGCGCTGCCCGGGGTGCTGCGCGATCCAGCGGTAGGGGCCGCGGTCGACCCACGGCAGCCCGGGGACCACGATCACGCGCGTGTTCCACCGCGGCCCGAGCGAGGCGATGCACCACCAGCGCAGCGCCTGGCTCGCGACGACGAGCACGAACGCGGGCCACCCGACCCACGGGACGAACGGCCGGTCGGCCACGTTGACCTCGACCACGCACGCGACGAGCAGGCCCGTGTGCAGGGCGACCATCGCCGGGAAGTGGCCGCGCCCCGTCTCGATGCTGCCGCGCGCGAACGACCACCTCGCGTTGCGTGCCGAGACGACGAGCTCGGCGAGCCGTTCGAGCGCGGTCGCCCCGACCACGACGTAGAAGAAGACGAGCATCAGCCCTCCGTGCCGTCGGGGAAGCGCAGCAGCACGAGCTCGGCGCTGACGCCAGGACCGAACGCCATGAGGACGCCGTGCCGGTCGCCGGTCGCGGGCGGGGTCGTGCGGCGCTGCGCTCGCTGTGCCTCGCGCGCCGCGAGCGTCGCGGCGAGCACGTGCAGCACCGAGGACGACGACAGGTTCCCGACGGCGGCGAGCGACTCCCTGCTGAGCCGAAGGTCCGTCTCGTCGAGACCCAGCGAGTCGCGCACGACGTCGAGGATGCGCGGCCCGCCCGCGTGCACGACCCACGTCCCGACGTCCTCGGTCGCGAGGGCGTGCTCGGCGAGCAGCGACTTCACGTCCCCCGCGAGGTGCGCCGCGATGACCTCGGGAAGGCCCGCCGACAGGACGATCCCGAAACCGCTGTCGCGGATCGTCCAGCCCAGGTGGTCGGCCGTCTCGGGATAGAGGCGGCTGCGGGTGTCGACGACGTCGACCCCCCGTGGCACGGGTCGGGTCGAGAAGCCCGGGGTGCCCGCTGCCCGGGTGCCGCGCACCCCCGGGGCGGGCGCTCCGCCGTCGGGCACGGGGCCCCCGGACCGGACGGCCGCCGGGTGCGCGTCCCCGACCATCACGACCGCAGCCGCCCCGTCCCCGAACAGGCCCGTCGAGACCAGGTTCGCCATCGAGTCGTCGCCGTGCTGGAGCGTCAGCGAGCACAGCTCGACCGACACGAGCAGGGCCACGTCCTGCGGGTGACCCGTCAGGTAGTCGTGGACGCGCGCGATCCCCGCGGCCCCCGCGACGCAGCCGAGACCGAACGACGGCAGGCGCTTCACGTCGGTCCGCAGGCCCAGGCGCGTCACGAGCTCCGCGTCGATCGAGGGCGCAGCGATCCCGGTCACCGAGGTGAAGAGGAGGAAGTCGACCTCTCCCGGGGCGAGCCCCGCGGCGTCGAGCGCGGTGCGGCACGCCTCCTCGGCGAGGTCCGTGCCGACGCGGATGAAGTGGTCGTTCGCGACCCCGAACGACGTGAGCCCCGCGTACTCGTCGAGAGCCAGGGCCGTGTGGCGGGTCCGCACGCCGCTCGCCTCGTGCAACCGGCGCAGGACGGCGCGCTTGGCGGCCGACGGGGTCAGCAGGGGCCCGATCGTGTCCGTGATCTCGCTCTGAGGGTGTGCGACGCCCGGCAGAGCCGGACCGACCGCGAGCAACCGCGACATTCCCGCATCGTGTCACGGCGACGCGCAGCCCGCGCGTTGCTAGCGTCGGACGGACGAGGACCCGTCGACGGCAGGGACGGCGGGCGCGACGGACGGTGACGACGGTGACGGTGACGACGCGCACGACCCTGACGACGGCGCGGGGTCTCGCCCTGGCGAGCCACGCCGGGCCCACGGTCGTGGTCACCGTCCTGGCCGGCCTCTTCGCCGCGGGCGTGGGGTCCGGCCCGGGGACGACGGCTCTCGTGGTCGCCGCGGTCCTCACCGGTCAGCTCTCCGTCGGCTGGTCCAACGACTGGCTCGACGCCCGCCGCGACGTCGCGGTGCAGCGCACCGACAAGCCCGTCGTCGCGGGGCTCGTGACGACCCGGCAGGTGCACGGGGCGGCGCTCCTCGCGGCGGCCCTGTGCGCCGTGCTGTCGCTCGCGACGGGGATCGGCGCAGGGCTCGTGCACCTCGTGGCCGTCGCGAGCGCGTGGAGCTACAACGCATGGCTCAAGTCGACCGTGTGGTCCTGGGCGCCCTACGCCGTCTCCTTCGGTCTGCTGCCGCTGTTCGTCGTGCTCGCGGCCCCCGGCGACCGCGTCGCGGCCCCCTGGGCCATGACCGCGACGGCGCTCCTGGGCGTGGGCGCGCACGTCGCGAACACCCTGCCCGACCTCGAGGACGACCGGGCCACCGGCATCCGCGGGCTGCCGCACCGGCTCGGCCGGACACGCGCGAGCGTGCTCGCCCCGACCGTGCTCGTCGCGGCCGTCGCCGTCGTGGTGCTCGGTCCGCCCGGACCGCCGACCGTCGCAGCCTGGGTCGGCGGGATCGTGGCGGTGGCGCTCGCGGTGTCCGCAGGCGTCGTCGCCGTGCGGCGGACCACGAGCCGGCTGCCCTTCGCGCTCAGCATGGCCGTCGCGGCAGTGTGCGCTGTCCTGCTGGTGCTGGCCGGACCGGACGTCGCGCTGCCGGGGTGAGCGGCGGCGTCGGGCCTGAGGGAGGGGCCTCGGCCGTGCCGGCCTTGCTGGACGGGCTGGTCGTGCTGGACGGGCTGGTCGTGCTGGACGGGCTGGTCGTGCCGGACGGGCGGCCGGACGGGCTGGTCGTGCCGGACGGGCGGCCGGACCGGCTCAGGACGGCACCTGACCACCGCAGCCGGGAGTCGCGACACCGTCGACGCGCATCTGGGCGATCCAGGTCCACCCGGCGCCGACGTCTCGGAGGTCGTTCGCGGGAATCTCGATCACCCCCGGGCTCGTCGGGCTCGCACCGACCTCCCCGAAGCCCGTGCCGAGCGGCGTCGAGTACTCGAGCCGGGTGCCGTCGGGGCCCGTGAGGACGGCCTCGAGCGAGGCGCCGGCGCTCGCGGGGACCTCGCCGTCCCAGGTGAGCGTGATCTCCGATCCCAGTCCCTCGTCGGGCAAGGGATGCGTGACCCCCAGGCGGGTGATCGTGCCCGGCGTCGTCCGGCTGAAGGACGCCTCGCTGAACTGCGGCACGTCGGGGCGCGACCCGTGCTCCCACGCCGTGCAGGCCGTGGCCGACACGAACTGACCGCCCCTGGTCGTGGTGGGTCCGTAGGCGTACGCCAGCCCGGCCACGCACAGGACGGTCGCCGCCGCGGTGACGACCCTCGATCCCCTGTGCCTCTCCCGGACGAACGGTGCGAGCCACGCGTGGGGCTCGGGCGCGACGGACCGCACGACGACCGTCGACAGCAGGCTGTCCGCGAACGTGCGGTGCTGCCTGTCCCACAGCGGGCGCAGGTACCCGACGAAGCACAGCGCGTCGAGGAGGTGCGCGAGCCAGCGCAGCACGGTCGTGAGGAACCCGACCGGTCGGCCCGAGTCCCGGTTGACGACGACGATCCCCACGGCCCGCTTGCCCGGCGTCGCACCCGTGTACGCCTGAAGGACGACCATCGCGAGCACCGCGCCGATCATCCACGCGCTCTCGGACCAGGTCACGCCCTCGAACGCGGTGCCCATGCTGCCGTTGTTGTCCAGACCGGGGAGCGCGCTCGGTGCGACCCCCGGCCCGACGACCACGAACATGAGCCCCGCCAGGATCGAGTTGTCGAGCAGGAACGCCCCGACGCGCCGCAACCAGCTCGCGTACGGGCCGAAGAGCGGGGGGTCGTCGAGGTCGGTGAGGTCCGGCGGGAGGGAGGGTGTGCGGCCCGGCGGGAGGACGGGAGTGCGGTCTGCCCGGGCGGCGGGTGCCTGGCCCGCCGGGACGGTGGGCCCGTGGCGCGACGGGGCGGCGGGGGCGTCGGGGGCGGCGGGGGCAGCGGCCGCGGACTGCGCGGCGGGCTCGGCGAAGCCGTAGGCGGGGACGGCGGCCGAGGGGGTATCGCCCGGCGCGCCGGGGCCGCTCGGCGGGTCTCCGTCGCCGGTCGCGGGGTCCGTCGCCGAGGCCCCGACCGTTGCCGGGACAGGCTCGTGGTGGGCACCGTCGTGCGGTGCCGGCGTCGTCGCGGGGTCCCCCATGGGACGAGGGTCCCAGATTCGGTGCGGGTTGTCAGCCGCCCTCCTCGCGGGGTGCCGGGTCGTCGCGTCGAGTGTGCAGTTCGGGTCGTTCACGAGCGCTCGGGACGACCCCACCAGCCCACACGCAGGCGCGTATAAAAAAAAA